>JAFGCA010000289.1 GCA_016932895.1 Sedimentisphaerales bacterium | reverse complement strand
TCCTGCGCAGCACGTGCAACGCGCTGAAGATGGGGACCGAATCGAACGGCGGCTTCCAGAACATCGTCATGACGGGCTGCGTGATCCACAACACGCGGCTGGCCGGCGTGGCGCTGGAGATCGTCGACGGCGGCGCCATGGACCGCGTCGTCGTCTCGGATATCACCATGGACGGCGTCGGCGCCCCGATCTTCATCCGCCTGGGCAACCGCGCCAGGCCCTTCAAGGACCAGATGGAGAAGCCGGGCATCGGCAGTCTCCGCAATGTCACCATCGCCAATATCGAGGCCCGCGGCGCCAATCCAACCGGCTGCGCCATCGCCGGTCTGCCCGAGGCGAAGATCGAGAACGTGACCCTGGACAACGTCAGATTGTCTTTCGCCGGCGGCGGCGCCGAAGCCGACGCCACGCGGGAGATACCCGAGCAGGCCCAGAAGTATCCCGAATACTCCATGTTCGGACGGTTGCCCGCCTACGGCCTCTATTGCCGGCATGTCACCGGCCTGACGATGAGGAATGTGCAACTGCAATTGGAAAGCCAGGACGCACGCTCTGCCGTCGTCTTTGATGACGTTGCCGACGCCATGGTCGATCAGTTCGACGCGACGGCCCCTTCGGACGGTGCCGCGCTTGTCCGACTGAAAGACGCGACGGGCGTGCTCGTTCGCGGCTGCCGGCCCGAGGCCGGGACCGACCTGTTTCTCGCAGTCGAAGGGGCGCAGAGCAAGGCAATCATGCTCGTGGGCAACGATCTGGCCGGGGCGAGGAAGGTGTACGAGACGGGCCCGGACGTGGCCGAGACGGCTGTGTTCGAAATGATGAATCGCTTTGACGGGAACCGCGCGCAGAAAGGAAGAGAATGAACCTGGGAAAATATTCGTTTGGAATCGGGGATCGATTTGGCCAGCAGGGCAAGGCGCAGTTGGCCGCTCTGATCAAGGCCGCCGAGCAGGGGCTGGACATTACGCCGGTTTGGAACAAGTCGCACCGCGAGCACAGCATCATCGGCACGCAGCCCGCCGACGTGCGCCGGGAAGCGGACGAAGCGGTCGCTGCATCCGACTGGAAAGGTCCGTACTTCGTCGATGCCGATCACATCGGCCTGGCGAATGTGGATGCGTTCCTGGAGGCCAGCGACTTCTTCACGCTGGACGTCGCCGATTTCATCGGACGCCCCGCGGACGCGGGCGCCGTCGACGGCTTCGTTGAGAAGCACCGCGGTCTGCTCGGCTCGCTGCGGCCCGACGGAATCGAGGACGCCTTCGAGGTGAGCGAATCGCAACTGCGCGCCATCGCGTCGAAGTACCTGGTCGCTGTCGCCGAGGCGGGAAGAATCTACCGTCATATCGAAGCCGCGAAAGGCGCGGGCAATTTCATCACGGAAGTGTCGATGGATGAGACCGATGCGCCCCAGACGCCGGTCGAGATGCTGATCATCCTGGCCGCGATTGCCGACGAGGGCATCCCGGCTCAGACGATCGCGCCGAAGTTCAGCGGCCGCTTCAACAAGGGCGTGGACTACGTGGGCGATCCGGCCCAATTCGCCCGGGAGTTCGAGCAGGACCTGGCGGTGATCGCGTACGCCGTGAGGCAGTTCGGCCTGCCCGAAGGCCTCAAGCTCAGCGTGCATTCGGGCAGCGACAAGTTCTCGATCTATGGGCCGATCCGCGCGGCCCTGAAGAAGTTCGACGCGGGCGTGCACGTCAAGACCGCCGGTACGACCTGGCTGGAGGAATTGATCGGCCTGGCCCTGGCCGGCGGGGACGGTCTCGCTCTGGCCCGCGAGATCTACGCCGCGGCGCTGGCGCGCATGGACGAACTGTGCGGCCCCTACGCCACCGTCATCGACATCGACAAGGCCAAGCTGCCCGCGCCCGAGCGGGTCAACGCATGGGACGGCCCGATGTTTGCCGCAACCTTACGGCATGACCCGAAATGCGCCGACTACAACCCCAGCTTCCGCCAGCTCCTGCACGTCGCCTACAAAATCGCCGCCGAAACCGGCCCCCGCTTCCAAGACGCCCTCAACCAATACGAGCCCACCATCGCCGAGCAAGTCACAACCAACATCCTCGACCGCCACATTCTGCCGTTGTGGGTTGGCTTGCATGCCTGAACTTGTGGTGTCAGTGTAGTATATATACTACACTGACACAATTATCACGCTTTGAAGTCACCTGGCCAAAGTGGCTTTCCGGCCAGGATATAGGATTTGTTAAAGGAGACTCGGGGCCACTGACGACATGTTCGTATATATACTACATGTCGTCAGTGGCCCCGAGGCAGGTACGGTGCTACGAGTAGCGAACCCTGTATGAGAAGGGTGTGCTCGGGCTCCGTTAAAGGCAAAGAGTGGTCGCTGGTGTCGTCTGTAGTATATATACTACAGACGACCGCCAAGCGGCATGGAGTTGGTTATTATGAGAGAATCCCGTGCTGAGATAGCCAAGCCAGATATAGTGAAGGCCTTTGAGGAGCAGGAGAAGGCGGTTTTCAAGAAGGGCGATATTGAGAGGATCCTTGGTGAGAACAGGGGTTTCTGGCGCCTTAAGCGTAGTATGACATCGCAGGAATTCATTGAGTTTCTGATGGCGCGGACAGAGCTGCACAAGGTCAGATTGGACTTCCCTCATCGCAGAGCCGTCCGATATGTATGGGGCGAGCAGCGTTTTTATGAGCTTTTGATGAGTATTGACGAGAAGTGCTACTGCTCGCACTATACGGCGGTCGGGCTCCACGGATTGACCGAGCAAGTTCCCAAGACGATCTACGTGAATCGTGAGCAACCTGCCAAGCCACACCCGGCGGGCGGCTTGGCTCAGGAGCGGATTGACGTCGCGTTCAAGCGGCCTACGCGGATGTCGAGCAACTTCGTGGACTACCAGGGCCGGCGAGTCTACCTGCTCAGCGGCAAGCAGACGGGAAACCTTGGCGTCATCGAAGCAGAAGCGGCCGACGGCTCGCGGGTTAGGGTGACGGATCTTGAGCGAACGTTAGTGGATATTGCTGTTAGGCCGGAGTACGCTGGCGGTGTTTTTGAAGTTCTGCGAGCCTATCGGACGGCTCACGGGCGGGTCTCCGTGAACAAGTTGGCTGCCACTCTGCGAAAGATGGATTACGTGTATCCATACCACCAAGTCGTCGGCTTCTATCTCGATCGCGCGGGCGTATACAAGGAAAGTTCCGTGGCACTGTTGCGTCGCTTTGAGTTCACGTATGATTTCTACCTCATGCATCAGATCGAGGACAAGGCGTATTCGAAGAAGTGGCGGCTATTCTTCCCAAAGGGACTTTAGATGCTCGCACCTTTCTACGACGTAGTCGAAGTAGAAGTCAAAGTCCCTCAGTCTGCGGTTCGGTTTGACTGTAGCTTGTACAGAAGCGAAATCGGGCCGGTGGTATTCGCGATACTCCTTGATCTTGCCGATCAGAGGAAGCGGGACCCTCTTCGCCTCGAATATGCTCGTCAGTAGAGTCGTGCTTGGCGACGCGATTAGCCTCATCCCGAAGTGCTCCATGACGGTATATATGTCGAAGAAGTCGCGGGCTCGCGCGGTCGGGGTCCTGTTAGGCGTGTAGTCGGGCATTTGCTGACAGATGGCCCGGAGCTTCTCGAAGACGATCATCTCTGGGGTGTAGACGTATACGGTGTAGTCGTCCAGTTCATGGAGTCCCTTCAGGGAGCAGTACTCCGCCTTGCTGATACTGATCTTGAACTTGCGTCTGTGTTCCGGTCCCGCCTCGATCGCGTTGACGCGGAGGGCACGCGAATCCTTCTGGAACTGGACGAATTGAGTCGTCTCTATGACTTTGAACTCAACGAGGTATCCGCCCCAGAAGTCGGGCACAGATGTATCGCGGGATTCGGGGACTTCCTTGAAATGGACGTCGAACGCTTCATACCCATTCGCTCTGAAGGTTCTGATCAACACCCGGTGGATCTTCTCACTAACGGTTTGAAGCTCGTCTTTTGAGAAAGCTCTGTCGGTGGAGAAATCCAGATCGAGGGAGGCGCGATCGGCGATCTTGTAGACAAGGTCCAGTGCATTGCCCCCTTTCAAGACGAGGTAATCCATCAGGTCATCATCAGAGAACAGAGCAATGATCGCAATTCTCTTGATCTTGTCGAGCTTGTCCAAATCCATCGCGCGGCGCCTCTACTTGGAGTTCTCCTTGCTGCAATACCAGAAGCTCGTGTGGATGTAAAGACCCTGTACCCGCTCCCTGGGGCTTTCGGGCGGGCCAGGCTGCCCGCTCCGGAAAGGGTATGACGTTGGCGTGCCGGGAGCTTCACTGTGACCCTATGCAGGGACGTCACTCGCCGGGTTTTCGCAGCGTCTTACTTTGCGTCGATTTGAGCTCCCTTGGCGATGCAGTAGAGGTTTTGGTCGCTGCGGAGGATGAGTTTTCCGTTGCAGACGATGGGGCTGGCGTTGAAGGTGCTTCGGTCGGCGAGTTTGTTGTGGGCCAGTTGCTCGAAGCGGGGTCCGGCCGCCAGGACGACGGTTCCGCCGTTGCGTGTCACGACGTAGATCTTGCCGTCGGCCAGCAGGGCCGAGGCGTATGGCTGAGATTGGACGCCTTCGGCATACTTGACCGAACCGTCGGCCAGGCTGAGACAATAGGCCTGGCGGTTGCGGTCGCTGACCCAGTAGAGGTGGCCGTCATGGACGACGGGCGAGGCGACGTTGGCCCCGACGTCGGCCTGCCAGAGCTTGTGCGTAGCGGTCACGTTGCCGCGCCCGCCACTGCGCACGGCGACGCTCTTGGAGCTGCGCCCGCCCAGAGCGTACAGAACGCCCTCATGAGACACGATGCTCGGACAAATATAGTCCTCGATGCTCTCGCAGCGCCACAGCTCCTTGCCCGTCTCCGGATCGAACCCGAGCATCCAGCCTTTCACGCTCACGGCCAGCTCGTGCTTGCCGTTTCCGGTCGCCACCAGGTGAGGTGTATTCCAGGACGAGTCCATTCCCCCGGCGCGCCAGGCTTCTTTGCCCGTGGCCTTGTCGATGGCGACGAGCGATCCGCTTTCGACGCTGGCGTTGACGATGACCAGGTTCTCGTACAGCACGGGCGAGGTGCCACAGCCCCAGCCATGCGTCTTCGTCCCGACGCTGGTGCGCCAGATCTGCTTGCCTTCCAGGTCGAACTTGAAGACGCCGCTCTTTCCAAAGAAGATGTAGAGATGCTCGCCGTCGGTGGCCGGCGTGGGCGCCGCATAGCCATGATCGCGTACGCGCGACGATTCCGGGAGCGTGGGCTCGATGCGCTGATCCCACAGGATCGCGCCGTCTTTGCCGTCCACGCACACCAGGTGAAGCGTCAGGTCCTCCATCGTGCCCCGATTTCTTTCGATACCGAATCCGCTGTAGCAGGTCAGGTAGATCTTGCCGTCCAGCGCGATCGGACTGGATGAGCCGTATCCGGGCAGGGCGGTCTTCCAGACCACATTTTCTGTTTCGCTCCAGGTGGCGGGCAGATTGGTCGCCGAGGAAATACCCAAACTCTGCGGGCCGCGAAACTGAGGCCAGTCTTCGGCCGCTACGACCTGCGTGAACGAGACGACGAGACACAACGATACCAGGAAGCTGCCATGACGCTGAATCATGATTCGACCTTTCAAGAGAATGGTGAACCTCCACCGTGCAAACCTTCATATCGGGATCTGATGATACTGAACTGCACCGATCATTCTACCGCAGCCGCCGAAAAAAGCAAGGGTTGGATTGGCGGGCAGGTGTCTATTTCCCCTATAAAAAAGGGTTATTATTCCCGGTTTCCCGCAGGGGGTTTCAACTGAACACTAATTTGACGTATATCACCATGTGCGCTTCGTCGATGATGATCTCGCCTTTGTGACCGTAGGCCGTGCGCGGGATTCGATATCGCCGCGCCTTGCACCTGATCTCCTGCATATACCATGGCGGGGCGGTCGGATAGTCACGAATGTACTCGTGGTCGGCCGTGGCGGCACCCACTCGATTCGGTTCGAGCAGTCTCATCTTCGCTTCTGAATAGACTCGATACGTCGCGCCTTTGAGGATGGGCGATGCCGCTACGAACGCTTCGATATCTTCCCGCCTGGCGCGAAACCGCAGGTACTCCTCTCCCGACATGGGCGTCCACCAGGTGTACACTGTGATCCCGGTCGCCGATTGCGGCAGGGGGGCCAGCTCGGCGGTGCCCAGGATTTCCTGCGCCCGGACCGAGGGCAGAGAACGATACACGCTTCGCGCGCCGAACAAGAGAACGGGCAACAACACCAGAAGGCCCCAGGTCCTCCGGCGGCGAATCCTCCTGCGCAAGAGGTCGTACAGGACCCGCTGGTAGAGATAGAATAAGAGTTTTGCAAAATGGAGATTAGGCTTATATTCTTCAAGGAAATCGTTGGTATGATTTCCTTGAAGACGGGCTTATGTGCCCATATGGAAAGCATTTACGTTCTCGGGAGGAAAAATCGACAAGAAGATTTTTCCTCCCTAAAGTAAGCCTAATCTCCATTTTGCAAAAGTCCACATAGAACACAAAGACCAGAACGCACAGACCGATTGTCCTCCACAGAACCTCCAGGCCGATCCCCACGGCATAACAGGGCGTCCCCGACGCCAGCCTCAGCACCATGGGTGCCGCCACGTGCAGAAGACATAACAGCGCCGTGCATAGGAACAACGATGTGCGCAGACGGTACCAGGTTCGAGGGTTCATCTTCAAAGTCCCTGAAAACGGTCACTTGTTCCGCTTTGCAGCCAATGGCTCAACAACAGGACGAGGTCCTGGAAATCGACCCTGCAATCCCCGTTAATATCCCCCGCAATCGGGGTCTCGCAAACGGGCTTTCCAAAGTACGACTTGCTCGCCTCGCCCGTCCCACCGTAGGCGCCCATGTTGATACGCCCACCATTCGGGAAAGGCTCAAACCCGATAGGGCTGGCGGGATCGCCGGCATCGACGCACGGGCTGGTGACATCATATGCAATCCACGTCTGGCTTAACGGAACCCACCGGCCTGCCTGGGACCTGAGATGGAAATCGGCGGCATTGGGATCGGCAAAGAGGGGGTCGGCATCAATGTTGCCAGGCCCCCACACAACGACGCCGCGCGGATCGTGGACAGCGCTCCTGCCGCCTGAGACGTTCGAATAATTCACCGAAACCGGAGAATCATCAAGCGTCGCAATCTCGTCATCTTCCCCGTCCCACAGGATACAGTTGGATATCTCTGTATAGCCAGGTATCTCAAATTGACCCCGATGTGATAGAATTGCCGTGCCTCGGTCTGCATGATTTCCTGAGAACGTACAACTGGTCACGATGGTATTGGAGAACCTAGAATAAATGGCTCCTCCATCCACCGCAGAGTTTCCACTGAAGATGCAGTTCTGAATAGTTATCGGCATCGCGTCTTCAAGTCGTGGATAGGAGCTTTGAGTTATGAACATGGCACCTCCGGTTGCCGCTCTGTTTTGAGCGAAGGAGCAGCCATCAATGATAGCCTTAGCGACTGAACCCATGATAATGGCGCCGCCACCTCCGCCTATTCCCGCCTCATTTTCATTGAAGATGCAATCGATAATCGCTATATCTGTCCGCCAACTGATAATCAATGTGCCATTATAATTCTCTATAAATTGACATTCAACAAGACTGCCTTGCGATTGCTCCACGTGATGCACGGCGTCAGTATTTCGCTCGAATAAACACCTCCGACAATCTATCTTTGCCGTATGGTTATACATCGCCCCTCCTCCCGAAGGCGTCCAATTCCTGAGCCACAAGCAGTCTTCGAAGGCAACGTGGCCGCCAAGATTGTAGACCCCACCACCTCCACGTGCGACGTTCTCAATGAACTCACAGTCGATGACATGCGTCGAGGCCGCGTCCTTGTTGAACATCCCACCACCGCCCTCGCCCTCGGCAACGTTTCGGAGAAACGTGCAATCGCGGACCCATAGGCTGCCGCCGTCGTTTCTCAGTCCGCCGCCGGAGTTGTGGGTATTAGGGGCCTGAGGATGCCAATTATACTCGTAGGCGTTGCCGCCGGTAATGGTGAAGCCTTCCAAGATCGTGTTTGCATCCGTCCCGCTGGTCGTCACTACATGATAGGCGTTCTCCGACCGGCTCGGCTCGCGCCACAGATCGCACGGATCGTCAACCTGCACATCATTTCCCGCCAAGTCCCCGCTGAGGACTGTCCCATACAACTCGATGTCCCGTGCGTTGGGGTCGGGCGCGGCCAGGCCGGCGTAGCCTCCCTTGAGGGCGAGGCCGCTGATCAGTTCAAACGAGGCCAGGCGGTCTCCCGGCGTGCGGCCGGCTCCCTGATCGGGCTTATAAATACCCTGGGCCACGCGGATCTCGGTATTGCCGACCGTCGCAGCGTTGGCGATGGCGTCCTGGAGGCTGGCGTAAGCCGTCGCCCACGACAGACCGTTGCCTCCGGGCGCAGCGTCGGCGTCCACATGAAGCACCCAGGCCCGATCGGGCAACAACTCCGCCGACGTCAGAACCGCCGTGATGTCAAGCCTCTCCACGCTCCCGCGGCCACCGCCAATGATGCCAAGCTCCAACGCGCGGATGTCCCAGTTCTCCAGAATCGGGGCTGAACTTGGAAGGGAATCATCGGCGAGAGGGACATTGACTCCCCCGTGAAGTCTCAGTTTCATTGCGTAACATCGAAAGTCGCCAATCTGAGGCGTCATCAGACGGCCGTCATAGCACTGCATTTCGAAACGGTCCCCAAACCCTTCAACAAAGGGAACGTCGTTCGTAATCAAGATACTGGTCCCGCCGTTCGCAGGATCTGTCTCAAATGTGAAGTGGTTCGTCCTTATCGTGATTCCGAATGGTCGCGCATAGAGAACATACTCTCCGCGAGCGTCATCAGCATTACCATCAGGTGCCGACACGTCATAGGCGTAAATGCCCTCGATGGGATCCCCGACCTCGAACGATTCGGCAATAAGTCTGCCATCATCGCTGAGGTCCACAAGTTCCGTGCTGACGGCGACATCTCTAACCTCGGCAGTGAATCTAACCGTAACGATGCGTGCGAAGCCGGCCGGCACGATGCTGCAGACGGCAACGCCGCAGACGATCAAGAACCTGTTCATTCGCCTCAACATAACCGGTCCTCTCCATTCACGAAGCAACGATTCTCCTGTCGTCTTATCGGCCGGCCTTGTCGGGCAGAGGGTCAGGATGAGGGCGCAGGCGACCGCTGCGCCGTTGGGCTTTTCGCTGCTGTCCATCTTCCGCTTCCTTCCAAGCACTTTACCGCGTGGGCCAGGGACCCACTCTCCCGGTTTGGGCGGCTCGCGTCGGTGCGGCCGCACACACGCTTGGCGACGGAGGCAGGCGGGTATGATCGGTGCTGCCAAGAGTATGATGACGGCTGAGAATATAAATCACTTCTGAGCCTGCCTTCGGTTCGCAATTCAACCTTATTCTACTGCCAGATCGGGGGAGTTTGCAAGTCTTTTTTTCGGAAAAAACCGCCGGCGGCGATAGAGTGCCGGCCGGGGCGACGGGCGACGCGTGGGTTGAGAACCCACCCTGTCGATTTGTTATTCCCGCAGAGGGGTATGTTGCCACAGTCGGCCTTTTTGGTATAGTCGGCTCTCGGGGAGAGTCAGTGGCAACGGTCGTGGAAGGGATAAGTGTACGATGCAGCGATGCAAGACTGTTGGACCGCGTTTGTTCTACCAGGTGTCGTTGGGACTATTGGCTCCCGAGAATCCGTTGGTGCGACGGCCGGTGGCGGTGCTGCCTCGCATGTGTTTTGTTGCATTGGCAGCAATGTTGCTCGGCGGCTGTACCGCGGTGCCGTCGGCGTCGGAGGGTGCCGCGACGGAGTCGGCTGGGCAGTCGGCGACAAAGAAGATTCGTATCATTCTGGTTGGCGATTCGACCGTTACCGACAACGCCGGCTGGGGCGCCGGTTTCAAGCGGCTCCTCGACGATCGCGTCGAATGCGAGAACTACGCGCGGGGTGGTCGCTCCTCCAGGAGTTTCATCGAGGAAGGGCACTGGGCCAAGGCCCTGGCCGGCGGCGCCGACTATGTGCTCATCCAGTTCGGACACAACGACATGCCGGGCAAGGGGCCCGCGCGCGAGACGGACCCCAACACCACGTATCGCCAGTACATGAGCCGCTACGTGGACGAGTCCCGGGCAGCCGGCGCGGCGCCCGTGCTCATCACGTCGATGACGCGACGCAACTTCCGTGATGGCAAGATCGTCAGCCTGTTGGGCGCCTACGCCCAGGCGGTGCGCGACCTTGCCCGCGAGAAGGACGTCCCGCTCGTCGACCTGCACACGGCCAGCATCGAACTGCTCAACCAACTCGGCCCCGCCGAGAGCGAAACATTGGGCCCCATGGCCAACGGCCGACGCGACCGCACCCATCTGTCGGACGAAGGCAAAACCGTCTTCGCTGCCCTCGTCGCCGACCTCCTGAGCCAGGCCGTCCCCAACCTCGCCGCCCGCCTGACCACAACCCCGCCGCCTGACCAGGAACCGGACGACCTAAGACGCGTGGGTTAAGAACCCACCCTGCCGCCGGCGCGCGTTGATCTTTTTGCCGACGGCACTGGCGATGCGGGTGTGGGCGGCGTACAATGGCCGGGACAAACAGGTCTGAACGGCACTGCTTATGGAGTGATGAGAGAAAATGAGATCGGTGAATCTACCCTGTGGTTTGGTTGTTCTGTCGATGGTATCAGGTTGTGCAGCCGCCGTGCGTACCGGATTGGATCATGTCGGAGAGCAGCGCGAGTTGTTCGCGGGCAAGCGGGTGGGCATCATTGCCAACCAAACCGCTTGCGACCACCGGGGCGACTTCATCGTCGACGTCTTTCGCAAGATGCCCGACGTGCAGGTGGTGGCGCTGTTCTCGCCCGAGCATGGTTTGTACGGCGTCGAAGAGGACGGCCGGCGGGTCGGCGACCAGGTCCACCCGGATTATCAGATCCCGGTCCGCAGCCTCTACGGCAAGACGACCAAGCCGACGCCGGCGATGCTGGCCGACGTGGACGTGCTGGTCTTCGATATGCAGGACGTGGGCGCCCGCTTCTACACGTACCTCTACACGATGTCGCTGTCGATGGAGGCGGCGGCCGAGGCGGGCAAGCCCTTCGTCGTCCTCGACCGGCCCGACGCCATCAACGGGCTCGCCGTCGAGGGTCCGATTCTCGAGCCGAAATTCGCCACGTTCGTCGGACTGTATCCGATTCCCGTGCGGTTCGGCATGACCGTCGGCGAACTGGCGCAGATGGTCAACGGGCGCCGCTGGCTGGCCGACGGGGTGAAGGCCGACCTGACGGTGGTGCCCCTGACGGGGTGGCGCCGGGCGATGTGGTACGACCGGACGGGGCTGCGGTTCATCAAGCCGTCGCCGAACATGCCGGACGTGGAGACCGCCGCGGTGTATCCGGGCCTGTGCCTGCTCGAAGGGACCAACGTCTCCGAGGGCCGGGGCACGACCATGCCGTTTCGCCAGTTCGGCGCCCCGTGGATTCGCTCGGCCGAGCTTGTCGCGACACTGAACGGCCTGGGCCTGGCGGGTGTGCGCTTCGAGAGCACTTCTTTTGTCCCGACCTCCTCGAAACACAAGGGCCGAGAATGTCACGGTGTCCGGATCGTCGTGACCGACAGAAACGCGCTCGAGCCGTTCTGGACGGGCGTCTGCATCATCAACGAGTTGTGCCGGATGTATCCGGACCCATTCGAGTGGAGAACCGCCCATTTCGACCGCCTTTGCGGCACCGCTACCGTTCGCAACGCCATCACCGCCCACGCCTCCCTGACGGCGCTCAAGAGCGCGTGGCAGGCTCAGTCCGCCGCTTTTATCCGGACCCGGGCGCCATATCTCCTGTACCCCGACGGAAAATGATGTTTTTTGCGTCGGTTTCATTTGGATTCTCGTAACGATTCGTTATGGTTTATTTACCTGTTTGCTGAAGAAGTATCGTCAACGTTCACATCCCTCTCCACCAGGAAGGTCGAAAGACGCAGGAGGCGGAGCGTCTCGGCAAGAGGCCCATCCCAACGTTTATCACTTGTTGCCGCGTGCGCCGTGTAAGGGCGCACCGACCCTGGAGGATTGCCGCTATGATCCGCATCGAAACAGGCGCTCGGAGAGGAGAGGAAAGCAGTAGGTGCAGCAACCACGTCGGAGGCATCGCCATCCTTGCCCTCCTGTTGTGCGCGTCCGTGTGCCGGGCCGACATCGCCAACCCCGGTTTTGAACGCGCCCGTTCCAAGTATTCTCTGCCCTATGACGCTTGCTATCCGTATTCCTGGTCGCGGACGGCGACGCGTCCCGGCTTTGCGCTGGGGACGACCGAGGACTGGAACAGCGAAGGCCTGCGCTCGGCCCGGATCTACGGCTGCTACAACCAGGCGGTCAGCGCGGGCGATTACATGAGCTTTTACCAGACCGTGGACCTGACGGGGATCCGCACCCTCGTCTTTGACGCCAAGCTGGCCGCGTACCCGTGGGGCCTCTTCAAGAACTTCGAGGCGGTGTTGCTCGTGGAGGACCGGGTCGTCTGGTCGCAGACGGAGGACGGCTACTATAAGGACGTGCAGGTCGATGTCTCTCGCTTCTCCGGGTGGTGTCGCATCGAGCTTCGCTGCCAGGCGCTGGTAAGTGCATCGCGGCTGGACGCCTCGTACCACGCTCTGTGGGACCACCTGCGGGCCGTCGAGGGGCCGTCGTTCATCGACGCGAGCATCGATCTCGACCCCGACACCCTGAACCTGGCCAGCAACGGCCGATACGTCACCTGCTACATTGAGCTGCCGCTGGAGTATTCGGTCGATGACATCGACGGCTGGAGCGTGGAGCTCGTCGAGGGAGACGTGGCGATCCGCGCCTGCAAGATCGCTCAGTGCAACACGACGTCGGAAGGCACCGAGTCGAACACCAGCGACCGCGACGGAGACGGCTTCTGCGAGTACATGGTCAAGTTCGACCGCGCCGCCGTACAGGAGGCCCTGGCCGGCAAGGACGGCAGCACGACCCTGACCGTCACGGGCAATCTGAAAGACGGCCTCGCCTTCAAAGGCACCGACACCATTGTCGTCGTGAACAAGCCCGGCCAGAAGAACAAGAAAGGCAAATAGCCGCCCCCGCGCGGCGCCATGTAAACCGTGCCCGGCAGATTGGCTCTGTTTCGCACGACCGGCCGCATACACAGCCGCGCAACGGCCGGAGCCGGGCACGCCTGACCTCGCAGAGGACGCCACACCCATCCCGACCTCGCCAATTGGCTTCGTTTCGCATTTCGGCATTCATCCTCCGGCCGCTGCATCCGTTTAGGATTTAGAGCTTCGGATTTAGAGTTTCCCGGCCCCGCTGGCCAAATTGGCTTCGTTTGACATCTCGCTGGACAGCATACCCCGGCGCATTGGCTCGAATCCCCAATCGCGGGCTCCGGGCGGACCGAATTGGCTTTGTTTTCCGCGTTGTGGTCTGTGTGGATCATTGGCATTTCGAATGTGTTTCGGATTTTGAGCTTCGAGCTTCCCGGCTCCGCCGGGCCAGATTGGCTTTGTTTGGCGCGCCGAACTCACAACACTGCACCACCCCATCGGCGCGAATCCCCAATCCCCAATCAAGAGCCTCGGCCAAGGAATCCCTGCTCTGCTGACCACCATATGCCATCGCCCGCTTCCCATGAGACAAATCCAGCTTCGTTGTATACATATCCTACACCGGTCCGCCGTATCCGTCAAGAAAAAAAACCGCATTTTGAGGAGATCGACGAGTAGATAAGAAACCCAGGGAGCCCGTCGACCGGTCAAGCCAAAACTCGAAAAGCACCCCGAACACCGTCAATTCGCCCCACCCCACACCCAACCACGAAAACCGCACCTCCAACGACCACAAACGCACAGAAGCATGCCCCTGACGCCCCCGTCAAGTGTCGGGAGTTGACCCCGTCTCCGTACCATATCACGGATTGCTACAGTAGCGCCAAGGTTAGCGGATTCGACTTTGTTGGTGGCCTCGTGGGAGGTAGCTTTTCAGGCTTCATCACTACCAGCTACAGCGCCGGGACGGTCAACGGACACGATAACGTCGGCGGTCTCGTGGGCGGAACCAACGGATCGTGCCGCATGGTTTCGAGCTATAGCAGGGGTGCAGTCGACGGGATGTCGGATGTGGGCGGCCTCGTGGGCAAGAACACCGGAGTCAGCAGCATCGATTCGAGCTACAGCAGCGGCGCGGTCACTGGAACGAGCGATGTGGGCGGTCTCGTGGGTCGCCACCAAGTCTGGGACCCCAACGACGACGAAGATCGTGTCAATTCGAGCTTCTGGGACATGGGAGCTTCTGGGCAGACAGCCAGTGACCGCGGTATCGGCAAGACCACGGCCGAGATGACGGATATCCAGACTTTTGTTGACGCTGGCTGGGATTTCGAGACGGTGTGGACGATGACGCCGGGAGAATACCCTCGTTTGGAGAGGAGGGGACTGGAACGCCCCGACTCTAATGGTTGGGTTCGGCTTTACCCTATGAAGACGGCCCGGCATCAATTCGCCGGCGCTGTTATCGGGAACGAGATCTTCGTCTTTGGCGGCAACGCCATGGGTGGAAAAGACCTATTCAGTGGGGAGAAGTATGACATCGCCACAGATACATGGTCTGATATTGCAGATAATCCGCACTACGAGAGCCTTTCCGAGCCTGAGCTGGGGCACGGGGTGGAGGAAATCAGCGGCATTGCGTGCAACGGGAAATTCTATGTCTTCGGAGCTTGTGGTGCACTCAACTATAACGAGGTGTATGACCCGGCCACGAATACATGGACGACTCTCGCAAAAAAGCCAACGACTACGGCCGCAGCTATTCCAATTGTGTATAAGGGCAGGATTTACTTGTTTGGAGGCGGTTCCATAGGCGAGGGGCCGGATAGACGCGCCTGCACGGCAGTGGAGGCCTACGATCCCGACAATGATGAATGGGAATCCCTAAGGGAAATACCGAAACAACTCACGACGGGGAAGACAATTGCCGTACACGGCAATTGCGCCTATCTCATCGGCGGACACGATCTTGAGACTGGTGCAGGAAACTACGAAGTAATGGCCTATGATTTTGAGGAAGGTGAGTGGAAACGCGACTATTCTGAGCTTCCGCCGGATGCGGCTTGGTGGTATTCCTATGCGACTCAAGCTCCGGTTGCCAACGGAAAGGTCTACCTGATCGGGGGTGCTGAGGGCGAGTTCCCCGACTACTGGATAAGCGATAAACTCACCATCTTCGACATCGAGTCCAAAGAATGGGACTCCGGCCCGGCACTGCCCAAACCAAGAGATGATCCCCTCACAGTGATTTCAGACAACACAATCTATGTCATCGGGGGCAAAGACGACATAGACAATACAAAAGACACCGTCTTTGCACTTCCCTTGCCTGTTTCACCATAATTGGATACCAGCTGGGGTTTCGCCGACGAGACCCAAAGCGGTACGGACAACATCTGGTGGATTCTCGAAGGCCGGGAGGAGTTGCGTTCGTCGGCGGTTTCGCACGAGGGGGATTGCATGTCACGGAGCGGAATGGCGCAGGAAAGCTGAAGAAAAAGCGGTGGGTTGGCGTGCGGCGTCCGATACAAATGCGTTCGGCGCGTGCCTGGCTCTGGGGGTGTTTCATCGGGTGTTGTGGAGGGTGAGATTATCTAAATTACCCTTGACGGCTCGGCGCAAATCCGTTCTATTACCAGCGCGTCGGTCGGGTCGGGTATGTGCGGCCCGGCGGCACGAGGTCTGAACCATCAACTTGTCCCGCAGGGGACGGGAGCAAAACGTAGGATAGCCTGATCGTTGGAAAGGATTGACTGATGCGGAGTGTGAAATTCTCGACCGTTTTGATCGTGCTGGCGGTATGCCTGGGCATGGCCTTCGTCAACGGTTGCAGCTCGGAAATGCAGGATTTGCGGCTTCAGAACCGGACCCAGCAGGATCGCATCGATCAGTTGGAAAGCGAGCTGCGGGCCGCCCGGTTACAGCTTGACCAGCTCAAGCGTCGTCTGGCGGCCGCCGAGCAGACGGGGGACGTCGAGGTCGATACGCTGCGTCAGAAGATCGCGGCCCTGGAAGAGGACCTGACCAAGAAGGAAGAGCTGATCAAGTCGATGCAGGAGAAGCTGCTCGGGATTTCGCCGCTTCCGGTGGAGCTGAGCACGGCCCTGGAGGATTTCGCCAATCAGAACGAGATGGTCGAGTACGATTCGGAGCGGGGGCTGGTGAAGTTCAAGAGCGACCTGTTGTTTGAGAGGGGCAGCGACCAGGTGACGACGAGCGCCGCCGAGGCGGTGCGGACGCTGTGCGGCATCCTCAATTCCGACACGGCCAAGGAATTCGATATCATCGTGGCCGGACATACCGACGATATGCGCATCGCCCGGCCCGCCACGCGAGCGGCACACCCGACCAATCGGCATCTCTCCTCGCACCGCGCCATTTCCGTCGTGAATCTGATGGAGAGCAGCGGCCTCGAGGCCAAGCGACTGAGCACCCGGGGCTTTGGCGAGTATCGCCCCGTTGCCCCGAACGCTCCCGGAAAGAAGGGCAATCCCAAGAACCGCCGCGTCGAAATCTTCGTTGTCCCCTCCGGCGTGTAGGCGCCTCGGCCACGCAGGGCCGCCGAAAGGATCAAACCGGCGGCGTGACGGACTGACAAATCAAGGGCTGCGACCTCGCGCGCAGCCCTTTCTTTGTGCGCGCGTGGCATTTGGCCGGGCCGCCGGTATAATCCCTCGAACACAGTAGCACCATGAATGGGGCCCCGTGATAGACACAAGCATCGCATCCAGGAGTAGTACCGTTATCGTCGCGGCGGCTCTCGTCCTCGGCGCGGCCTCGCTGGGATCAGCCAGCGACGAGGATTTCCGCTATTGGACCAAGGCCACGTTCCTGGTTCCCGTCCGCGACGACTGGCAGTTCGGCTTCGAGCAGAAACTCGGCTTCGAGGACGAGGCCCGTCGCGTGGATCACCAGCAGCAGGACTACGGCCTGATCTATTCGGGCCTGGCCGACTGGCTCAAGGTGTTCGCGGCGGTCAAGGTGACGCACGCGAAAACGGACGACCGCGAGGACTGGATTCGGGAGATCCGTCCGCATTTCAACGTGATCGCTGGCTCGAAGCTGCTCGGCCTGGACCTGGTCAACCGCACGCGGATCGAGTACCGCGACATCGCGGAGGAGAACACCACCTGGCGCTTCCGCCACAAGGTGCTGCTGGTCTCGCCCGAAGCGTTCACGGCCTGGCAGGTGAAGCCGTATATCGGCGACGAGCTGTTCTACAGCTTCAACTCGCGACGCTTCAGCGGCCAGCGCCTCTGCACCGGCCTCTACATCCCCCTGGCCGAGTCGATTCGCCTGGAGCTGTTCTACTTCTGGCACCTCTACGACGACGAGGACCACTGGCACGACACCAACATCCTCGGCTCCTACCTCCGCTTTACCTTTTAGCCGCTCACGCCGGCGGCCTTGACCGCTGGGGGGCGGCGAGAGTATGATTGCCGGACTACCGAAGCGCCGCGCGCGCCAGGGACAACGGAGTTGGCAAAGGCGAAAGGAGATCCAGATGGAAGGTAGTTTTGTACCGGGTGTCTTTGAGATCGTGATCATCCTCTTTGTGATGGTGTTCGGGGTGGTCGGCGCCCTCGTTACGGTGATCCCGTTCTGGAAGATCTGCACGAAGGCGGGTTTCCCCGGTCCGCTGGCGCTGCTGATGCTGGTTCCCATCGCCAACATCATTTTGCCGTTCTACATCGCGTTCGCCGAATGGCCCGTGCTGCGGCAGGGCGGGGGCGCGCCGGCGACGCCGGATTTCACATGACCCCGCGCCACAGGCCGCCGACGGAGTATGCGGATTCCTGCAAACGTCTTGTCACTATCGTGACGCGGGTCGTTCGTCATACGATAGCTGTCATCCCGAGCGGCAGCGAAGGATCCGGGCAGGACACGGGAAACGCGCCGCGCAATGCCGCCCAGCCCGAGCTTTCCCGGCCCAGATGCTTCACTTCGTTCAGCATGACAACTTTCTCATCACCTGCGACAGAGGGGTAGCTTGACCATGGACAACCGACCGACATTTCGCACCGCCGGATCGCTGGAGGATCTGATCAAGGCCTTCATCGTGCGGGGGATCGTCTTTATGGACGAGCAGGGCGTCAGCTATCGCGAGGAGATGGACGAGCACGAGCACGCGGCGCTTCACATTCTCGGCGAGATCGACGGTGAGCCAGTGGCCGCCGCCCGCATCCGCCTGCTCGGGCCGTGGGCTAAGCTCGAACGCATGGCGGTCCGCAAGGAATATCGCGGCCGGGGCTGTGGCAGCGAGCTGTTGCGCTTCGCGATGGAGGCGGCCCGCGACCGGGGCGTCACTCAATTCAAGCTCCACGCCCAGACCGCCGCCCAACCCTTCTACGCCAAACACGGATTCCAACCCCACGGCGAGACCTTCCTCGAAGCCAACATCGAACACCGCCTCATGATCAAACAAGACTGACCGCAACCCCCACCCGCGACCGGTCCATACTGAAAACCTCCCCGCGCCGCCCGGCGAGTATTTTCCACCGTAAATACGTATTTGTACGTATAGACAAATTGGGTCAGAAATGGTATACGTCGCGCCTGAGTACGGAGAACCCTGCGTCTGCGGGGGGGCGGCGATGGGTTTACTTCTCTGGTGTAAGATATAGGGATGGCGGTCTATGCAAAATTGGTGACCGGGCCGGTCCCGGGTGCCGGTGCGCCTGTGAGTGCCCCGTTGGCATGAGCGCGAGTCAGCATGAGTCTTGTTATCGTTAACGACGATACACTTATGCACCCTGATCAGGAGGTAGAGAAATGAGAACCCATGTAGTGGCTCTGGTAGCGGTAACCGTCCTTCTTCTTCTTGGTTCGACGAAAGAAGCGGCAGGTGTGAGCAGCACGTTTGACACGGACCTCGACGGCTGGACGATGGTTTCTGCAGGAGGCATCGCGTGGCAATCCAGCGGAGGCAATCCCGGGGGTTATGTCAGGTACACCGATGGGCCCGGGGTGGGTTCAATGGTCGTCGCCCCTGCCAAATTCCTCGGCGATTGGTCAGCGCTCGATGAAGTCGGGGTCCTCAGCTATGACCACAGAGTCTTTGTCGTTGGAACCAATCCTATCTTCCATCCCCGCACGATCATCATCTCCGGTCCTGGCGGCAGTGCTGTGTGGCACGGAGAGACTCCGTTAGGCGTCAGCGATTGGCCCACGCCCCCCGAACACACTGAGGCGGCGCTGCTGAAGGAGAGCGACTGGATTGTGGAAAGTGGATCGTGGTCTTCGCTGTTGGCCAATGTCACTGATCTGCGCATATTGATTGAGGCCTTTGAAAACGAATACATACCGGGAATGCCACTGCCGTGGATCCCTGATGAAACGGGTCTCGACAACGTCTGTCTCGGCCCATGCGCCATCCCCGCGCCGGGAGCGTTGTTGCTGGGGAGTATCGGCGTAGGTTGTTTGGGTTGGCTGCGGCGACGCGGAGCGCGGTAAACGTTTTCGCGATTTCCATATTCTTCGGGGCTGCGAATCCATACGCTCGCAGCCCTTTCTTCTTGCTGCCACCCGGGGGGTTCTCTTTTCATCGCGCCCGATTGGCTTAGGGGCTGGTCGTTGGGATTGATGACGCAAAATACGTAGTCACCACAATTGACGGGTTTTGGCGGCCGCTCGTACAATTTTCTGCCACGAGCAGGAGCAAGGCGGCACGGCATGCTGTGGGTGCCGCCTCTTATGTTCCTGCGGCAGGGGGTAGAACGGCCATGCACGGTGCACGAAGTCCGCCGGTTCCGCGAGCATCTCCCGCACGTCGATTGTCTATCCACCGCTACGAGGTAACAACTTGACGAAGGAGATACTGCCATGTACGCGAACAGAAATGGTGGAGGCTCGCGGTTTCGCAATCAACGGGGTATGCTTGGGATCCTGAGCGTGTGTGTTGTTTTGGCTGCTTTCGGTGGCCTTCTCGAAACAGCCGCCGGTCAAACAGAGGAGAACAAGGCCCTCATTCGAGATCGTTGGCTGGATATGATGAATACGGCCAATCATGCGACCGCCGACGAGATCTTCGCTGCCGATTTCACTTGCCACGCCCCTCACTATCCTCAGGCCAGCGATCTGGCCGGCTACAAGGTCGAGGTCGTCAGCGCCAGTACGGTCGTCGCGGATTTTCAGGCCGTCCTTGAGGACCTCGTGGCCGAGGGTGACATGGTCGTCGGCCGCTTCACCGCGACCGGAAAGTGGCCACCGGTTGGCATCCCGTACACGAACACGTGGATCATCATGTTTCGTTTTGCCGACGGGAAGATCGCGGAGGAATGGTGGGAGTATGACCTGCTCGGCGTCCAGCAGCAGATCGGTGTGATACCGCCGACGCGCGAGAGTTACACGTGGGGCGAGCCGTCGGCGGTGACCGGCGATGCTGGCGATCCTCTGGCGAACAAGGTGACGGTTCTCCGCGTCGTCGAGGATTTCTGGAATCGCAAGAACGCGGCCGCCTTAGACGAAACCCACGCTACCGAGCTCATCTCCCACATTCCCGTCATACCCGGCCATCCTCTGAATTTCGATGCTTACAAGCAGGCCGGTCTGATGCACCTGGCTGCTTTCCCCGACCTGCACGTTACTGCGAACGCCATGATCGCAGAAGGCGACAAGGTAGCGGTTCGCTGGACCCTGACCGGCACGCACCGGGCCGAGTTGATGGGTATACCGGCCCTGGGGAACCGGGCTACCTGGACGGGAATAACGATCCACCGCTTTGCGAACGGCAAGATTGTGGAGAACTGGTGGGCCTATGACGCCCTGGGCATGATGCAACAGATCACAACGGACCAGTGGTCGCTGGCGGGCTCCTGGTACGGGACCAACAGCTTGGGACACGCCATCGTCCTGACCGTCACGCCATCAGGTCCGGACAACGAGCGCTTCGCCGCGGCCCTGGATATTGCCCACGACCCCAGCTTTGGCGGTATGTTCCCTGACGCCATCGCGGCGACGAACATGCGCGGGACGTACGTGAAAACGGGCTTGAATACGTATGCCTTTACCGTCATGTCGTACGGTCTGGGTGCACCGGCGGAAGGCGAAACCGGCCGGCCCGTTGTCTACATTTCGGTCGTCAGCGGCCAGGGCACTCTAACCGACAAGGACACACAAACGGCGCCTCTCTACACCGCTGCCGTGTACGCTCCCGACCAGGACCCGTTCGGCGACGATCCTCCTGCATACGGATGTTTTCCGGTCTCGGGTACCTACAAGCGCGTGCCGGTGGCTGCCTCCTGCGAGCTGCCGCCCGAGCCGCCCGGCGAGTAGAAACCGAACTGCAAGCTGTAGGGTGGGTCCTTGACCTACGCGCACTATGCAGGCGACGTGTTTACGCGTGGCTTGGGGACCGACCCTACGACTATCCACGGCGACATACACCTTAGAAGGAGATGCGATGATGTACACGAAACGAAATGTCATTACGGTCGGTGTCTCTGGGATGATGGCGTTGCTTTTGATTTCGGTCTTCGGCGCCGGCGCCAATGTCACGCAGTCGACGGCCTCGGTGCTCGATGGCTCCTGGATCGTCACCGTGCCCCTGCCGAACGGGGTCGTCCGAACTCTCTGGACCGCAACCGGCCAGGATGCCGAGGGCACACGTTACACCTCGACGGCCGTGGAGGGCCGGTGGAGCGCGACGATTTTCGGCATGTTCCCGGACGCCGCCGTGGAGACCACCCACGTTGGCCAGACCGTGCTGGCCGACGACGGTGCATACGAGAGCAGCATGGTCGGCTATGGGCTCTCCGCTCCTGCCTCGCCCGAGCTGTTGGGAGAGATCGTCTACATCTCCGTGCTCACCTCCCGCGTGACGTTTACCGACGACAACACGATGGAAGGCGAAGGCACGCACGCCTTCTACCTGCCGTTCGCCGACGCCGACGGGGACGGCCTGCCCGACGAAGGCCAGGAGCCGGCGCTGTGTTTCCCGTACACAATGACGGCGACGCGCGTCCCCCTGCTGGCGCCGTGTGAGCCGGACCCCGGATTCCCGGTCATTGGCATGGGCTCCTCCACGGCGACCAGCGAAACCGAGTTCGCCGGCCAGGCCATGCTCATGCTGGGCACCGACCTGTATGAGGCTACGGTCGCCATCGCCGTCTCGGAGATCGTCGAGGATCCCGACGGGACGCAGCACGTGACGGCCAGCCACACGTTTACGCTCGCCGACGGGACCAGCTTCACCACGACCGACGAGGAGACCGCCGTGCCGACGGCGACACCCGGGCTCTATAAGATCTCGGCTCACATGACCATCACCGAGGGCGACTACGGCGGGAAACTCCAGGCCGTCGGCACGATCAACTTCGCCGCCGAACCCCCGGAAGCCAGCTACAAACTCTACGGCTCCATCTATCCCCTGGAAGGCCCGTAACGGGCATCGCGCGCAAACCAGCCTCCGCGTTCTCGCTGCCGCCAAGGCGACGCCGGCGCGACGAAACGAAAACGAGGGTCGTGGGCAAGGAGGCCTGCGGCTCTCTTTGTCACGGCGGCACCGCGAAAGTCCCGCACGCGACGAAGAAATCACATATGAAGACTACAAAATACGTATTTGTACGTATGGACTGGTGACGCGGGGAACGGTATAGTGCATGGTCTGTGTGGAGAAACCTGTGGGGGCTTCTGCGCCAGGTTTTCGTTCTCCGCTGTGGGTGATAAGACAGTGGATCTCTGCCGACCCGGTGAGCGCATTGGCTCCCGGCGTGGGCGCTGATTTGTGGTTCGGTTGTTGGAGGTGTGAGAAGACCACTTGGCCGGTGCTTTCGATGTGACGCCCTTCCGGGGATGCCCTGCGGCCTGCACGGCAATGTCATCGCCTCAATCTACCGGCCGGCTGCCTCTCGTTGTCACGGAACGTGGGTTTGAAAGGAGGAACGCCATGAGACGTATCGTTTTCGCCATGTGGGTTGTGGTTTCGGCATTCTCGGTGGCGCAGGCGGCCGTCGTGACGCTGGACTACCCCGGTGCGGTGAGCACCTTCGCTCGCGATCTGGACGGCAACGTGGTCGTCGGATACTACGACGACGGCTCGGCCGTGCATGGGTTCAGCTACGACATTGCCACGTCCGCCTGGGCGAGCCATGATTTCCCCCAGGCCGACGCGACCCGAATCCACGGCGTCGAGGGCGGTGTGATGGTCGGCACGTACGAGGCCGGCATCAACAAGTTCGGGTTCATCTACGATGGCAGTACTTCCTGGACGAGCCTTTTCGCCCCCGACGCTGGCACCCGGACGCAGGCCTACGGCATCGTCGGCGGTCTGGTCCTCGGCTCGTACACCGATGCCGGCAACGACACGTACGGATACATCTACGACGGGGCCACGTACGATCCCCTGGACGCGCCAAGCTCGAACTGGACCGAGGCGTACAACATGGAAGGCGGCTTGATCGTCGGCGCCAACATGGCCGGTGGCGCCATGGTGGACGGTTTCGTCTACGACGGAGCTACGTGGGCGCCCATCGCCAGTCCCGTTTCGGGCTACACCTATGCCCGCGATATCGAGGGGGGTTTGATCGTCGGCGATTATTGGCCCGGAGGCGGTCCGAATCATGGGCTCATGTACGACGGCGCCAACTACTCGTTCTGGGACGTGCCCGGCTCACGCGGGACCTGGATTTACGGCATCGACGCCGGACGGCTCGTCGGCAGCTATTACACTGAGGCCGCCACACCCATGACCCACGGCTACTATACGACCACCATCCCCGCCCCCGGCGCCTTGCTGCTCGCCGGAATTGGCGCGGGTCTCGTCGGCTGGATGCGCCGTCGCAAGACACTGTGACAAGTCACCGCAGTTCTCCTGTCTCTCCAGGGGTGCGACCACCGTATCGCACCCTTTTTTCTCCGCTCATCTCCTTTTTCTGCACCGGTCTACAGAAAATACGTATTCCTACGCGTTGACGTCACGTCGCGCCCGAGTTACGGTGCAAGCCGATTATGGGGTTGTGTCACAGTGACACCGCAATGTCCGTTCGTGCCCAGTTCTTTTTGCCGGGTGGAGAGACCATACCACAGGCGCGTGGAATCGGCGGCGGGCGCAGATGCCGGTAACAATCATGCCTCGACGTAGAGGACATGAGTAGGAACTTCAGGGAAACGGTTTTCAGGGAGGATCAAGCATGAAGAATCCACAATTACTTGTCGTTTGTATGGCGGTGAGTCTCGTCGCCGGGGGCGTGGCAACCGCGGCCGTCACCGTCATGCAGGAAAGTGCTCCCGGCGTGGGGGATTTCGAGGCCAATGTTCTCGGCACCATCGATCCCTACGGGACCGCAGGCACGCTGGTGGACTACTACCAGTATGGAGTCGGTTTCGGCGCCTCGTTCAACGGTCCTGCTCCCCTTTTGACGAGCAACCGGTCACATCTGTTCCTCGTTGACGGGTCGGACGGCCTCGGCGTGTTCGTCGTCCACGACAAGCCGCAGGACGGGTCCGGCGGAAACACAAGTGTACGGCTCTCCATTGCCGGCGATCCTGACGGTTTCAGCGTCCGACAGGGGGACGATCCGGGCGAAGGTATCACGCAGGTTGCGGACACCATCACCGCCGTCCATACCTGGGCTCCGTGCTGCACCGACGGTCTTGCCGCCGGGTACCTTGACGGGCCTTGGTCGGTTATCATGGAATTCACGGCTGTGCCCACCAGGATTGACACCTGGGCTGCTTATGGGTCTGCGGGCGAGGTCATATCTCTGGATCTTTCCACCGACCCTTGCTCCGATGGCTTGGCCCGCGTCAAGCTCAGTTCGGCCGTGATTCCCGCACCGGGCGCGCTGCTGCTCGGTAGTCTCGGCATGGGCCTGGTCGGTTGGATGCGCCGACGAAGAACGCTGTAAAAAAACGAGTCTCGGCACACGTTTATGTCTTTGGGGCTGCGACCGAGGGATCGCAGCCCTTTTTTCGTTACGACGCGCGGGGTACCTGCCCAAGCATCTTGAAAGCTTCATTCAAGTGCATTTGCACGCCGCGGGAGCGCCCGTCTCGCCGTCGTTGTCAGACCGATAAAAACAAAGATTTTCTGCAAAAATACGTATTTCCCCTAATTGATGGGGCCGGCCCGGGCCGGTACCATCGTGATAATCTGGTGGTGGTAAAGGGCAACGACACGTTCGAGGGAGCGAACGCGAGTCTTCCCAGGGAGGTTGGTGAGGCAGGTAGATTTGGTGAGAGAGAAAGTGGCCATCGTCGTTTTGGCGGCCCTTCTGGGGTCCGCTGTTGAGGCCCAGGTGGTCAAAGTCCATAGTTGGCCCCATGAGCTTGTTCCGCAACCGCTCCAAGCCAATGAAATTCCCGTAAGCATCGACATGGGCCTTCTGTCTCAATGCCTCATTCACATTCCCGGTCCCGTCCAGCTCAAGCAGGTGAACTTCCGCACCTATACCGGTTGTCTTGATCTGGAGGTGCTGTGCAATTCCAGCCTGACGCTGCATTGCACCATCACCCCTACGGGCGCCGTCGGAGGCGAGTATTCGGCCTATTTCGCCAACCCCCATGTCGATCCCCCGGGCGGGTTCGCCAGGTTATGCGTCGAGCTGACCGAGATGGAATCGCCGGGCCCGGCGGGCCAGAAGGACGTCACCGTGGCATTCGTAAAGTTGCGGGTTACGCCGCGATGATCACGACCGGGCCGTGAGATAGCCGCATGAGCATGAGCACGCTTGATGTCTGTCAGGGCTGTGATGTTGCGTCGCAGCCCTGTTTGGTACGGGCCGACGGGGCAATCTCCTCCGGGGCGTACTGTATTTGTAATCTATTTGAATCCACAAACAGGACCGCCGCCCGCACGAAGAAATTGCGTCGTGGTCGGATTTTTTTTGGTCCGTTCCCGCGCGTACGGCGTATAGCATGACGCAGAGTAGTGTGTGGCGGCCAACCCAGGCACCGTCACGCCGAACTGAAGAGCGATCGCACAACACAGAGGCGCGATCGTTACGGGCACTACAGCTAACCTCGGGGGTGCATCGTGGTTGTCGTTACTGTTCCTTTGGTCGTCGAGAAGGTCGGACCGTGGAAGGCCTGGATTCAGGAATGCCTCGGTCCGCGCCGACGAGAATTCAACGATTTCAACCGCCGCATGGGCCTGACGGCCCACCACGTCTGGCTCAGCGACGGGCCGCAGGGCCCGACCGCCGTGGTCTGTCACAGCGGGCCCGGCGCCAAGACCTTCCTGGAGAAACTGGCGGTTTCCGAGCATCCCTTCGACGCGTGGTTCCGCGACCGCGTCTGCGGATATCACGGCGTGGACTTCTCGCACATCGTCGCCACCAAATCGCCGGAGCTGATCATGAACTGGCAGGCCCCGAGGCCCGTCGAAGTCCCGGTCTGACGCGGCCGTGCCACGGTCTGATGTCGGCCTCGCCGCGCCGGACGGACGGATCGCCAGGTACAGGGCAGAGGGTCTCTATCCGCAAAAAGAGCGGCGAACGGACTAATCCCTCTGCAAAGGCCGGTTCTGACGCGAAAACTCTTGAAACTTTCCCGCCACAGCGTACCCTGGGTGGGGTTTCGGCAAACCACAATACGGTGTCGAAGAACGGACAACGCGCAACGGGAAAGGATTATGTGATGTCCCTGACGGCTCTTCTGAGAGATTTGTCTTCACCTTACCATCCCAGCGGCAAGACGCTGGCTGTCATCCTCGCCGCCGGGCACGGCAAACGCATCAAGAGCGAAAAATCCAAGATGTTGCACGAGATATGGGGCGTGCCGACGGTCGAGCGGGTTCATCGCGCCATGGTAAAGGGTCTGCCGAGATGCATTTCGTCCGTGGTGGTGGGAGTGAAAGCGGCCGACGTGGCCGGAGCGATCGGCAGAAGCAAGAATACCCGTTATGTATGGCAGAAACGGCAGAACGGCACCGGTCACGCCGTGCAGGTGGCGTTGCAGGGGAAGATACCGAATACGGTGCGACACTGCTACGTGCTGCCCGGCGACATGGGTCTGCTCAACGCGGCCGAAGTGCGGTCGTTTCACAAGGCGTTTCTGCGCTCGGGCTGCGACATGATGGTCCTGACCGGCATTTATGAGGGCGATCCGTCGGAAAACTACTACGGCCGCATCATCCGGGCAAAACCCGTAACCCGCGACGGGAAACGGAGCCGGTATGCCGGGGCGGTTATCGAAATTAAGGAGCACCGGGACATCCAGGCCCTGAAGAAGGACTATACCGTCTCGTACCGCGATGAAGCATTCACCTTCAGCCCGGATGAGCTGCTGGCCATTCCGGAATTCAACTCCGGCGTCTACGGCTTCAAGATGAAACCCCTCCTGACGCATATCAACCGCATCGACAGTGACAATACACAGGGCGAGATCTACCTCACCGATCTCATCGCCATGTTCAACCAGGACAATCTCAAGGTGGGCGCCCGTTCCGCCTCCGACGCCACCGTGATCCTCGGATTCAACAACAAGAGCGTGCTCAAGGAGATGGACAATATCGCCCGCCAGCGGACCTACGAGCTGCTCAAGGACGTGATTACCTTTCACGATCCGGACCATTTCTTCCTGGCCGATCAGGTGGTGGACCAGATCGTTCGCCTCGACAAGAAAGGACAACCGCTCGACATCGTCATCGGCGAAGGCGTGCACGTCGGGCCCAAGGTCAAGATTGGCACGGGTTTGAAGCTCGGCCGCAATGCCACGGTCGAGGGAACGGTCAAGTTTGGCAGGAACGTCTCCGTGGGGGAGGGAAGCGTTCTCAATACCTACCCGGGCCAGGAGATCGTCCTGGGCGACAACGTCGAAATCATGGTCGGCGACCAGCTCAACGGCAATATTACGATTGCGCCGAACACCCGCATCGAAGGCGGCGTTCGCATCACCGGTTCGGACGACCATCCGGTGCACATCGGCAGCCATGTGAGAATCAAGGGATCGACGTATCTCTACGGCTGCATCATCGAAGAAGGCGTCCACATGGAGCACTGTTTCATCAAGCAGAAGCGAATCCGTGCCGTGCGGTGCGAAGACGGCTCCATCCAGCCGGTGCGGTTCTACCGCCCCATGCCCGAAGGCATGGATTCCGTCGTCGAAATGGGCGGCCCAATCAAGGGGCAATAACCCGCCCTCCGCGCCCGGTCCTTCACACCCGCAGCCAGCGCCGAAGAAGGCCCGGCCGCGCACCTGCTGCTTGTCCCGCGCGGGTTACCAGACGAACTTGTGGTAGTACGTCAGGGGGTGCCCGGCCAGCGAGGCGTCGTAGATTCTCGTGTCGGGCGACACGCCCAATCCTTCGAGGGTGAAGGTCGCATCCGGGATCGCGACATCCAGCTCTGTACTCTCGATCGTCACTTCCAGCCGTTTGCTCGCGTCATGATCGACGTTGTGAATGCCGCCCGGCGTCGAATATCGATGGTCAACGGTCCGAAGATGTTTCAGCAGCCATACGCCATCGAATCTCTTTGACTCTTCGTAGACAGCATCGTAGCTCTCAATCAGCGTAACGTCCTTCAACGCCGTCGGGCCGTTGTCCCGGAAGCGCGCCCGGACCAATGAAAACGACATCTCCGGCGCCACCCACAACTCCGTCCTCCTCCGACGCCTTGCACCGGGGTCCGGTGTCCTCGGGATATTGAACTCCATCTTGATGCAGCGCATCCCTTCGATCCGATCGGCAGATAGCTCCGGCACGACCTTGGCCTTGTCAAAGCCGGCTAACAACTCCGGCACGGTCCGACCGTCGAATTTGTACAGTCGGCTAATGTCAAAACACCGGAACAGACCGAACGAATCGTGAAGGGGCACCGAGCCCGGGCGGAGGTAGACCCGATTTGCCGGGACATCGTAGTGAACCGTGCAGGGCGCCTGGGCCGGGTCCGAAGCCACGCGCATGTTCGTCGGCAGAAAGAGTGACAGGCTGTCGCCGCCGTCGACGACAGGCCCGGCAGACACATCGTACCGATTCTTGGGGCCCTTCCGGTACCATGTGACACTCCATTGCCCCGTCGCCGACAACGGCGTCAGTCCCGTCGGGTCTACACCGAGGCCCTCCAGGAATCTCTTCGAGAGTCTCTCAGCACCCTGCCAGGGCGTCTTGGTCTGCTCCATCGACAACCGGGCCCGACCCGTAGAATGCTGGAGAAGTGCCGATCGGGATTCGCAGGCCGTCTCGATGTCTGCTTTGAGATCCGAGTAGCTGGGGATGCCGGCCTCCGAGGCCGCACGGAGGCCTCCTGCCAACGCCATGACCAGCAGAACCGGCACAAGGCCAATGGAACGTATCAGGCCCTTCGGCCGGGCCCGGACCCCTTCCCATACGCGACATACAAGCATGTGATTACCGCTCCTTTCGACCTAAACGCCATCTGAGAACCTGCCCCTGCTATACCGGCCCTCGCTGCGTCCCTTCAACGACCGGCCCGTACGAGCCGTCAGTACGTAGATTGCGCATTCCACGCGACCGTTTCACTCCTTACAGGAGTCTTGCAGAATGGCGATTAGGCTTATATTCTTCAAGGAATTCGTTGGTGTGATTTCCTTGAAGACGGGACTTCGGAATTGAGGACGGGGGCGGGGTTGGGGGTTTTAATGGAATCTTGACGGGGTTCTGACGCGGCTTTAACACTTGCGGGCTATGGTCTGGTACGAGCGGCGTGTGAGGCGTGGCCGTGCTGCTTGCCGATCTCGACGAGGTTATGCACCTGGCGGCGACAGAGTTCGCGGGCGTTTCGCGGTCTCCCACGAGCCCCAACATGCGCTTGATCCTGGAACTGGCCCACGAGCAGACCGCTCGGGATGCCCGGGCCGACGAGGCGCTACCTCAATCCGGGTTCTGGGAGAGGATCAGGGTGGTGTAGGGGGCGAGGGAGACGGTGGCTTGGGCGGGCAGGCCGTCGCGCGGTTGGTTCTGGGCGGTGATGGTGGGCGCACCGACGTCGCCGAAGTCGGGGTCGTAGGTCTTGCGGTCGCTGTTGAAGCGCACGTTCCACGTTCCGGCGGCCGGGACGCCGATCTGGTAGCTCGTGTGCTCCCGCGCGGAGAAATGTGCCACGACGATCACGCTGTCGCCGGGGCCGCCCTGGTCCCAGCGGTGATACGCGATCACCTTGTCGTCGTGGTTGACGTGATGGACCTGGAGGTTTTGTCCGCACAGGCCCCGGGTGTGGCCGTCACGATTGAGGCGCAGGCGGATCAGGTCCTGGTACAGGCGCAGAATGCCGGCGAAGCGTTTCTTCTTCGACCAGTCGATGGGGTCGCGGTCGTGGAACCAGTCGTCCTCGAGAAACTCTTGTCCCTGGAAGATCATCGGGACCCCCGGCGCGGTGAATGCCAGCGCGGCGCCCAGGGTGGAGCGCTTCCTGGCCTCCCAGGTCGCGGCGTTGCCCGGCGCGATCTCCTCGGGGACGCGTGCCTTGCCGTTGGCCACTTCGTCGTGCGACTCGGTGTAGATGACGCGCTGGAACGCGTCGTTGTCGAACCGGTGCACGACGGCATCGACCACGGCGTCCATGTTCCGCGCGCCGTCGTCGGGTGTGATAACCGCTTCGCGCACCGCATGGACGAAGCGCGCGTCCCATTGCGCGTGGAATCCGGCGCCGCCGTCACCGACGGATTTCACCAGGAACGGGTTGTCCTGCAAATCCTCGGCGATAAGACAGGCGCCGGGCCTGGTCTCGCGCACTTGCTGGTTGATCCATTGCATCAGCGACCAGCCGTCGGGCAGGTCGCCGTCGGGGTTGTCGTTGCGTCCGTCCACGTTGCGGATGAAGGCGGTGGCGTCCCAGCGGAGCCCGTCGACGCCGTAGTCGCCGATCCACATCAGGGCGTTGTCGGCGAGATACTGGCGCACCTCCGGCCGGCCGTAGTCGGGCCGGGTGTCGCCCCAGGGGGTGTGACAGCGCTGGTCGTTGTAGAAATAGATGCCGCCCTTGTCGTTCTGGCTCCAGCCGTCGAACTGCCACAGGTCGAGGTCTCCAGGCCCCAGGTGATTGTAGACCACGTCCACGATCACGGCGATGCCCAATTCGTGGGCGCGGTTGACGAAGTCGCGAAAGGAGCGGGGCGTGCCGTAGTCGCTTTCGACGCTGAAGATGTGCGACGGGTTGTAGCCCCAGGAGAAGCCGCCGGGAAATTCGCCCAGCGGCATCACTTCGACGGCGTTGATGCCGAGTTCCTTGAGGTACGCCAGCTTCTCGACCGCGTCCTCCAGATCGCTCGGTCCCGGCTCGGTGGCCCGGCCGAACGTGCCGATGTGCAACTCGTAGAGGATCATCTCGTTCAGGGCCGGCGGTGTGAATGAGGGCATCCCTGCCGCAGCGATGGGCCGGGGCACGACCGCGTTGCCGACGGAGCTCGTCAGACGTCGGGCGTAGGGATCGATCCTGGATAGCTCCGTCTCCCCGGCGACGATGCGGAAGCGATATTCATCGCCCGGTTTGACGCCGGCGACGTCCGCGGACCACCACCCCTCGGATTGTTTGTCCAGAGGATGGGCGGTGGGGGACCAGTCGTTGAAGGTGCCGGTGACAAAGACAGCGGTGGCATTGGGGGCCCAGAGGCCGAAGGACGTGCCTCCATCGTGCGGAACTGCGCCTTTTTGCGAAAGCATCTCTTTTATCCTCCTTGACACGTATTCGTCGGGAGCATCGGCATTGTAGGCCGTATCGGGCGGAAAAGGCAAGGCCAACCCGCCGGAGTCCGAAAGCCGGAGGCGGGCTTGGTGTTTTCGTGCTTGCATTTGGGCGGTTTCGTGCGATGATGGTCCCAGCGTTGTCCCCATGGCTGAGGGACGGGTCAGATGTTTGGATGCCGAACGGGCATCGCATGACGAGAACCGATGGGATTGAGAGTATGGGGTGGACTGCATGAGCGACGTAGGGGATCGGTTTCAAGAGGAGACGAAATACGCGCCGGACAAGCTGATCGGTGGGGAGTTGCACCGGAAGGATCGCCCGGAGCCGTATAAGACCTACCCCGAGAACGTGCGGGTGGTGCTGCCTTCGTTCGATCCGAGCCGGCCCATGTCGCTGGACCGGGCGCTCGACGAGCGTCGCAGCGTCCGCAAGTACAAGGGCGAGCCGATCAGCATGGGCCAGTTGGGCTATCTGATCTGGGCCTCGACGGGCGTTCACCGCGCCGACCACGGGTACGAGTTTCGCACGGCCCCGTCGGCCGGGGCGCTGTACCCGATCGAGACGTACGTTGTGGTCAATGCCGTGCGCAAGCTCGAGCCCGGCGTCTACCACTACGGGATTCGCAATCACGAGCTCGAGCAGCTCCGCACCGGCGATTTTCGCGAGGCGATTACGGCCGCGGCGCTGGGCCAGGGCATGTGTGCGGCGGCCTCGGCCATTTTTGTCTGGACCGCCATCTTCGAGCGCTCCAAGTGCAAGTACGACCAGCGGGCCTATCGCTACATCTACCTCGACGCGGGCCACATCGCCCAGAACCTGGCGCTGGCGGCGGTCAGCCTGGAGCTGGGCTCGTGCCAGATCGGCGCGCTGTTCGACGACGAGGTCAACAAGATCGTCGGCGTCGACGGCGAAGAGGAAGGCGTGGTGTACATGTCGGTCGTGGGCATCCCGTCCTGATCGACGGGCGGGGGCGGCGATGCGTGATATCGACGAGCTGTTTGCGGCGTTGGGGAGATCGAAGTTTCGCAGCGGGTTTCGGCTTCGCGGCCGGGAAGCGGCGTACCTGGAGCAAAAGGGCCTGGAGACGGTCCTCGCGCACGCCCGCGATTTCGTCACGCAGCGGCTGGCGCCGGCGCAGATTGCCAACGACGGGCGGCAAACCCCGATGAAGAACCACCCCGCGTTCATCGCCCAGCACGCCACCGGGACCTGCTGCCGGGGGTGCCTGGAGAAGTGGCACGGGATTGCCCGGGGTCGGGCGCTGTCGGACGACGAGGTCGAATATGTCTTGGCGGTGATCCGACACTGGCTCCAGCGGCAGAACCCCTGAGCGAAAGCCGCATCTTCGTCCGGAAAAAACTTTGTTTTCTCCGGGCTGGCGCACTATACTGGCGGCGACAAAAAGAAAGTCTGAGGATGGAAATGACGGAACGGATTCCGAAAGTAGTCGTCATCGGGGGCACCTATGTTGACGTGGCGATCAAGTGCGGCCAAATCCCCGTTGCCGGCCAGACGTGCAGAGGCTCGGCCCTGTCTTGCGCGGTAGCCGGGCCCGGCCCCACCGAAGCGGTTCAGGCGGCGTTGTGCGGATGCGAGGTCCATCTCGTCGGAAAGGTCGGCGGCGATGCCTTCGCGCAGATGGCCTTCAAGAACCTGGCCCGATACCGGGTCGACACCGAATACATCTTCATTGCCGAGGCCAAGAGCACGGGGATCGTGGTCACCCTGGTCAACGCCGAAGGGGAGAACGCCTGTTGTTATCACGCCGGGGCCAACAGCGCGTTGCAGCCGGCGGATATCGAGATCGCCGAGCCGCTCATTGGCCAGGCGGATATTTGCCTGGTCCACGGCTGTCTGCCGCAGGATGCGATTGTGGCGGCGCTGCGATGTGCGAGTCTGCACGGCACGAAAGTGGTGTTCAACCCGGCGCGGCCGATGTCCGAGCCGCAGCACAGCGGCGACCTGCCCCACGAGTACTTCTCGGCCGACACGCTGATTCCCAACCTCTATGAGGCCGCCGACATCACGGACCAGTCGGCCTTCAACATCCGCACGGCGAAAATGATCGGCTCGGACCTCGTGGCCCGGGGCGCCCGGCGCGCGGTGATTACGATGGGCGGGCGCGGCTGCATGGTGGTCGATCGCGGCGGCGCCGCGCACGTGCCCGCGTTCAACGTGGACCTGGTGGATCATACCGGCAGCGGTGACGCGTTCGCCGGCGCGCTGGCCGCCTACTGTGCGGTCAAAGACGACATTCGCGAGGGAGTCAAGTTCGCCTCCGCCGCCGGCGCCCTTACCTGTGCGAAGTTCGGCGCCATCGAGGCGCTGCCGACCAAGGCCGAGATCATCCAGCTCCTGCAAAAAGAAGACATCGACTTGCTGCCCCACAATTAGCCCGGGACGGCGCCTGCCAAGCCGCGCGGACCTCCCGCGTCAGGATATTGCCGGCGTTGCCTTGCAGGCGGCGCGATCATTCCTCGGATTCGGCCGGGGCCTCGTCCTGGATGTGTTCCTTGACCGGGAAACGCATGGCTACCGGAATGTACAAAGCCAGCGTTACGAGCATTGCAATGGCGAAGAACCAGTAGTAGCTCGCGCCGGGCAGCTTGCTGGAACCGTCTTCGTTCTGAATAAAGTGGTTTACCCCCCACGCAAAGACGTTGCCCAGCGAGATCGACAGAAGATAGAGGCTCATCACGAACGTTTTGAGTTTCTTCGGCGCCTGCGTGTAGGAAAACTCCAGCACGGGGATGGAAGCGAGGATCTCGCCGGCGGTCAGGAGGATGTAGGCGAAGAACTGCCAACCGATGCTGGGCTTGCCGCCCCGGGCGATCTCGATCTCGATCCAGGCGGGCACGACGAAACAGGCGGCGGTGACGAACATGCCAATCCCGATCTTTCGCAGCGGCGTCAACGGGAACACCTTGCTTATGATCGGGTAGATCACATAGGTGAACAGCGGAATCATCGGCAGCAGGTACAGGGAGTTGACGAACTGGACCTGGGCGGGCAGCCAGGTGATGCCCAGCCACTTGAGATTCATATTCTCGGCCTGCAGGATCCAGGCCGACTGCGACTGGTAGAACAGGGCGAAGAACATGGCCACGAACACGTAGATCACGCACAGGCGGGCCAGGATCTTCAGGACCTCCTTATCCAGTACCTCGTTGATTACCTTCCTGCCGGCCGGCGGAATGTGGACGTACTTCATTCGGCCCATGACATAGACGACGGTGGCAAAGACCATCAGGCCCGCCGGCACGCCGAAGCCGACGCGGGGTCCGAACTTGTCCAGCAGCCAGGGGCAGGCGAGCATGGAGATGCAGGCGCCGACGTTGATCGAGAAGTAGAACCAGCTATACATCTTCGATATCAGGTGCTTGTTCTGCTGTCCGAACTGATCGCCGACGGTGGCCGAGACGCAAGGTTTGATGACACCGGAGCCTAAGGCGATCAGGATGAGTCCGCCGGCCAGGCCCACGCGCGTCTGGTCCCACGCCAGCAGACCCAGGCCCACGCAGTACACCACGGAAAAGGCCACGATGGTTCGGTACTTGCCCAGCCACAGGTCCGACAACAGCGCCCCGATCAGGGGGGTGAAGTAGACCGCCGCGGTGAAGAGGTGGAACCATTCCTTGGCCGGCTCGTCTTCCATGACCGCCAGGGCGCCGCCGCTGCCCATCAGGTACTTGGTCATGAAGACCACGAGGATGGAGCTCATCCCGTAGAAGGCGAAGCGCTCCCCCCCTTCGTTGGCGAGAATGAAGGGAATGCCGGCGGGCATCTTGCTGGAAGGCAGCGGTGCGGTCAGATACTCTCGTTTGGCCATAATCGTCCTTGCGCTATCGACAATCACAGTTCGGGAGGGCACACCATGGGGCGGCCCCCCATCTCATGCGCGTGTGCCGAGGAGGTCCCACGCGCAATTTCCGTTCCACAACCGCAGAGGCACAGCGCACGGCGGCAGACGCCCGCTGCGGATTCGTCGGCCATGTTACTGGCGCGCACAGCCCTGTTCAAACAAGAAATGGGATGCCAAAGGCATTCCGCCTGCGGGGACGGCACGGCCCGGGGCGGCTACTTGTGGCGCCGGCGGGGAAAGGTGATGTCGTCAATCCAGGCCCCGTCACGCACGTCCGAGACGCTGTCCTCCCTGACGTACGTCCAGGTGAAGGTCCGCGTGCCGGCCTCGACGGGGAAGGCGACTTCTTCCCAAGTCAGATCGCCGGACCACCGCGCCTGTTCTTCTCCGTCGATATAGAACTCAAGAAAGCTGCATTCGGCGTCGGAGACGACTCTGCGCCAGAAGCGGATCTCGCCTGACTCGCATTCCAGGGTGACGGTCAGCTCCGGGTTCTCCAGGTAACTCGGGCCGCCCCAGGCGCAGTAAAGGCCGGAGTGTCTCTTGACGGAGGTAATCGTCCAGGTCCCGCGCGTCCAGTCGAGCTTGTCGAACCGGCCGGTCTCGAAATCCTCGCGCAGAAACTCAACGGGTGGCGTATAACCCTGGGCCCATGCCTGGCAGAAGGCCTGCAGATCGAATGCGTCCACGGTGCCGTCGGGCAGGCCAAGCCCCCAAACGCCGGCCAAGTCGGCCGCCGTCGGCGCATCAGCGTTGCGCCAGTCGTTTCCCAGGACGGAGAAGTCCCACCAGTCGAGCCGTCCGTCCTCGTTCAAATCGAGCGTGCTGTCCCTGGTGAAGCTCAAGGTGAAAAAGGCGTAGGGCTCTCCGGAGCGATACGCGCCGTGGAGGTCGGGAAGGGGCAGGATGCCTGCGTTCTGGGCGACGATCTGCCGTACGTCGTAGAGTGGGAACGTGCGATTGGGATCCGCGGGATCATACTGCTGGAGCGTGAGGGCCGTCGACTCGAATCGGCCGCCCGGCAGCGAGAGTCTCAGCTCGTTCTCCTTCGGCGAGGTCAGCTCGATCGGGTCCTGGTAGTAGGAATACAGACTGAGCCGAAGATCGACCGCGCTCGTACTGCTCTTGGGTCTGGTGTCCACCGTCAACTCGTATCCGTCCTCCTGGTTGGGATCTGACAAAACCGAGACGATTTTCGACATGGTCGGAAGATGGCTGGTATGATACTCCTCATCATACCCGCAAAAGCCCTCGGCCGATTCGAGCCGGTGGAAGATTTTGACTGCCCCGGTAAAGTCCTCGGGGATGCCGGCCACGTGGTTTTCGATATACAGGGCGTCCGCCGGCAGATACGTGTATTCATCGTAAAGCCGGGACTGCCACGAGAGCCGGGGAGTCGTCTCCACCCTGTACACGTGTTTCGTGAAGAGGTACTTCTCTACCATGGCCTCGAACTTGGCCTTCCCGCCGGAGAAACTCTTCACCGCGTATCCGCTCCCGGAACCGTTGCCCTCGTTGTAGTGGTTGAGGTAGGTTCCGTCGGCATACAGAAAGTATCCGCCTGGGTTCTCCGGCGGAATCGTCCAGGAAATGGTGATCCTGATATGGGGGTAGGAAACGTTGATCGTTACGTGCAAATCCATGTCTCGGTGTAGGGCCCCCTGGCAGGCTCCGGTGAGGGTCAAAACGGCAACGAGGGTCCATGCGGGAAAGGATTTGTGGGGGAAACAGGCATTCATTTCAGCTCACTCCGCGATTCCAGAATACAGTCATTTCGCCTCCGCACGTTCTGATTCCAGCTTCCAGGCTGGACACAACGGCCGCATTATACCGGATTTCCCCCGGGCAAGCAAGGATAAAGTCTGTTGCCCGGTGTCTGCGATTCGGCATGTTTTTCGGCGGCCCCGGACGGCAGGCTGAAGAGGGGTGAGCGGATACACGGATAGATTTGGTGGCGGTCTTGATTTGGGTGTTTGAAGCTGATAGGATGCGACGGGCAATCAGGAATGGGTTTTTCGCGAATTCGAGGGGTGACATGAATACGACACGGATCACATCAGCGCTGGTGGTTGTTCTGTTATTCTGGGGCGCCTCGGCGGGAATCGCGGCCGACGACCTGTTGCACATGCCGGACGCGCGGATGCTGCGTTTTCCCGACGTCAGTGCCGAGCAGATCGTCTTCGTCTACGCCGGCGATCTGTGGACGGTGCCCCGGCCCGGCGGCACGGCCCGGCGGCTCAGCTCGCCCAAGGGCCGGGAGATGTTTCCCAAGTTCTCGCCCGACGGCGCGCTGATCGCCTTCAGCGGCAACTACGACGGCAACACCGATATCTACGTCGTCTCGGCCCAGGGCGGAATCCCGCGGCGCCTAACGCACCATTCGGCCGGCGATTCGGTCGTCGAGTGGTATCCCGACGGCAAGCACGTGCTCTACCGCTCGCGCATGAAGAGCCCGTCGGGCCGCTTCAACCAGTTCTTCAAGCAGTCCATCGAGGGCGGCCTGCCCGAGACGCTCCCGCTGTTCTACGGGGAGCTGGCCTCGTTCAGTCCCGACGGGACGCGCATCGCGTTTCAGTTCATCTCGCGCGAGTCGCGCAACTGGAAGCGCTATCGCGGCGGGATGGCCAGCGACCTGTGGCTCTACGACTTCATCAACAACACGTCCGAGCGGTTCACCGACTTTCCCGGCACCGACGCGGTGCCGATGTGGCGCGAGGATACGATCTACTTCCTCTCGGATCGCGACGAGAACCAGAAGCTCAACATCTGGGCCTACGACCTGCGGACCAAGCGGACGCGGCAGGTCACGAAGTTCACCGAGTACGATGTGAAGTGGCCCAGCCTCGGTCCCGACGCGATCGTCTTTGAGAACGGCGGTGCCTTGCACCTGCTTGATCTGGCCGGCGGTACGTCGCAGGCGCTGGAGATCAAGGTGCCGGCCGATCTGCCTCACGTGCGCACGGAGCTCAAGGACGTCTCCGGTCGCATCGAGAGCTTCTCGCTCTCGCCGAGCGGCAAGCGGGCGTTGTTCGAGGCGCGGGGCGAAATCTTCACCGTGCCGGCCAAGCACGGCAGCCCGCGCGACCTGACCAACACCTCCGGGGTGGCCGAGCGCTATCCCGCCTGGTCGCCCGACGGCAAGCACGTCGCGTACTTCTCCGACAAAACCGGGGAATACGAGCTGACCCTCCGCCCGGGCAGCGGCAAGGGCGACGAAAAGCAGCTCACCGAGGGCGGCTCGGTCTATCGCTACGACTGCGCCTGGTCGCCCGACAGCAAGAAGATCGCCTTCGGCGACAAGACCGGCAGCCTCTATATCGCCGATGCCAACAGTGGCGAGATCGAGTTCGTCGACAAGGACGAGTGGGGCCGGATGACATCGTACGCCTGGTCACCCGACAGCCGGTGGCTCACCTACGCCAAGAACGGCGCCAACCGCCACGGCAACATCATGATCTACGACGCCAACGACGGGACCGTCCGCCAGGTCACCAGCGATTACTACAACGACCAGCAGCCCGTCTTCGACGCCGAGGGCAAGTACCTGTTCTTCCGCTCCAGCCGGGCCTTCAGCCCCGTCTACGGGGATCTCGACGAGACGTGGATCTATCCGAACACGACCGAGATCTTCGCAGTGACTCTGCAAGCCGAAGAGCCCTCGCCGCTGGCGCCGCGCAGCGACGAAGAGGAAGTCAAAGAGGAAAAGGAGGAGAAGGAAGACGAGAAGACCGAGGACGCGGACGCCGACGAAGAGGACACCGAAGACGAGCAAGGCGCCGATGAGGACGACAACGGCGCCGGCGGTGAGGACGAGGACGCCGAGAAAGCCGACGACGAGAAGAACGACAAGGCCGACGAGAAAGAGAAAAAGGACAAGAAGGATAAGGAGGTCGAGCCGGTGGAGATCGACTTTGCCGGTTTCGAGGGCCGCGTCGTCAAGCTGCCGATGCGTGCCGGCAACTTCGGCCGGCTGCATGCGGTCAAGGGCAAGCTGCTCTTTATTCGCTATCTTCCCGCCGGAGCCCGCAAGCCGGGCGAGCCGGGCGGGACGCTGCTCTATTACGACCTGAAGGAGCGCGAGGAAAAGACCGTCATCGACAAGATCGACAGCTACAACGTCTCGGCCGACGGCAAGAAGATCATCTACAAGGCCCGATCCACGTACGGCATCATCGACGTCGGCGCCAACAAGAAGGTCGGCGACGGCAAGGTCGCCTCGGGCGACCTCAAGGCCTGGATCGACCCGCAGCAGGAGTGGCGGCAGATCTTCCACGAAGCCTGGCGCATCCAGCGGGACTTCTTCTACGATCCCTACATGCACGGTGTGGACTGGGAGGCCATGAGGAAACGCTACGAGGTCCTGCTGCCCTATATCGTGGACCGGGAGGACCTGAACTACATCATCGGGGAGATGATCGCCGAGCTCAACGTCTCGCACGCCTACGTCGGCGGCGGTGACATGGAGGGGCCCGAGCACCTCAACGTCGGCCTTCTGGGCTGCGATTTCGAGCTGGATCGAGCCAACGACGCCTATCGCATCGCGAAAATCTACGAAGGCGGCAAGTGGGACGCCGAGCCGCGCTCGCCGCTGCGAGCGCCCGGTGTCGACGTCAACGAAGGCGACTATCTGCTGGCCGTCAACGGCCGGCCGCTCGATACGTCCGAGGACCCCTGGGCCGCCTTCCAGGGCCTGGCCGGCCAGGTCGTGACATTGACGGTCGGTCGCACGCCCGACGCCAACGACGCCAACGACATCCTGATCGAGCCGGCCTCGAGCGAATCGCGGCTGCGCAACCTCGCCTGGGTCGAGGGCAACCGGCGCAAGGTGGAGCAGGCCACGCAGGGGCGCGTGGGCTACATCTACGTCCCCAATACGGGCACCCACGGTCAGAACGAACTGGTCCGGCAGTTCCTGCCCCAGTGGAACAAGGACGCCCTGATTATCGATGAGCGGTTCAACGGCGGAGGTCAGTATTCCGACCGCTTTATCGAATTGCTGAACCGCCCGACGCTGGGCTACGTGTCGCGCCGGGACCATCGCGATTTGCGCGCGCCGAGCGTCTCGAATCCCGGGCCCAAGGTGATGCTGATCAACGAGTGGGCCGGCTCCGGCGGCGATCTGTTCCCCTACCTGTTCCGCAAGACCAAGCTGGGTCCGCTGGTGGGCAAGCGCACCTGGGGCGGCGTCGTGGGGATGTTCGGCAACCCGGGTCTCATCGACGGCGGCTACATGTCCTCTCCCAACGCCGGGTGCTGGTTCCCCGAGTGTGGCTGGGACGTGGAAGGCTACGGCGTGGCGCCCGATTACGAGGTGGAGAACGAGCCGCATGAGCTGGTCGCCGGGCGCGATCCGCAGCTCGAGACCGCCATCGCGGTGGTACTGAAGCTGCTGGAGAAGAACCCGCCGGAGAGGCCGAAGAAGCCTCCCTATCCGGACCGCTCGCCGAATGCGAATTGACCGGACCCAGTGCGGTCTGTTCAGAAAGGGAGATTGCTTCGTCGCTGCGCTCCTCGCAATGACATGATGTAGGCCTTCAGGTCATTGCGAGCGAAGCGAAGCAATCCATAGCCAAACGATGTATGAGGCGCGGTACCAGGGAAGAATGGACGAAAGGAGTTTGGGACAATGGAATACGTGCGGACCATCGTGCTGGTGTTTGTCGTGTGCCTGGGTGTTTGTGGTTGCGCCCACAATGCAAAGGAGACCGAATTGCAGGAATTCGTTACGTCACACGTCGAGAAGATCAAGCCGTTGGAGAAAGAGGCGGGCCTGGCCTGGTGGGACGCCGCCACGACCGGCGCCCCGGAGGCGTACGACCGCTCCAGCGAGGTGACGCTGCAGATTCGCAAGATCTACAGCGACCCGACGGAGTTCGCCTATCTCAAGGGGCTCAAAGAGTCCGGGCAGATCGAGGACCCGCTGCTGGCGCGGCAGGTCACGGTCCTCTACGACGGCTACTTGGCCAACCAGATCGAGCCGGACCTGCTCAAGCAGATCGTGGAGCTGAGCACCGAGATCGAGAAGAACTTCAGCACGTTCCGCGGCTCCATCGACGGTGAGAAGGTCACCGACAACGCAATCAAGTCGATCCTCAAGAGCGAAACGGATTCGAGCCGGCGCAAGAAGGCCTGGCTGGCGAGCAAGCAGGTCGCTACGGCGGTGGCCGATGATTTGATTCGCCTGGTCAAGCTGCGCAACGAGGCGGCCCGCAAGCTGGGCTTCGACAACTTCCACACGCTCCGCCTGGCCACGGGCGAGCAGGACGTCAAAGAGCTGGACCGGATCTTCGCCGAGCTGTACGAGCTGACGAACGAGCCGTTTGCCCGGCTCAAGGCCGACCTGGACCGCATCCTGGCCCAGAACTGCAACGTGCCCGTCGACGAGCTGAGGCCCTGGCATTATCACGACCCGTTCTTCCAGGAGACGCCGATGGTCTACGAGCTGGACCTGGACGTCTACTACGAAGGCAAGGATCTCCGCGAGCTGGCCGAGACGTTCTACGCGGGTATCGACTTGCCGGTGGAATCGATCCTGGCCAAAAGCGACCTGTACGAGCGCGAGGGCAAGAACCCCCACGCGTTCTGCACGCATATCGACCGCGCCGGCGACGTGCGCATTCTGTGCAACCTCAAGAGCAACGAGACCTGGATGGAGACCCTTCTGCACGAGCTGGGTCACGGCGTGTACGATAAGTATCTGGATTTCGATTCTCCGTACATCCTGCGAGAGCCCGCGCACGCGTTCACGACCGAGGCGATCGCCATGTTCTTCGGCCGGCTCAGCCGCAACCCCGCCTGGATGCAGCAGATGCTTGGCCTGTCCGACGCGCAGCGAGCCGAGATCGAGAAGGTCAGCGGCAAATACGCCCAGCTCAAGCAACTGATCTTCGCCCGCTGGGCCATGGTCATGTACAACTTCGAGAAGCAGCTTTACGCCGACCCCGATCGGGATCTCAACAAGCTCTGGTGGGACATGGTGGCCAAGTACCAGCTCGTGAATCGCCCGGCCGGCCGGGACGAGCCCGACTGGGCCGCCAAGATCCATTTCTCGGCCGCTCCGTGCTACTATCACAACTACATGCTCGGCGAGCTGCTCGCTTCGCAGTTGCACCACGCCCTGGTCCAAAACGTGCTGAAGCTTGCATCGGATGCCGATGTCAGTTATGTAGGCCGGGAAAAGGCCGGGCGGTTCCTCAAGAAAAACGTCTTTGAGGCCGGCGACCAATACCATTGGAATGAAATGATCGCGCGGGCGACCGGCGAGCCGCTGACGGCCCGCTACTTCGTGGATCAGTTCGTGCAGTAAGGAGCGCATGGTCATCCTGGCCGCGACGGGCCCGCTGCCGGGATGGGCGTTTGCGTGGAAAGTGACTCTTCTGGAGACGATGTACTATGAGTGATGGCAACAAGTCACCACAGGAACTGACAATCAGGGTCCTCTTCTTCGGCGTGCTGCTGGCCGTGGTCCTCTCGGCCGCCAACGCCTACCTGGGCCTGTTTGCAGGAATGACGGTCTCGGCGGCCATTCCGGCGGCGGTCATGGCGCTGGGGATCATGCGATTCTTCAAGGGCAGCACGATTCAGGAGTGCAATCTGGTCGGCACCTGCGCCTCGGCCGGTGAATCCCTGGCCGCCGGTGTGATCTTTACCCTGCCGGCTTTGCTGTTGCTGGGTTTCTGGGAGGAGTTCAACTACTTCTGGGTGGCGGTCATCGCGGGTTTCGGTGGCATGCTGGGTGTGTTATTCACGATCCCGCTGCGCCGTTCGCTCATCGTCGAGGGCGATCTCAAGTTCCCCGAGGGCGTTGCGACCGCTAAGGTGCTGGAAACCGGGCGCAGTGATGCGTCCGGCATCATATACATCGTCAAGGCCGCGGTGGTGGGAGGCTTGTTCAAAGTCGGGGCGACCTTCCTGGGGGTCTGGCCCAGCATCCTGGACGGGGCCCGGTACGTTCGCGGCAGCGTTGCCTACTTTGGATCCAATCTCAGTCCCGCTCTTCTTTCCGTCGGCTACATTGTAGGGCTGAACATTGCTGTTCTGATCTTCCTCGGTGGGGCGGCAAACTGGCTCGTCACCATCCCCATCGTGGCATCGCAAAACGAGCGACCGGTCTATCAACTCGATACCGCAGCCAGCGATCCCAATGCGTGGAACGCCTTCACCCTATCCTATATGACCGTCGATGCGAATGCTCCGGCCGAAGAGATCGAGGCGGCCAAAGCGCACAATGCCGAGGTCGATGAGCAATTAGGCACGCCTGTCCCAGCCTTGGAGTACGCGAACCAGATATGGAGCAAGTTGACCCGCTTCATTGGCGTCGGCGGCATGCTGGTGGGCGGGTTGTGGACCATCTTTCGCTTGCGGAAGTCGTTGGTTCGCGGTGTTACCAGCGGCTTGAAGGCCTATCAGGAAATCGCGGGCGGGCACACGGAAGTGGACCGTACGGAGAAGGATTTGCCCATGAAGTGGATCATTTTCCTGATTGTCGGTTCCGTCGTCCCCTTGTTCATGCTCTATCAACATTACGTTCAGCAAGTTCATATCTCCGCCATCATGGCGGTCGTCATGCTCTGCACGGGATTCCTGTTTGCAGCAGTGGCCGGATACATGGCGGGGATGGTGGGTTCTTCGAACAACCCCATCTCGGGCGTCACGGTTTCCACGGTGCTGGTATCGGCCTTCCTGTTGATGTTGCTCATGGGCAAGGCGGCCGAAAGCGGTCCGGCCGCGGCGATCATCATCGGCGGTGTCGTCTGCTGTGCGGCCGCCATCGCCGGCGACGTGATGCAGGACCTTAAGTGCGGACGGCTCGTCGGCACGACTCCGTGGAAACAGCAGGTGATGGAGATGTTGGGGACCGCCTCGGCCGCGCTGGTCATCGGGCCCGTGCTGATCCTGCTGCAAAACGCATACGGTTTTCGAGGAATGGAAGGGGCCGGAGACAACGCCCTCTCCTCGCCGCAAGCCAATTTGATGGCCTCCGTGGCCCAGGGTGTGTTTCACGGAGGGCTGCCGTGGACGTTCTTCGGCATCGGTGTGGTCATCGCGATCGGGATTATCGCCCTCGATTCGTACCTGCAACACATCAACAGCTCGTTTCGAACGCCGGTCCTGGCCGTGGCCATCGGTTTCTATCTGCCGTTCGAACTGTCGGTGCCGATCTTTGCCGGTGGTCTGATCAGCGTGGCGGTTAAGGGATACCACAAGAGAAAGAACAGCGACACGCACGAGGTCGAGGCATCCGATCGCAGGGGCCTGTTGATGGCTTCCGGTCTGATTACGGGCGAAGCGCTCATGGGCATCCTCGTCGCTATCCCCATTGTGATCTTCAAGCAATTCGACGTCGAGTTGCCGCTCTTCGATCACTACACTGGCGACACCATGCCGTTCGGCGGCATTCTCGGCGTCGTGCTTCTGGTGGGTGTGATCGTCTGGCTCTACCTGACCACTGTCAGGAAGAAAGCCAGCTAATACAGGACGACAATCGCAGCCGGGTGGGCCCGCGCGGGCGCACCCGCCTTGACAGGAGAAAGCAGTACCATGGCAGAGAAGATTGACGCCTACGTAAACGAAAACCGGGAACGTTTTATCGAAGAGCTGAAGGAGCTGATGCGGTTCCCCTCGATCAGCGCCCAGAGCAAGCACGACGGCGACACGAAGGCGTGTGCCGAGTGGCTGGTGGCCCATTTTCAGAAACTGGGTCTGGAGGCCTCGCTGGTGGACGCCGGGGGCCAGCCCATCGTCCGCGCCCAGGCCAAAGGCAAGAGCACCAAGCGCGTCATGGTCTACGGGCACTACGACGTGCAGCCCGAGGACCCGCTGGATCAGTGGGAGACGCTCCCCTTCGAGCCGACGGTCAAGGACGGCATCATCTACGGTCGCGGCTCCACCGACGACAAGGGGCAGGTCTTCGCCCACGTCAAGGCCGTCGAGAGCCTGCTGAAGACCGAAGGCGAGCTTCCCTGCGAGGTGCTTTTCCTGCTGGAGGGCGAGGAGGAATCGGGCGGCGACGCCCTGGCGCGCTACGTCCGCCAGGCCAAGGACGAGCTCAAGCCCGACGTCGTGGTCGTTTCCGACAGCACCATGTACGACGAGAAGACGCCCGCGATCACCTACGGCCTGCGCGGGATGGCGGGTTTTGAATTTACCGTGAAGGGCCCGGACAGGGACGTGCACTCCGGCGCCTACGGCGGCGGCATCGCCAATCCGGCCATGGTGGCCGCCCAGATCCTGGCCGCCTGCGTCGCCCCCGACGGCAAGATTCTGATCCCCCATTTCTACGACGACGTGGCGCCCCTGGAACAGTGGGAGTCCGAGAGCATGGCGAAGCTGGCGTTCGACGACCAGGCCTTCGTCGGCGAGCTGAACGTGCCGCGTCCGCACGGCGAGGCCGGCCACAGCACGCTGGAGCGGATCTGGATGCGGCCCACCTTCGAGATCAACGGCATCTGCGGCGGCTATACCGCTGAGGGCGCCAAGACGATCATTCCGGCCTCGGCCACGGTCAAAATCAGCGCCCGCCTGGTCCCGCACCAGGACCCGGCCCGCGTCGCCGAGCTGATCGCCGAGCACATCCGCTCGGTCTGCCCCGACACCGTGCGTCTGGAGATGTCGGAGTTCGCCACCTGCCCGCCGGTCCTGTTCGATGTGAACGACCCGACCTTCCGCGCCGCGCAGGAGGCGTTGCGGCAGGGTTTCGGCGCCGAGTCCGTCTTCATCCGCTGCGGCGGCTCGATCCCGGTCGTCAGTACTTTCGTCGAGGAATTGGGCTGCCCCGTCCTGCTCATGGGCTTCGGCCTCGACAGCGACGGGCCCCACAGCCCCAACGAACACTTCAGCCTCGACAGCTTCATTAGAGGAACCAAAGCCGCCGCCCACCTGCTCCGAACAATTTGAAGAGCCCGTGTAGCCTTTACGATTGAGGTGACGAACTTTCTTCAAAGAACCTGTCGATCTCTTAAGACAGTGTCTTTGTGAAACGCCATGTCACCACAGGCTTCGGATGTTGGTAATCTATAGAAGACCCAGCCGGGATGGGCAGTTGGGTTTCTCACGCCCATGGCGTCATTGGGGAGACTTCAATCTGAGATTCTCTGATATTCGGAACACGACACTGACAAAATCGTCATAGCCCATGGCGCGCTTCATCTGGTTGCAGCGCCAGCAGCACGGCACGCAGTTCTCCTCCGTATGAGGTTTGCCACTGTCGATCCGGTCGATTCCCATGAATTCAACTCGTTCGCCGCAGTAACGGCAAGGTTCATGTTGCAGAGCCAAGAACGTTTTGTAGCGTATGAATTGACGGCTCAAATTGCCGAACTTGCGGATGTCGAAATGCTTGTAACTGTTCCACATATTCTTCAGGCGGATGTGTGGTATCTTTGATCTTTCTCTGGCATATGATCTTTCGCATTCCTTGCAGTACGCTTTACGCCCACCGATGCCGGTTTGCCCCTTCTTGCTGCGTAACAATGCGAAGTCATTCAAAGGTTTCTTCCGTTCGCACTTCTCACAAATCTTAAAACCTCTTTTGACGAGTTTCCTGTTTTGGACAATGGACTTTCTCATACTTGTTTTTCGCTGTACCTTCGCGCGAGCGTATGATCTCTCACACTCCTTACAGTACGTCTTTTTGCCCCCGATTCCTTTGGCGCCCTTTAGTGACTTCAGATCTGGAAATGCGGACAGAGGTTTCTTCTCCCCACATTTCCCGCAGATCTTAAGGCCCTGAAGAACGAGTTGTCGATTGCGATCTGTGTACTTTCCTCTTGCCATCTACCGAAGCCTCTTTGCTGGAACTGTTCTCTCGCACGCTCTGGGACGACATTTGAGGTTTCCGGACAGAGCGTCGCACGGTGCCACAGACGCAATCTCGAAAGAGATTCCGTGTGCATCCTATAGCAGCATGACCGGAATTACAGTAGGAGTCAAGGAATCAGTCGCGAGACTGGCTGGTTAGTCACGCTGGCGGTGGGCACTGACATTTCACGCCGGTTCCCGATCTTGAGGCGAGGCTTGCGCGGTTGGATTAGGGGGCGCGTCGTTGATGGCGCTGGGGTTGCACGTGCATCTACTGCTTGCCTCCCGGGAAGAAGCTTTGCAAGCCGGGGTCGATGGTGCGGAGGTGCAGGTCCTGCTGGGGGAAGGCGATTTCGATGTCGGCCTTGCGGAAAGCGTCGTCGATGGCGCAGTTGACGTTGTGCCAGACCGGCATGTAGTTGTCCATGCCCGAGATATAGACGCGCAGCTCGAAATCCAGACTGCTGGCGCCGAAGCCGGCGAAGACGACGACGGGTTTGGGTTCTTCGATGACCCTGGGCTCGGCCTTGGCGACCTCGTAGAGCAGCTTCTCGGCCTTGCGAATGTCAGAGCCGTAGGCGATGCCCACGGGAAAGACCATCCTCAGGGTATTGTCCGAGAGCGTCCAGTTGACCAGGCGACCGGTAATGAACTCTTTGTTGGGCACGATCAGCTCGCGCTGGTCCCACTTGCGGATCGTGGTGGCGCGGATCTTGATCTTTGCCACCTTGCCGGTGACGTCGCCGACGGTCACGACGTCATCGACGCGAATGGGCTGCTCGAACAGGATGATCAGGCCGCTGATGAAGTTGGCGAAGATTTCCTGGAGGCCGAAGCCGAGACCCACGGTCATCGCCGCGACCAGCCATTGGACCTTGGACCAGCCGATGCCGATCTCGGAGAAGGCGATGATCAGGCCGACGACGACCAGGATGTAGCGGGAGATCGTGATGATGGCGAATCGGGCCCCGCGGTCGATGGGCAGGCGCCGGAGGATGACGATCTCCAGCAGGCCCGGGGCGTTGCGGGCGGCCACGACGGTCAGGGCGACTGCGACCAGGGCCGTGGCGACGGCGCCCAGCGTGACCGGTTCGTCCTCGGCCATCTTCCAGAACGTGTGCCCGCCGAGTTTGGTGAAGGCCGGCAGCACGTCCTTCCAGAGATACCAGAGTCCGACCACGAGCAGGACCGTGGCCACGGCGTTGATCAGGTGCCGGGTCTGCTGGGACAGTTGAAAGATGGTTTGTTCGGGCTTGGCGCCGGTCTCTGCTGTTTCGGACGGTCCGGTCGGTTGGGACGAGCCCTGTCCCTGGGCCGCTTCCTGGGCCTCGGCCGCCCGGCGCTTCTCGCGTTCGAGTACGGCGAGCCGGCGCTGGGCCACCATAAGCCAACGGGCAAACGTGGCTTTGAGCAGAATCACGAAGAGGATCAGCAAAAGGGTGTATGTAAGCCTCTCGGTCAGGTGACGCGCCGCGTACAAATACCCCGTTCCAGCCAGGGCGGAGAACCCGGCCGGCAGGAGCAGGCACAGGGGGTGCCAGATGTAACGGAGCTTCTCCAGCCATCCCCCTCGTCTTTGTCTGAGGTAGGGCTCCATCAGGGGCGAGCTCGGCCGCAGGACCACCAGCAGGAACGCGCCGGTGCTCAGCAGGGATGCGATGGCGAACAGGCGTCCGGCGGTACCATACCACTGGTCGTTGGTCTGCTGAACGCGCATGATTTCCAAAACCAGCGCCAGACCGATGACGAGAACCGCGAGCCAGCGCAAATGCCGCCGGAGAAAGACCAGCCGTTCCTCCCGAACGCGAAAGTGGTCCTGGGCCAGGCCGTGCGGAATGGTCAAATGTCCCAGGAAGCTGAATACGAACAGGATCGGCGCGACAACAAACAGTCCCGAGGCCGTCGCCAGGACGAAGTCGGCGGTTGCTGTGGCAGAGAGCCGCCAGCCGACCAGCAGCAGCACGACCGGCCAGACGACCGCCAGCAGAAGCGTCAGGACGATCGCCCGAAGCGTGAGCAGGAAACTGTCGGTTTGGACCTGGCGGACGTTTTCGGCGATCACGTTGAGGCGTTCGTGCAGTCTCGTGCGGAAGACCACCGCCCCGGCGGCCACCAGCACGATCACAACGTGAAGCAGGGGATTGCCCTTGAAGTCCGCCCACAGGGTCGCGACTACGACACGCCAATTCGCTGGCGAGACCAGCCATTTTAGAGCGGCCGCGGTCTGACTCGCGTCGCCCAGCTTTACGGCATTGCTCTTGACCCAGAGGATGTTGGCATCGATGAAGTTCTGCAACTCCTGCGCTGTCGCGACATATTCTCTTTCTTTGGCGTCGAGATTGGCCAGCCGGGTGGAGTAGTCCAGGGACAGATCGGACAGGGCCTTGAGCGTTTTGCGCCGGGCCTGGAGATGCTCGATGAGGGTGTTGCGGACGTTGGCCAGTTCGGTCTCTGCCAGTGGTGTCTCCGCTTCGGCGAGAATGCCGTCGGCCCGCGTTTCGACGTTGCTCAGCTCGGACCACAGATTGTCGTATTCGATCCAGTTGAACTGGGCTTGCGAGATGGCGGCCGGCCGCGTCCGTATCCGGCGCCGATTGTCGCTGGTGTTGGGCAGCTTGCTGCGCTTGCCGAGCAGGCGCACGCCCAGCACGTCCGTGACACCGCCGGCCTTCTCGACCTGCTGCTGAATCTCGCCGAGGTCTTTCGTGAGTCCGGCCAATTGCTCGTCGATTCGGGAGGCGTACTGCGATGTTCTCTCGATCTCGCCCACCAGTTCGGCCTGCTTCTGGGCCAGTTCGGCGTTGTATTGGGCCGCTTCCTGGATCACGGGATGGGCGTACCGGGTCTCGGCCTTGGCGCGGTCGGCTTCCTGGCGGGCCGCCTCGGCCGCCCGCTGCCGCAGGTCGCTGACCTTCTTCTGCCAGGATTCGACGTTCTTCTCCGCCGCTGAGACTCGTCGAGCGGCCAGATCGCGCTCGGCGGCCAGCAGGTCGCTGGTGCCGTCGTACAGGAGAACTTCTTCGTTATTGGCCTCGATCCGGGTCTGCAGAACGCCCTGCTCCACCTGCAGCAGGGTGCGGTTGGCCTGACTCAGGGCTGAGGTCGGTTCGGCGGTCGCGGCCGCGAGCAGGGTCTTGATCTCTTCGAGGCGCTGCTTGGCCGCACTGGACGCTTCCGGGATCTTCGTCCGACGGTCGGCCCGTCTCTTGGGCTCGTTTTCGAGGTTCTGGGCCGTGGTTTTTGCCTCTTCCAGCATCAACTTTGCCTGCGAGAGCTTCTGTTCGGCCTGGGCGAGGGTCAGCTCCGGCGGCGTTTCCGTGACGGGCTCGGCAGCCGGTTGGGCCAGCGACTTCTTGATTTCCTCCAGCCGGGCCGGGGCGCTCTTCAGGGCCTCGCCGTATTGTTGTCGCTTGGTCTTCAACTCGTCGGCCAGCTTCAACTGGGCGATGGTCTTGTCGTACGCGTCCGTCAATTTGGCCTTGATCTCTTCGCTGAGGTCCGCTGAGTCGGCGGCCTGCTTCTTCTGCGCTTGCAGCTTCTCGACGGTAACGTCCGCCGCCTTGGCCGCCTCGGCGGGCACCAGAGAGGCCGGCGTCGCGGCGTTGGGCTCGGCGACCTTCGCAGCCGTCGGCGTTGCGGCGTTCGGATCGTTCGGTTCGGCCGCGGTTGCCGCCGCGCCGCTTTGTTCCTGTCCGTATCCTCTCACCGGGCAGAACCATACGCCCCCAGCCACGAGCATTGTGACGAGCAGCCCGGCTGCCGTGATCCTGGTAGTTCTTCCATTGACCATGGTGTTCTCCGAAGACCGCTTGAAATTCCCTTACCCCTTTTGCTGGCACGAGCAGCGGGCCGCCATACACACGGCTCCTCCGGCCTATGCAGGTTGTAGTCTACTCGTTGACACGGTCGAACCATAGCAAAAACCGCCGCCGGCGCCGCGCCGGCTCCTCACGGCGGGGGCAAAGCCACGAGGGCCTATAATAAGGCCGTTCGGCGTCGGGAACACGGTCGCAGCCGTTCGTGCGGCCATTGCCTGTGATTCGGCTGGAAATGGCGGGCCAAATATGGTAAAATACAAGGGTAGGCGGTGCAGTGTTTTGGCGGACCGGGGTCGGACCGCCTCTGCGACGCCGGACATTCGTAAGGCCAGCGGTGGCCTGCATGCTTGCGGTGTACACGCGGCGTGCCGGTCAAAGCGTGGCGGCCTTGCATTGAGGCGGAGGCCGCGAAAAGTGAAACCGGGTATTTCGGGCCGACCGGCACCGGGCCTGGTGTAGTACGACCATGGGGGTTTTTGCAGAAATGAACTCGCGCGAGGGCACGGAGGAGTAATACCGTTATGAAGAAGGTGGGCGCTTTTTTCGGCGTGCTGGTTGCCCTGCTGTGTGCGAGCCCTGCGCCCGGCGGCGATGAGGTGATTCTCAAGTCGCGGCGTTTCGTGCCGGCGGTGGGAGTCAGCGCATCGCTGCGCGCGCGATGGAGCGGGAGTTCGGAGAGAATTCACGTCATCCTCCAGATGGAGAACGTTCCGACGGTGGAGCGTCGGGTGGGATTTATCCGGACGGGTGTGCGTCTGCTTTCGTATCTTCCGCAGCGGTCGTGGCTGGCCGGGGTCCGGGCCGACAAGCTGGACGAGATCGCGGCCCTGCCGGGCGTGCGCGCGGTCGCGGAGATCCGGGCCGTCGACAAGCTCGCGCCGCCGATCGCGGCAGAGGGCGTCAGCGCGTATTCGCTGACGGACGACGGCCGGGCGCGGCTGACGGTGTTGTTCTTTAAGGACGTCGCTCCGGCGTCCGGGATCCGCGCGATCCGGGAGCGGGGCGGTACGGTCGTTGAGAGCAGCGAGGCCGAGAGCGTTGTTTGTCATATGCCCGTCACGGCCATTGCGGATCTGGCCTCGTGCGAGGCGGTCAAGTGGATCGACCAGCTCTCGCCGTCGGTGGATTTGAACGACGGGGTCCGCGCCGCGATCAACATCAACGCGGTTCAACTGGCCCCGTACGGGTTGACCGGTTCCGGCGTCATCATCGGGCAGTGGGAATCCAAGCATCCCGACACCACCCACGGCGACTTGAGCGGGCGCGTGGTCAATATCGACGATGCCTGGCCGGTCGGCGACCATGCGACCCAGGTGGCCGGAACGATGGCCGGCAGCGGAGCCCTCCTGGCCAATCGCCGGTATAGAGGGATCGCCACCGACGCGGCCGTCGTGTCCTACCATAGCTGGGACAGCGTCAGCGAGCTGCGCGCCCAGTACCAGGACGCGATCGAGATGTACGACATCGACATTGCCAACAATTCCTGGGGCAAGGTCGAGTGGCACGTCTACAAGGATTACGCCGCGGCGCTGGACGCCATCGTGCGGGGGGCCCTGGGCAAGCCGATCTCGATGGCCTGGGCCGCCGGCAACGAAGGGGGCTGGGCCACCATTCTGTGCACCGGGGTGGCCAAGAACGTCGTGACGGTGGGCGCGACCAACTCGGACGACGACTCGTTGTGGCCCTGGAGCAACAAGGGCCCGACGGAGGACGGGCGAATCAAGCCGGACGTGGTGGCCCCGGGGTGCGAAGCCGGCGACGGGGAAATCTGGTCCACGCTGCCTTCCAATCGCTACGGGGGGGCCTGCGGGACCTCGCTGGCGGCGCCGTCCGTATCGGGGACCATGGCGTTGATCCTGGAGGATTGGCGCGCCACGCACGGCAGCGACCCGCGACCGGCCACGATCAAGGCGATTCTGCTGCACACGGCCACGGACCTCGGGGCTCCGGGCCCGGACTATGTCCACGGGTACGGCTTGATCGACGGCCGGAGATCCATCGATCTGGTCCGGGCCGACACGATCGACGATACGGTCGTGGAAGACCGGGTCATGCAGCAGGGCCAGCGGGACTTGTACACGGTGACGGTGGCCCCGGGCGCCTCGGAACTGAAGCTGACGCTGGTCTGGGACGATTGGCCGGCCGATCCGCTGGCGGCGCACGCGCTGGTGAACGATCTGGATCTGGTGGTGACCGGGCCCGACGGGACGCGGCATTATCCCTGGACGCTGGATGCCTATCTGCCGGCCGAGCCGGCGCAGCGCGTCCGGGCCGACCATACGAACAACGTCGAGCAGGTCTGCGTGGAGAACCCGGCGGAAGGGACCTGGCTGGTCACGGTCTGGGCCGCCGGCCTGCCGCAGTACGATCAGCCGTATTCGCTGGCGACCGATGGGAGCGGGTTTGTCGCGGTTCCCTCGGGCACGGCGGTTCTCGGTATCGTCGGGCACCTGGGCCAGACGGTCGCCGAGTTCGACGATGCCGGCAACCTCGTTCTCCAGGGGGCGCTTACGACCGGGGCCGAGTGCGACGTGCCGGCCGGGGCCTTCGTCATCCACGGGCCGCAGCAGGAGGTGGTCGGCTGCATCGACCTCGACGGGAACATGTGTATCCGGGGCGAGCTCAACGAGCTGTCCCATTGCGAAGTCAGCGGCGGCGGATTCGCGGTCAGAGACTGGTTGGGCAACACCGTCGCCTGCGTCGATCTGTTCGGAAATCTGTGTTTGGCGGGGCGCGTGTATCAGAATCCGTCCCCGTAGAAATACGTTGCTTGTAAGCGTTGCCGTGGTGGGCGCGCTTCGACCGGAATGAGAGGTATGTGTTGGCTCTTGAGGAATCCAACGCAGGGTTAGTGGAGGATGGGTGTTGATATGAAAAGGCTCATTGCGATATCGGTTGTATGCCTGCTGGCGGTTCCGTGCTTGGCTCGGACGATCACGGTTGACGACGACGGTCCGGCCGATTTTCAGACGATCCAGGAGGCGCTCAACAATTCCTGGGACGGTGACACCGTCATCGTCAGGACAGGGACCTACGCGGAAGACGTCTTTTTCAACGGCCGGCGCGTGACGCTACGCAGCGAGGATCCCGACGATGCGGGCGTGGTGCAGGCGACGGTCATCGTCGGCGCCGGTGCGCCCAGCGTGACCTTTGACTTCGGGGAGACCGGCGACTCCGTGCTCGAAGGTTTCACCATCACGGGACAGGGAATCTCCTGCGTGGGCACGTCGCCGACGATTGCCCGCAACGTCATCCGCGACTGTAGCGGGCCGGGAATCAAAGGCGCCGACGGCGCGGGCCCGGCGATTGTGAACAACGTTATTGAGTCCAACGCTCGAGAGGGCGTCTACATGTGCGACGCCCGCATTGAGGGCAACAGGATTTCGCTCAATGCCGGCGGCCTGGCCTTCTGCAACGGCGTGATCACCGGCAACGTCATCACCGACAACGGCGATGCGGGCGGCCTGTACTTCTGCAACGGCGAGGTCACCGGCAACGTCATCCTGCGCAACTACAGCCGCACCCACGGCGGCGGCTTCTACAACTGCGGAGGCAACATTCGCCACAACGTCATCGCCGGCAACCGCGCCGAACGCGACGGAGGCGGCCTCTACAACTGCTCGCAGTCGATCGTGAGCAATACGATTGTGGGCAACGTCGCCGGCGATTTCGGCGGCGGCCTCTATCGCTGCCTCGGCACCGTGCGCAACAATATCATCGCCTTCAACACCGCCACCAGCGCCGGCGGCATCTACGGCCCGTCCGACCACGCCTACAATGTATTCGGGTCCAACGGCGGCGGCAATCTCGGCGGCGGCGCGACCTGGGACGACCGCGACGTCCTCGCGGATCCCCAATTTGCCACGGACGGGTACTGGGAGAATCAAGGTACCGCCGAGGCCGGCGACGACGTGTGGATCAACGGCGATTACCACCTGCGCTCGCCGGTAGGCCGGTGGGACCCGCAAGCGCGCCGCTGGGTGATCGACGCGACGAGCAGTCCCGGTATCGACGCCGGTTATCCGAACTCGGACTGGTCGGCGGAACTGTGGCCTCACGGGCAGCGCATCAACGCGGGCGCCTACGGGGGCACGCCGCAGGCGAGCCTTTCCCCGGCCAATCTGGGACAGCCGACCGACCTGGACCACGACGGACGCGTCGGGCCGCTCGACCTGCAGCGGCTGGGCCGGCGCTGGGCCGTGGCCGACGATCTCCTGGCCGAGGACTTCAACCGCGACGCAGTGGTCGATTTCAACGATTTCGCCATTCTGGCGACGAGCTGGCGGGCGAAACCACAGGTGGGCACGCCTCCGCTGCCGGACCCGATGACCTGGGAGATCCCGCCTGTGGCGACCGATCCGCACTCGATCGAGATGATCGCCACGACCGCCACCAGCACCGACGGGACCGGGGTCGAGTACTACTTCGAAGAGTCGTTCCATCCGGAATTCAACAGCGGCTGGCTGCGGTTCGGGCCCGACGAACAACCGCGCTGGGTTGACACGGGATTGATCCCGCAGACCACGTACTGGTATCAGGTCAGGGCCCGCAACCGCGGGAACCAGGAGGAGACGCAGTGGTCGGACCCGTTGCCGGCGACCACGCCGCCGGAGGATTTTCTGGCCCCGACGCCCAACCCGCTGACGTGGGAGGTTCAGCCGAACCGCTCCGGCACCGGCTCGATCCGGATGACGGCGACCGAGGCCGCGGACGAAAACGGCGTCGAGTACCAGTTCGAGTGTACGTCCCATTCCGCCTACAGCAGCGCCTGGCAGGACGACCGTAGCTACGAGGTCACGGATCTGCCCGAGGGACAGTACACCTTCCGCGTCCGCGCCCGCGACAAGTCGCCCGCCCGCAATGCGACGAACTACTCGGACGAAGCGACCGTCGATATGTTGCCGCCGACGCCCAACCCGCTGGCCTGGGAGATCGAACCCACGAAGGTCCGCATTGGCGGGGGCAGCTTCAACTACCACGCGACGATGACGGCCGTCGAGGCCACCGACGAGAACGGACCGGTGCAGTACTACTTCTGGTGCACCAGTGAGTCGGGCTTCACCAGCGGCTGGCAGAGCCAACGCACCTACACCGTGCAACTCGGCGGCCAGCACGTTTTCGCCACCTTCCGCGTCAAAGCGCGGGACGCCGCCGGCAACGAGACCGGGTGGTCGTCCGAGCTGCCGGCGCTGTAGGATCGCAGAATTTCGGTGCTGTAGTCCGCGAGTCTTGCGACGATCGCGAAGAGGAGATTGCTCCCTCCGCTTTCGCGGGGGCAGGCTTGCTGCGCCGCGCGCAGTGACGGGCACGAGTCCTCCCCGGCATGGCCGGCGAAGCGAAGCAATCTCTCGACGCCCGACCGGGCAAATTCCCGAAATGCGCCATTTCGCAAGAGGCCGGCGCCTGGTACCATGGAGCGAAAAGGAAACGCATCTGTTGGGTGTTTGCCATGGACTCTGCGTACTGGGAACTGTACTCGCATCCGGCGGACATGGGGATTCGCGGCGTCGGGCCGACGCGGGAAGAAGCGTTTGCCCAGGCCGCCCTGGCCATGACGTCGATCGTTACCGACTTAGAGAGGATTGAGCCGAAAGACGCGGTGACGATCACCTGCGCCGAAGAGGACGACGGGTTGCTCCTGGTGGGCTGGCTCAGCGCTCTGCTCTGCGAGATGGGAACGCGGAACATGTTGTTCTGCCGGTTTGAGATCGCGCGCGTCGAGGGCGGCTTGCGCGCGACGGCCTGGGGCGAAGCGGTCGATCCCGTCCGGCACGAGCCCGCCGTCGAGGTCAAGGCCGCCACGTATGCCGATCTGAAAGTCGAGCAGGACCGCGCCGGCCACTGGCTCGCCCAGTGCATCGTCGACGTGTGATAGCATTCTGTTACTGTCAACGAGCGACAATACGAAAGTCATCCCGGCGCGCCGGGATTCTACAATTCTGCTATTTGAGTTTTGATATTTGATATCGTGAGGTCGTATGTACGCCGAGAAGGTCAAACGCCGCTCCGAGTGTGCGTGGGTCATTGAGCCGTTCGGGAGCATGCGGGTGCCGGTGGTGGTGTATGCCGATGACGAGCTCATGCGGGGGATGGACGAGCAGGTCTGCAAACAGGCGGCCAACGTGGCCTCGCTGCCGGGCGTGGTGCAGGCGTCCTATGCGATGCCGGATGCGCACTGGGGGTACGGCTTTCCCATCGGCGGCGTGGCCGGTTTCGATCCGGACCGGGGCGGGATCATCTCGGCCGGCGGGGTCGGCTTCGACATCGCCTGCGGGGTGCGAGCCCTGTGCACGCAAGTGACCGCCGAAGACGTCGCCTTGGTGAAAGAGCGCCTCGCGGACCTGCTGGCGCAGCGCATCCCCGCCGGCGTCGGCAGCAAGGGCAAGCTCAAGCTCTCGTCGATCGAGATGGACGAGATGCTGCGCGGCGGCGGCGAGTGGGCCGTCGAGGCCGGCTACGGCACCCGCGCGGACCTGGCCCACACCGAAGAGAACGGCCGCATGGCCGACGCCCAGCCGCGCTACGTCTCCAACCATGCCAAAGACCGCCAGGAAAGGCAGGTCGGCACGCTCGGCTCGGGCAACCACTACCTCGAAGTGCAGCGTATCTCGGCCCTCTACGACGGGCAGATCGCCGAGACGTTCGGACTGCATCTCAACGACGTCGTCGTGAGCATCCACTGCGGGTCGCGCGGCCTGGGCCATCAGGTCGCTACCGACTTCCTGCCGAAGATGATCAAGGCGGCCCAGAGCGCCGGGATCGAGCTGGCGCAGCGCGAACTCGCCTGCGCGCCGATCCAGTCCGACCTCGGCCGACAGTACTACGGCGCGATGTGCGCAGGCATCAACTGCGCCGTGGCCAATCGCCAGGTGTTGACGCATCTTCTGCGGCAGGTCTTCGAGAAACTCCTGCCCAAAGCCGATCTGAGGCTGCTCTACGACGTCTCGCACAACACCTGCAAGGTCGAGCAGCACACCGTCGAGGGCAAGCCGAGAAAGCTCTACGTCCATCGCAAGGGCGCCACGCGGGCGTTCGGCCCGGGCCATCCGTCGCTGCCCGAGGATTTGCGGGCGACCGGCCAACCCGTGCTCATCGGCGGGACCATGGGAACCGCCTCGTACATCCTGGCCGGCACGGAGACCGGCATGGAGTTGTCCTTCGGCTCCTGCTGCCACGGCGCCGGCCGGGCCATGAGCCGAAAGCAGGCCACCAAACGCTGGCACGGAAAGGACGTCGTCATGAGCCTGGCCCAAAAGGGAATCCTCATTCGCGGCGCCTCGCTTCGCGGCGTCGCCGAAGAGGCCCCGGGCGCCTACAAGGACGTGACCGCCGTCGTCGATGCCACCGAAACCGCCGGCCTGGCCCGAAAAGTCGCCCGCCTCGAACCCCTGATCTGCGTCAAAGGCTGACCCATCTCCGCCACCAAATTGGCTTCGTTTCACATCCCCGGCCACCTCGCTGGCCCGGTTGCTGACCACCGAGACACAGAGGACACAGAGCATAATATCTAACTCATTGTTCCAATTGCATTTACATCCATCTCCGCGTTCTCCGCGCCTCCGTGGTGCTTGCCCGCCGTCGGCAAATTGGGTTTGTTTGACATCTGGCGCCTCGGCATCGAGCGTACCGGCCGCCTCCAATACCCAATCGCCCAAATTGGCTTTGTTTCGCGTTTCGATCGTTTGCCTTTCGAGCTTTGGATTTCCCGGCGCCGACCAGCCCGAGCGAATTGGGTTCGTTTCCCGCCGGGTCCGGTTACTTACCACAGAGACGCGGAGGCCACAGGGCATAAGACCTAATTCCTTATTACAATTGCATTTAGATACATCTCGGTGCTCTCGGTGTCTCCGTGGTGCTTCCTGCCCAGCCGCGAAATTGGGTTCGTTTGGCGCAGCGGCCCGGGCGAATTGGCTTTGTTCTGCGTTTCCGGTGTTTCGATCATTGGTCTTTCGAATCTGTTTCAGATTTCGAGCTTGGTGCTTAGAGTTTCCCGGTGCCGGCCCGGGTCTGTTGTCCATGATCGTCAGTCTCAGCTTGGGGTTCACTATAGTTGTCTATGTACTATATAGGCTTTCGTATTGGCCGTCAAGGGAAAAGTCGCTGTTGCACGAGATTGACACGGATTCGCTCCTGTCATTGCGAGCGCAGCGAAGCAATCTCACGTGCCACGGATCACGGGTCACGGCTTTGAAACCGCGGATGAACGCAGATGTGGACTCCGTCATTCCCGCGCAGGCGGGAATCCACATGTTTTGAACCGCGAAATACGCGGAAGACGCGAAGGCAAACCCGGCCGGTGGAGGAATCGCTGGTGACAAAGAAACAAACGGGGCCATGGAGGGGGCCGTACGCAACCTGCGCGAAGCGCGGAGTCTTCGTCAAAATCACTTTTCGCACTGCTACTTGTTGAATTCTTGTTTTCCTGTAGTCCGCGTATTTCGCGGTTCCCGTCCTTCAACTCCGAGCGCCCATCGCCCTTCACGCAGGCGAACATGTCGGGCGGATTCGCAACCCACGCGTCACGCTTTCAATGGGGCAGTTTCGCGAGGATGCGCTCGGCTTCGTCGAGGGCCTTGCGGTAGCAGTGGGGCGGGCCGTCGCACCAGGCGCGCTCTTTGGCGATTTCGGCGTGGTTTTTCGCAGTGGCCTCGTCGCCTGCGGCCAGGGCCATTTGCGCCAGGAAGTTGTGGATGTCGGCCTGCACGAGACGGTATTCGCAGCGGTCGGCAATCTCCAGGGCCTCGCGGGTAAGCGACTTGGCCTCTTCAGTCAGGTTGGTGTTTTTGCCCCGGGTCTTGTCCCACTGGAGCCTGGCCATCTCCAGCAGGATATCGGCCTCGAACTCGACGAGGCGAATCCGCCGACAGCGAGACAGGGCCTCGTTCAGCTCCGTCTCGGCGCCCGTTATATCGCCCGCGCCCCGTCTGGCCGTACCGGAGAGCCAGAGGATTCGGACGAGGTCCCGCTCGATGGGGGCCTCATGCTCGGCGTAAAGTTCCCAGAACCGACGTGCCCGCTTCAGGGCTGCAACTGCGGACTTCGGATCGTCCGTCATAAGCGCCCTGAGGGCGCGGTAAGACCAAACGACACCCTGGCACTGCTCGTTCTGCTGTTTTGCGAACATGCTAAGGGCCGTTTCCAGTTCCTTGTCCGCGCGGTCGTACGCGGCCGTGTACGTGAGCAGACGCCCGAGGTCCTGGTGACCTATGGCCTCGTCGAATTTCTCATCCATCTTCTTGTCGATTTCGATCCGGCGTCGCAGGTTCGACCCCGCCGCTTCCAGTTCGCCCAGGAGCATCTGGCTTGCCACGAGGTTGCCCAGGCCACGAGCGACGTGCGCCGTGTTACCTCGGTTCTCACTTATGGCGTTCGACCGTTCGAGCAATCCCGCCGCCTTGCGGCTTTGGCCGGTCTTGTCGCAGGCAATCGCCAGAGCGTTTAAGAGCCACGCCTGGTCCGCCTGATCTTCGAGACGCGGGGGCTTGTCGGTGCCCTCGGGGAAGAAGGCCTCCTTGAGAGAGATGTCCACATCGTAGGCGCCGAGCTGGAAGTACAGGGCATCTTCCAGGCGGTCTTGGTAGATTGTCAGTGCTTCCTCGAATCCGCCGGCGCGGATGGTGTGGTGGAACAGCTCGATGACGGGCTGGAGGTCGTCGAGTGTCTCGATCTTCTCCGGCTTCGGGACGGTGCCGAAGTAGTCTTTCAGGGTTTCGTGCGTGGCGGCTTTGTCGCCCAGGCGGTCGTAGGCGTATTGCCTGACGATGGGGTGCAGGTCGTAGCGGGCCTGGCCCTCCCGGCGGAACAGAAGGCCTCGGGCGACCAACTCGAGCAGGGCTGCCTTCAAGTCGTCCTCATCGTCGTACGTGGAGAGGACCGTGGCGGTGACGTAGTCCACGGGTCCGCGCATGGCGGCGATTCGGCTGAGCAGCTCCCGGCGGTCTTTGGCCATCGTGTCGTAGGAAAGCTCCAGGATATGGTGCTGTCGCTGCTTGTCTTTCAGATTGGCCGGTGGGTGCCAGTCCTCGGCCACGCCGATGTCGCCCGGCCTCTCCGGGTCTTCGCGAATCGCGCCGGAGAGCAGGCGGATGCACAGGGGCAGGAAGTCGTAAGGCTCGCAGGCGCCGACGATGGCATGGCGCGGGCCCTTGATGCCCTGGCGGCGCATGAATTCCACGGCGTCGTCTGGTTCGAGATGTTCCAGGTCCTTCTTCCGGCAGCCCGCCAGGGCCTCCAACTCCCTGGGATGCAGGCGCGTGGTCAGGAGCGTCCGCGTTTTGACGCCGGGGGTGGCGAGCCATTGGAGAAACTGACCGGCGCGGGGGTCGGCACAGAGGAGGTGTTTGTCTCCGGCCTGCTCGGTGAAGTCGTCCCCTTTGTACGCCGCGTCCAGCGCGTGGTAGGCCCGCAAGAGACGCTCGGCGCCGTCGAAGACGATCAGGAACGGACTATCGCGCAGGATGCACCAGAGCGAGGACAAGCGGTCGTAGTCGGAGGGGACTTGCCCCGGGTCGATGGTTCCGCCACTGGCGTAGAGCAGGGCGTGGGCCAGGAAGCTCTCGAAGCTCGCCTCGCTCTCGTAGAAACTCCACCAGATGATCCCCGAGAACGTCAGTTTTTCCTGGGGCAGGTCTTCGTGGAGCCAGAACCAGGTCAGGGCGCTCTTGCCCAGGCCGCCCATGCCGACGAGACTGAGCATGGGCCTGGAATCGGCTCCGGATACCCAGTCGGTGAGCATGGTCCGCTCCTTGACGCGCCCCGTGAAATTCTCCTGGATCGGATAAGGATGCGCGAGATACGGCTGCGGTAGCTTCGGCACGGTGATTCGCCCCGCCTGTTCTGTAGGTCTCGGAACAGCGGCCGCGACGTGAGCGCAGAGTTGGTCAGGATTGTCGAAATACTTGGGCAGGTGTTTTTCTCCAAGCTTCTGTCGGAATGCCTCCAGCGTGGCATAGGTAGCATCGTTTTCGCGTAGATGCCGTGGAAAATCCTCAGATGCCAAGAACGCGTAGATAGGCTTGTCCGAAGCGACCGCGGCCTCGTACTCCAATTCCGTGAAGGACCTCTCCTCTCCTGGCGGACATGACCCATAGTAATGAGCGACAATGATTACGAAGGCGTCGCATTCCTTGACCTTGCTGTCGTCGAATTCGGCAGGAGGACGACCGCTGGCAGTATAACAATCCATGCAGACATACTGGTTGTCAAGACCCGCGATCTGCTCGCAGACTTTCTTGCGGGCGTCGGCGAGGTCTTTGGTGGTCGAGCTGACGAAGATCTTCATTCTGTAGTTCTCCCTCCTTTGACTATCGCCGGGCGTCTCAGCCCAAGACAAGCATCAGGACCATGACGATCAGGACAGCGGCCAGGACCATGCCGTGGAAGATCAGGAGCGTCTTCGAGAAGCACGCGTCTGCCCAGGATCGTGCCTCTTTTTCGTATTTGTAAGCGTTCATGGAGAAGTCGGAGTCCGGCGTCTTTTCCGCTCGGACGGCGTCGTAGAGCTTGCGGTACATGCGCTCCTGCCAGAGGAAGTAGCCGTCGAGGACCCAGAACGCGATCGCCGGCAGGTAGGCGAGGTAGACGAAGTAGACGCGGGCATCGTTGGCCGCCAGGGCGAAGAGGGCCGAGACGAGGACGACCGACCAGCCCTTGAGGTGGAAGGAATTGCCCGCCATGCGATTGATGACGCCTTGAATCAGTTCGAGATGTTTCTCCCTGGTCATATGCTGCCTCCACTGCGTAAGGAACGGGCCCGGTCAGGGGCGTTCCGGCCCGACAACGCGCACAAACAAACCATAGGGACAATTGCCCAGTAACGCACGCTATTTCTCGGGCACGCCTGCATTCTTTCCTATCTCGCACGGGATTGTCCCAACAGTTGCACCGCGACGGCCTCGTCGGACATCTTCCATTCGCAGGTTATCAAACGTCAGTAGATTTGTCAATAACTCAAGGTGCTTTGGTGGAGTGCGAGTCAGGGGTACCGCCGAGTCACAAGACCTTCACGACGGCAATCATCCCGACACAGCGCATTGCCAGTAACGTGCAAGGACACCAATAAACGCTGATTCTCCAAGGGCACGGGTGGATGGACTTTGGCCCACGCGGGCTGCTCATCGAGGTTTGAGAAGGTCCAGAATATCGCCGGCCTTCACATCGGAAAGCGTCGGCAGGAGCAGCTCGCCTTCCTTCTCCAGCGGCAGGCGGATGGCGCCCCAGCCGGGCGCATCGACCGAAAGGGCCAGCTCGGCTCGGTAGGGAATCGTCGCGCCGGGCCGTACGCCTCCGAGCGCGCCGAGCATCTGCACGTAGTTTATGGTGGCCGGCAGGGAGACCGTCTTCTTGCCGTCGGCCGGCACGGTACTCTGAACGTCGGCGTGGCCCGAGAGAACCTGCTCGGCCCGGCTGGACAACCCGTAGTCGAAATTCAGCAGGGGCAGCGCCACCGGATAGTGGTTCGCGATCTCGACGTCGAACAGGAGCGTCGCCGATTCCAGCTTGATGTTGTCGAACCTCACGTCCACCAATCGGGCCGTCGGCCGTTTGCGGTTCAGCGCCTCCTGCATGCTGGCACAGCCGGCCAGAAGGGACAATGCCGCCAGAGAGACAACGAGGGGGTGTTTCGTGCGCGCCATGGTAGGAATCCTTTCAAAAAGGCCGACTCCATGATACCCGCGACTCGGTCCGGGGCAAACCTATTCGTCCGGCTCCAACGTCATCGCGGCCGTAGAGAACGCCAGGGTCCTGACGGCGCGAAGATGTCTGCCGGGAAGAGTCAGCCGTGGCGCCTGTGGAGCACGAAGGATCCGGCGTACGAAAGAGGTTCCTCATTCAACGGCCGGATAGACTATGAAATTGGAGCCTCCCCAGACGAGGGTTTCGAGTTATCTTAGCTCCGAAGTACGTGGTCGTTGCGTTGACGCCAGACGAACCCATCAGCCAAGGAGGCTCACTATGTAACCTGAGTATATCGGATTCGACATCGACAGCAAGAATACCGTGGCCTGTGCCGTCTTGAGGACGAGTACGAATAGGAGAGTAGGCCGCCACCGGCAGGACATGAGAGACCGAGAAGGGAAAACAGTGGCTCATCCGGTTTTCGCGTACTTGGGGATCGACAGCAGGCAACGACCGGGGACGCTGCCGGCGCACCCTTGGCATTTTTCGCTTTGCGCCAGCAGCATGATAGAAGCAAGGCGGTGCCACCGCCAGCGATCGCATCGCCCATGCCACTGGACTGCGGCGGCGCTCCGGGGGCTTGCCAGCAGAGCCCTATCGGCCACAGCAGCGGTAGCCCCGGCGCGCCGGGGCCACGGTCGCTCGCGCCAAGGGGCAGACCCGGGGCGTTCTTCACGCCATTGGTCCAAAGCGGCAAATGCCGGGGGTTTGGGGGCTGAGCCCCCAAGAGAGATAGAAAGGAAAAAGGTCATGTAGAAGAACGAAAGAAAAACCTTGCGGGACTCCAATTCATAGGATCACCTGCGCCATCGATACGAGCGCGACAAGGGCGCTGAGAGCAAGCAGCCAGCCAATCCCGCGTTTGAGCCGCAGCTTCATCGTAGTGTCCAGGAACGCACCACGCTCCGCGTCGGTGACGTGGCGTTGTCGGTACAGCTATGGATCGAAGCCCTGGAACAGGGTCGGTTCGTCGTCGGTGGATTTGTTGGTGTCCTTGCCCGGCGGTGTTCCGGTCTCGTGTACGGGGAACGGGATGATCGTCGGGCCTTCTTCGGGCTCGTCGAGCCAGTCGCTCTCGTCTTCCAGGTCGTCGGGGATGTAGGGGATCAGGCCCTCTTCGTAGGCGATCTCCTGGAGCTCGCGCGGGGCGGTGCGCATGTCCATGACGATGCCGTCGACCTCGAGCATCCAGACGAGCGGGTTCTCCGCCATCAGACTGCTCAAGGTGTACTCGGGGTGGAGCTGCCCCACGTCCAGGGCGTCCTCGATGATTCTCCTCTTGGCCGACATGGTGCTGGCGCTGACGCCGAGGTTTTCGGACAGCTCTTTCGCGCTCATGTGCGGGTCCTGGGAGGGATCGAAGAGGAAGTTAATCGATCCGGCGGTGTAGACGACGCCGGCCGCCCAGGTGCGCGCCCTGCCTCGAAGTAGAGGCGAGGGACGCTTGCGGGCCAGCGCCGCTGTCAGCTTGCGGCACACGTAGGCATATTCCTCGTTGAGCAACCGCGCGCAAAAGGCGTCCGTCGAGCCGGCGATCTCGTCGAAGAGACTCTGCATTTTCTTCGGTACCTTGAACTCGTTTTGCTCGGCCATGACACCATTCCTTTCCGACGTTTCGCCGGGCGGACCCACTCTGTGCCGAACCGGGCAACCAGACGCCCACGATCCGACTTGGCCTATTGTGGTACCTTACGCGGCGCTCTGCAACGAAAAAGCCGGATGCAAAAGACGGTGTGTGTCCGTGGAGTATCCTCGCGTGCGCGCGGCTGGCCCATCCCCTTCGATTTTCTTGCCGGCGGCGGGTTTCGCTGGTAGAATCCCGGACACCGAGGCCGAGAGGACCGGTGCTGAAAATTGCTCGAACCGAAAGGAGTACTGTCATGCACACATGCGGACGCACGTTTCTGATTGCTGTTTTCCTGTTCGTTTTCTGCGGGTCGTTGTCGGCGGCGCCGCTGGCGACGATTACCGTCGAGGCGGGGGACCATGCCCGCACGGACACGCCGGTCTCGGTGCTGTTGGCCACGGTGCCGGCTGCGACGGCGGACCTGCCTCTGTCTTTGCATGAGGTACGCGGCTCGTCTCGCGTGCCTGTGCCGGCCCAGCTCGAACGGGGGACGGTGCCGAGGTTGCACTGGATTCTTGCAGGTACGTTGCCGGCCGGCAAGTCGCGAACGTATGAGCTGGTCGTGGGGCAGGCCCCCGGCGCGCGTGTCGTCCGGGCCGAGAAGGGCGCGAAGGATCTGGAGATCGCGGTCGGTGATACCAAGGTGATGCGCTACCATCATGCAGAGGTGCCGGCGCCGGCCGGACAGAGCCCGCTGTACAACCGCAGCGCCTTTATCCATCCGCTCTGGTCGCCTGCCGGGACGGTGCTGACGAACATGCAGCCCGCCGACCACTACCATCACGTCGGCATCTGGATGCCCTGGACCAAGACCGAGTTCGAGGGCAAGGAGACGGACTTCTGGAACTTGAAATCAGGCCAGGGCACGGTCCGCTTCGTCAAGTACCTCGACACGACCACCGGTCCCGTCTACGGTGGCTTCCAGGCACAGCAGCATCACGTGGCGCTGCAGACCGACGTCGGCGAGAAGATCGTGCTCGACGAGGTTTGGGACGTGCGCGTCTACAACGTGGGCGGGTCCGACAAGGGCTACTGGCTCTGGGATTTCAAATCTACGCAGCGCTGTGTGGCGGACAGTCCGCTGCACCTGAAGAAGTACCGCTACGGCGGGTTCGGCTATCGCGCCACCGGCGAGTGGGACGAGGACAACGCCGCCTACCTGACCAGCGAAGGCAAGAACCGCAAGAACGGCCACAGCACCCGCGCCCGCTGGTGTGACATGGCCGGTTCCATCGACGGCAAGTGGGAAGGCGTCACGATGTACAGCCACCCGCAGAACTTCCAGCACCCCGAGCCCATGCGCATCTGGCCCAGCGGGCAGGTCTTCTTCAACTTCTGCCCGATCCAGGCCACCGATTGGGACCTCGAGCCGGGCGCCGACCACGTGTTCCGGTACCGGATCTTTGTGCATGAGGGCAAGGCCGACGTCGAGGAAGCCGAGCGCATCTGGAACGATTACGCCAACCCGCCGGAGGTGAAGGTCCAGTTCAACCGGCCCGAAAATGCGACCGTCCTCTTTGACGGCAGCGACTTCTCGAAGTGGCAGCGCCAGGGCGGCGGTGACATCAAGTGGAAGCGTGAAGGCGGGACCATGCAAATCGTCCCGAAGTCGGGCAGCATCATGACGAAGCGCAGCTTCCGTGATTTCATGCTGCACGCCGAGTTCAAGACGCCGCAACTGCCGCCCGACGTCAAGGGACAGGGCCGGGGCAACAGCGGGTTCTATATCCAGCAGCGCTACGAAGTGCAGATCCTGGATTCCTTCGGTCTGGAGCCGAAGAACAATGAGTGCGGCGGGATCTACAAATTCAAGGCTCCTGACAAGAACGTGTGCAAGAAGCCGGGCCAGTGGCAGAGCTACGACATTCTGTTCCAGGCCGCCCGCTTCAGCGGCGATACGAAGACCGAGAACGCCCGCATCACCGTGTTCCACAACGGCGTCCTGATCCACGACGACGTTGCAATCCCCAACAAAACCGGCGCCGGCCAGCCTGAAGGCCCCAACCCCCGGCCGATCCTCCTGCAGGACCACGGCAACGCCGTGGCCTTCCGCAACATCTGGATCGTACCCTTGAATTGATGAAGGGTGATCAATACTGTTCGGGATTTTGAGGTTTGACGGATTTTAAACTTGCGCGAGCATTCGCATCGTGTTTTGATGGAGGCATGCCCAGGAAAGCTCGGCCGGAGTTGTCGGCCAAAGACATTCGAGGATTGAAGTACCTGCGAGCCATAGATGAGGTGCTCGAGCCGTTGCGCGACGTGCCAGCCCATGGAAACCGCCAGTTCTTCATGGACCAGTATGTGGCCTTGTTGCTGTTGTACTTTTTCAATCCGGTCCTGACCAGTTTGCGTTCGCTGCAACAGGCCACCGATCTGGAGAATGTCCAAGAAGCCCTGGGGGTCAAACGCACCTCCTTGGGCGCCATGAGTGAATCGGCTGCCAAGGTGTTTGATCCCGAACGACTGCTGCCGATCCTCCAGCACGTCATCGAGCAACTGGCGCCGCTGCCGGCCGAGGCGACTTGGGAGAAACTACCCGGTACGCTGTGCGCCATGGACGGGACCTTCCTGCGCTGCCTGCCCAAGATGGTCTGGGCCGTGTTTCGCCAGCAATCGGACCATCGCGGTGTCCGGTTGCATCTGCAGTTCGATATCCTCCGCGGCACGCCGGTGTCGGCCGATATCACCGAGGCCCTCGGCAGTGAGAAGAAGGTCCTGCAAAAGCGGTTGCGTCCCGGGGTGATCTACTTGTTGGATCGAGGGTACATCGAATACGCCCTCTACCAACGCATCCATGACGCCGGCTCGTTCTTCGTCGGGCGCCTCAGAGACAACAGCAGCTTCGAATCCCTACAGTCGCGTCCTCTAACCCGCATTTCTCACAGCGTGGTCAATTTTGTTCGGCGAAGAGCGCGGGTGTGTTACCGGGCAGTCGGGCTGGCTGCCGGGTGACTGT
>JAFGCA010000288.1 GCA_016932895.1 Sedimentisphaerales bacterium | reverse complement strand
GATTTCCTTGCCCACCACGTCAATCAGGAACCGCCCACCGGGCCGCAGCGACCGATAGGCGTTTTCCACGACGCGGCGGTCGTCGGCGCGGGCGCCGAAGTAGCCAAACGAAGTAAAGAGGTTCAGCACGGCGTCGAAGCCGCCGGGCCGGCAGAAATCCCGCATATCTTCCTGGACGAATTCGATGCTCAGGTCGCCATCCCCGGCGCGGCCGCACGCGGATTCCAGGTAACGCCGGGTCCGGTCCACCGCGGTTACGGCGAACCCTCGCCGCGCCAGCTCGGCGCTGTGCCGACCCACGCCGCAGCACAAGTCGCAAACGGTATCTCCGGGTTTCAGTGCCAGCAGCCGGATGATGTGTTCCACCTCTCCCGGAGCCAGGTCCAGTCGCTCCTGGTCGAAGATCACCGACTCGAACGTTTGCCAGAATGCGTCCTGCTCGTGCCATGGGCCTTGCGTCCGTTCGTTCATACTCCAGTCCTCTTTATCGCGCAAGAAACAAAAAAAGCCTTCCGGAACGTGCTGCTCCGGAAGGCTTTGAATAACCGCGTCATCGCTTTTCTCAGGGCAGCTTGATTTTCTCCGGAATAATTATGATCGCGCCGGCGCATACCACCATCGGCGAGCCGAAGCGTGCCCCGAGTTGTCTGTCGTTTTCTGCCTGCATGCCGTTCTTTCCGAACAATCTCCCTGACGAGTATTTTTCTACCACAACCGTCGGCGTTTGTCAACTGCGGGTTTAGCAGATTCTGGAGCGTTCTGTGCCTCTTGGCAGCGAGGTACCGGACGCTCAGGAGGCGGTTTTGGGGCGGACGTAGTTGGTGTCTTCCTTGAGCTTGCCGCCGGCGATGGCCTTTTGCACGAGCGCGTCGCAGCGTTCGTTCTCCTTGTTGCCGGCATGGCCCCTGACCCAGATGAACTTGACTTCGTGCCGTTCGCAGAGGTCCAGGAGGCGGGCCCAGAGGTCGGGGTTGATCGCTTTTTCGGTCCGGTTGCGCCGCCAGTCGTTGGCCCGCCAGCGCCGGGCCCAGCCCTTGGTGATGCTGTCGACGATGTACTTGGAGTCGCTGTGAAGCCTGACCCGGCACGTTTGCTTGAGGGCCTCCAGGGCCCTGATGCAGGCCAGCAGTTCCATGCGGTTGTTCGTGGTGCGCTGGTAGCCCCCGGATAATTCCTTGCGGTGCTGCCCGCTGAGCAGGACCACGCCATAGCCTCCCGGCCCGGGATTGCCGTGGCACCCTCCATCCGTGTAGATTGTCACTTCTGTCATCATCATCCTTAACTGCAATGTCTGTGTTCTATATCGAGAGGGGCGTTGACAGATTCTCAACGGTACAAGACCTGCTCTTGGCGCCAGTCCTTGTCCTTGTCGTAGCCGAACGCTTTGACGCGAGGACGGCGCTGCCGCAGACGGACGGAGTTGACGCCGATGCCGTGGCCGGTGGATTCGCGGTTCTTGCCCACGCATTCGAGCCGCAGCTTGTATGAGCCGGGATCGGGCCAGAAGTCCATCAGGTGAAACTCCCGGAGATCCGTTTCCGCTTTGTAAAGGTCCAGCGGTTCGCCCAGCTTGACCCCGTTGAGATAGACCTGGTAGATGCCGAAGTCGTAGGATCGCGTCAGTTCGAGCAGCAGCCGTAAGGGCTCTTTCTCCTTGACCTCGAAGGGAATCTCCAGCCAGCCCTGCTCCACGGATTCGGGTTTGAAGAGAAGCTGTCCGCCCGATTCCAGGTAGCGGGCGCCTTCTTGCACTCTCGTCTGCCCCGCGCCGTGATGGCGGGAATCAAGATGGTCCTTTCCCCACACGAGCACGCGTTCCAGGCTGGGGAGCTTGCGTTCGGCGGCCGGCGGAACCTCCGTGAACTTCTTCGTCGGTCCCATCTGGTACCAGAAAGCCACGCTGGTGAAATCGTCCTCGCGCTCGTTCCAGGAATGCGGTTCGTGCTCCTTGTTCTCGTCAGCCGACATCCAGCCGAAGGTCTCGAAGGTCACGCGAATGCCCTTGTTGAAGACGAGCGGGTCGTGGATGTGCCAGCGGTAGGAACAGGTCATCTGGCCCACGATGCGGTCGGTATGGTTCAGGTACGGCACGCCGAAGTAGGGCGTACTGTTCTTCTTGAGCCCCCAGGCCGAGAGGAAGTAATCCTCGGTGCCGGTGCCGCGAATGGACGGCTTTTTCTCGCCGTCGATGTAGATCTTCTCGTCGCCCTCGCCGAACCAGGACGGGCTGCGGGTCCGCACGGCGTAGACGGTGCCCACGTAATACCCTTTCCCCTCGGCATCGAGCACGAGGTAGTCCTGGCCGTTTCTGGCCGGGTACTCCTGTCGATACTGGGCGCAGAAGTACATGGTATTCCTGGGCAGCGACTTCTTTTGGATCCAGTCGACGTTGTTATAGAGCTTGCGGATGGGCTTGGTGCTCTGGTTGACCACCTCGATGCGTGCGGACTTGCGGAAGGGCATGTGCCAGAAGCAGTTGTAAGAGTCGGCGTCCTCGACCACGACGGGGTAGCTGATGACCTCCATGCGCTTGCCGAAGCAGTTGGCGAAGAAATCGGCGACGGGGACTTCGACGTCGGGTTTTTTGCGGCCGTCCCAGTAGATGCGCAGGAGCATCTCCTGACCGTTGGCGGCGCCGTCGGTGACCCAGAAGTGCGGTTCCTGCAGGAAGGTCAGCCAGATGTGGGTGATGACGCCGGGGCCTTTGAGGTCGGCCATCACGTAGGTCTGTCCGGCTTCGATGCGGTCCGGCCGGTCCTTGTTATTGGCGCCGTCGTACATGTCGTCTTCGATCCACACGTTGGACCCGGCGCGCATACTCCGGCCCGGCTTCCACCGCGTAAGGTCCTCCAGACCCTGGCCACAGCACGGCAAAGCATTGAGGGCAACCAGCGCGAGAAGCCCGACGCAGGCACCGCGGACGGAATGTGAGATTCCCGAGGTTTTCATCAGAGTTCCTTTCAATATTCCGGTTTTCCGGCACCCCTTCCCAGCGCCGGCATCGGATCAAAGTCGAATGTGCCGCAATCTATCACATCCTTGGCGTAGCGACAAGTCGGCGAACAACGTAGAGTCGCGTGGCTGCGGCTTGACAGGGTCCCTGGCAGGTCATAGAGTGGCGGCCATGCCCAGGACGCTCTATATCATTGACGGTCACGCGCACATCTATGCGGCGTATTTTGCGCCGATGGGACAGCAGCTCACCAGCCCCTCCGGCGAGCCGACCAAGGCGACCTACATCTTCACCATGGCGGTGCTGGGGCTGATCGAGAAATACCGGCCGGACATGCTGGCCGTGGCGATGGACGCCGCCGCGCCGACGTTTCGCAGCGAGATGTACCCGGACTACAAGGCCCATCGCCCGCCCATGCCCGATGACATGCCCCCTCAGATCGCGCGGATCGAGCAGATTTTAGAGGCCTTGCGCATCCCGATCTTGCGCGTCGAAGGCTTCGAGGCCGACGACGTCATCGGGACCCTGGCCAGGAGGGCGGCCGCGGACGATATCGATACGGTGATCTGTTCCAAGGACAAGGACCTCCTGCAATTAGTGGGGCAGCGCGTCCGCACCCTCGATCTCAAGACGGGCAAGATCACCGACGCGGCGCTGATGCAAGAGGAGATGGGAATTGCGCCGGGACAGGTCGTCGATTGTCTGGCGCTGGAAGGTGACACCGCCGACAACGTGCCGGGCGTGCCGCTGATCGGGCCGAAGACCGCCCGCGAGCTGATTCGCACGTATGGCGATCTGGACAACCTCTACGAGCATGCCGACGAGATCAAGGGCAAGCGCGGCGAGAACATCCGCAATACGAAGGAGCAGGCGTACCTGAGCCGCAAGCTTGTGACATTGGATTGCGGTGTCCCGATAGACGTCGACTACGGTGCCCTGGCGCTGTGCGAGCCGGACAGGGCCCGGCTCGGGATGGTTTTCGCCGAGCTGGGCTTCAGCCGGCTGCTGACTCAACTCGGGTTGCAGGGGGAAGCGAACGTGCCGGCCGATACCCCTGCGCCGGTGGCTACGAAGTACGCCGGGATCGAGCCGGCCTCGGCCAAAACGGTCGAGCACGCGTATGAGCTGGTCGACACGAAGGAGAAGTTTGAGAGCTTCGTGGGCGAGTTGAAGAAGCAGAAACTCTTCGCCGTGGACACCGAAACGACCGCCGTCGATCCGATGCGGGCGGATTTAGTGGGCCTGTCCTTCTGCTGGGAGCCGCACCGGGCGTACTACGTGCCGGTGAAGGGGCCCCTGGGGGCAAGGCACCTGGATGTCGCGACGGTGCGCGAAGCGCTGGCTCCGATCCTGGCCGACGAGAGTGTCCGGAAGATCGGCCAGAACATCAAGTACGACCTGCTCGTGCTACGCAACGCCAGGATGCCGGTGGGGGGCATCTACTTCGATACGATGGTGGCGTCCTACTGTCTCGATCCGGGACGCACCAGCCATGCGATGGATGCGATGGCCCTGGATTACCTCAACTACGAGTGCGTTCCCATCGTCGCGCTGATCGGCAAGGGCAAGAACCAGCTTACCTTCGATCTGGTCGATCTGCCGACCGCCGGCGAATACGCCGCCGAGGATGCGGACGTTACCTGGCAACTGTACCTGTATCTCAACGAATGCCTGGAAGAAGAGCCGCTGCTGGCGAAGCTGTTTCGCGAGGTCGAGATGCCGCTGGTCGAGGTCCTGGCCGAGATGGAGTACAACGGCGTTTCGCTCGACACGGCCCTTTTGCGCAGCATGTCGGGCGAGCTGAGCGATGCGCTGGGATTTCTGGCCGAGCGCATCTACAAGGAGGCCGGGCAGGTCTTCAATATCGATTCGCCCAAGCAGCTCGCCGAGATCCTTTTCGACAAGCTGGGTCTTAAATCCACGCGCGTCGGCAAGACCGGGCGCAGCACCGACGCCGGCGTCCTCGAACAACTGTCCGACCAGCACCCGATTGCCGATCTGGTGCTGGAGCACCGCACGCTGAGCAAGCTCAAGAACACCTATACCGACAAGCTCGGCGCGATGATCAACCCGCGGACCGGGCGCCTGCACGCGTCTTTCAACCAGACCGTCACTGCCACGGGCCGGCTTTCGTCCAGCGATCCCAACCTGCAGAACATTCCCATACGCACGGAGTTGGGCCGCAAGATCCGAGGCGCTTTCGTGCCCGAAAACCCGGGCGATTGCATTCTCAGCGCGGATTATTCGCAGATCGAGCTGCGCCTGCTGGCGCATTTCTCGAAAGACGAGGCGCTGTTGGCGGCCTTTGCCGCCGATCGGGACATCCACCGGTTCGTCGCCTCGCAGATCTACGGCGTCGGGCTCGACGAAGTCACCGGCGAGATGCGCTCGAAGTCCAAGGCGGTCAACTTCGGCATCATCTATGGGCAGGGGGCCTTCGGGCTCTCACGCAGCGTCGGGATCAGCCAGGCCGAGGCCAGGCAGTTCATCGAGGATTATTTCGCGCGGTACGGGTCGATCCGCGCCTTCCTCGACGAGTGCGTCGAGAAGGCCCGGCAGACGGGGTACGCCGAGACGATTCTGGGCCGGCGCCGCAAGATTCTCAACCTCAAGATCCGAAACGCCGGCCGGCGGGCCCAGGCCGAGCGGCTCGCCGTCAACACCGTGATCCAGGGCTCCGCCGCCGACCTGATCAAGCTGGCGATGCTGAGCATTCACCGAAAGATCCAGACCGAACGCCTGCCGGTCCGGATGCTCTTGCAGGTCCACGACGAGCTGGTCTTCGAGCTGCCCGCCGCCGAGGCCGACCAACACGCGCGGTGGATCGCCGAAGAAATGACCACTGCCATGCAGCTCGACGTCCCGCTCAAAGTCGATGTCTCGCAGGGACCCTCCTGGCTCTCCGACAAGTAGCCTCCGCGTCACCTCGCGAGGAACGGGGGGCTGTGAAGCCATCCTGTCACGCGCGTGGCAACGTCAAGTCCGAAGGGCTTGGCGATGGCGCAACGCCCGGGGCTTGTATAACTCCACACGCAGCAGACAAGTTCCCCATCGCCAGGCTGGCGCTTGGCGCTGCCACCCCAGAAGCCGGCGAAGGACCGCATCCAGATTCGGCAGAACTCTCACACACAGGTACGGTCTTGATCGAGTCTACCTTTCAGAGAAAAGCGGAAAACCTCCGTCCAGGGGCCTTGCCGTGCCGGGATGGATTCTGGTATGCTGAGCGGAGTCGGATAGTGAACACCTATGCGGCTTGTCTTTGACCTTAACCGAAGGGAGACCAGGATGCTGAGAACACTTTTGGCTGTCTTGACCGTAGTGGGCATTTCGGCAGGTATTGCAGGGGGCAGCGAGCTGGCAGCGCCGATTCGTTTGGAGGCCGATGGCAAGCCCATCGACACGGAGATTGGCCATGCCGCACCATGCGTGGCTGACTTTGACGGGGATGGGGTCCAGGATTTGCTGGTCGGGCAGTTTGGCCAGGGTCTCCTGTGGATCTATCGCAACGAAGGGACGAGCGCCGAGCCCAAGCTGGCGGCCGGGGTCAAATTCAAGGAAGGCGTCGAGGACGGCCGCGTCCCCAGTGGGTGATGCATCGGATTCGGTCCACATGTTGTGGACCTCGACGACGATGGACATCAGGACATTCTCTCAGGCTCCTGGCCCGGCGAGTTGTATTGGTTCCGAGGTACGGCGGACGGCTCCTTCGCGGCCGGCGAGATGATCAAGGACAAGGAGGGGAATCTCATCAACATCGGCGGCGGGATCGAAGAGCGACCCGGCGGCGAGGGACTTCTCATCCGTGGACATGCCGAGTTCGAGCGAACCGACGAGGGGACGTTCGTCAAGTATCGCGGAAAACGCATCAAGAGTACGCCGGAAAAGCCTATCGCCACGACCGGTACGGCCTCCACCGTGCGGGCGGTCGATTGGGACGGTGACGGCGACTACGACCTGATCGTGGGTGACATCGGCGGCAACGTGCACCTGATCCCCAACGAGGGCACCGCGAAATCGTATGCTTTCGGCAAGGACCGCCAACTTGAGGCAGGGGGTGAGCCGTTGCGTGTGTCCAGTCGCGCCGGACCCCATCCGGCCGATTGGGACGGCGATGGCGATCTTGACTTGCTCGTCGGCGCCAATGATGGCAGTGTATTGCTTTTCCGCAACACGGGTTCCGCCAAATCGCCGAAATTGGCTGCCGCCGTCCAGCTCGTCGCGCCCGGCGAGGTGGGCTATGGAGCAAACGCCCCGAAAGAGGCACGGCGCGGGAATCGGTCCAAGGTCTTCACCGCGGATTGGAACGGCGACGGCCGGCTCGATCTGCTCGTGGGGGACTACGCGACCCAGAAGCCCGACCTGCCCGAGCCCACGGCCGAGGAAAAGGCCGAGCACGAACGGATCCGCAAGGAATTGGAGCCGATTCGCGAGCGATACGGCAAGGTCATTCAGAAACTGCGGAGCGGCTCACGCGACCGCACCCAGGAGGAGCAGGAGAAGATCTACGAGGAAATGAGAGAGGTCAGTCAACGCATGAGCGAACTGCGCGGCAAGCTCCCGCGCGAATACGAAAGTCACGGGTGGATTTGGCTCTTCCTGCGCCAGCCGTAGAATAGCGCACGCATCTGGAATCGCTCCGGGCTCCGAGGCACTTTGTCGCGTGTCTTTGTCACCCGGGCGGGATTGTCCTGCATAGTTTCCGCCCGTCTGCGCATCCCGTGCTGCCCGGCCGGCGGAATCCGACCTTGCCACCGGGTGAGAAGACGCCTGGTTTCGCAACATGCCTATTGCATTGTCAGCGCGAATATGGCTAAGTACATACCTTTGGCGTCATTTACATTCGTCCACCAGAGGTACAGGAGATAACCGGTATGGCAAAATCGAGAGACACGAGAAAAGAGAAGAAGAAATCGCCCCAGAAGACCACGAAAGAGAAGCGACAGGCGAAGCGGGAGAAGAAGAACAGGTAATTCGTCGGAGGGACACTTTCCGGAGGTGTTTCACTTCAGCCCTTGGCACAGGCGCCTGAGCGGTGATGTTGGTTCGGGACTTCCGGGATCCGGTCTCAGGACTGATTCTCGATGGTCAGGTTGTCGAGGTAGAAGGTGGTTTCGGTGGTGGCGTTGGAGGTGAAGCCGAGCCAGGTGAGTTTCTCGAATGGGGCGCGGGTGTTCTTGAGGTTGGCGAAGTGGCGGGGCGACCGGCCGGGGAGGGTGACCGCGAGGTTCCAGGTGTCGCTGCCGCTGCCGCCGAGGCCGGCGGTGATCTCGAAGTGTACCCACCGGTTCAAGGGCAGTTCCAGCAGGGTCTTTCCGGCGACCTGGAGGCTCGTGCCGTTGATCCAGAAGCTGGGCCCGACGCGGTAGGGCGACCCCCGCCAGTCGCGCCATTCGTGATTGATCGAGGCGCCCTCGCCGATCCGCAGATCGAACGCGCAGCGGGTCGTTCCCGTGCCGTGATTCGGGGCATAGACTAAGTGCGGGTTGTACGCGTGCTGGAGGCCCTCGGCGTCGGTGATCTTGAGGCTGTGCTTGCCGGCCGCGGCGGTCTCATCCGTCACGACGATGGCGTCCCCTTTGTTCTCGACGTTGACCTGGGCCCGTGGCTTTTGGGCCACGGGCGTCTTCTCGAAACCGTCGTGGACGGCCGCCGGCGGCGGGTCCGGCGCCCATTCCAGCGGCGGGTAGGTCACTTCGTTGGCCTTCTCGATCCAGGCCGGATCGCCGTAGACGCCGGCTTTGCCGTAGTCGAATTCCTTGAACCCCAGCTTGAAGGCGGGAGAGCGGGGCTTCAGGTGGAAGTCGTGGCCGGCCGGATCGACGAAGAGCGGATCGGCAATGACCGAGTGCTTGTCCCGGCCGAGCTTCTCTCGCCAATCGGCCAGGGACATCCCGGAGAAGTCGATCTCCTTGCCGGCGGCGTTCCAATAGCAGTTGTTGTCCATCTCGACCTTGACCTGGGGCCAGCGCCCGGCCAGCAGGGGGCCGGTCTCCCAGTAGACGATGTTCTTCTCGAACGTAAACGACAGGTGCTCCTCGACGCGGGTCGCCTGGACCTGGTGGAGCAGGCTGTTGACCATGATGTTGTTGCGGATGATGTTCTCCTTGCCGTAGTGCTGGTGGAAACTGCCCGTCTTGGTGTTGTAGACGAGGTTGTTTTCCATGACGATGCCGGTGCTGCCCTCGTCGGTGTAGAGGCCCCAGCCGCCGTAGGAGTAGGCGTAGATGTCGTGGAAGATGTTGTTGCCGACGACGGTCCCCTCGGACGGGCCGAGCGTGTAGATGCCGCCCATGTCGCTGAGGACGCCCCAGCCCATGTGATGGACGTGGTTGTAGCTGAGGTTGTTGCGTTTGCCGAGGCTGTCGGAATAGCCCCAGCGCCAGCCGACGGACAGGCCGGTGTAGAAGAAGTCGGCGATTTCGTTGTGCGTGACGGTGTTGTCGCCGCTCTGGCCGATCCAGACGCCGACGGCGGAGGTGTAGATGCGGCCGCCGGCGCGGATGATGTTGTTGTCCACCGTGACGTGGCTGGTGCGTGAGTTCTCGTCGGCGCGGATTTGGCCTTCGCCGATGCGGACGCCGCCGGCGCCGAGGTCATGCAGGTAGGACCGTTCCAGCCGACAGTGCTGGCAGCCCTGGCGGAACCACACGCCGTAGATGGCGGTGTGAGCGATCTCGCAGTCGGCAATCGTCACGTGGCGGGCGCCGTCGGCCATGACGACCGCGTCGGTCGCGTAGGCGGCCTGGAAGGGGGCGTATCCGGTCGCGGGCAGGACGTAGCGGTTGTGCGCGAACGTCAGGCCCTTGAGCGTGACGTG
>JAFGCA010000287.1 GCA_016932895.1 Sedimentisphaerales bacterium | reverse complement strand
GTGCGCTCGTCATGCACGAGCAGGTCGTCCACCGAGCAATCCTCGCCGATCTGCACGATCTCGGGCGTGGTGCCGCTGAGGCGAATGCCGCGGTCGCTGTTCTTGCCGAAGATCATCGGCTTGCCGTGTTCGAGGTGCAGGATGTTGTTCAGGTGCGTCTGGCGGTCAGTGGCGTAGTCATACGCACCGTTGTTGTAGACCTTGCACTCCTGGTAGACCTCGACGAACGCGGTGCCCTTGTGCCTGGCGGCGCGTTCGAAAACCTGCTTGGACGTCTTCACGTCGGTCGCGATGCAGCGGCCGATGAAAGTCACCTCGGCACCAATTGCGACCGAGATCGGGTGGATCGGCTGTTCGATCGAGCCGAAGGGTGTCGACTTTGTGCGTTTGCCGAACTCGCTCGTCGGCGAGGCCTGGCCCTTGGTCAGGCCATAGATGCGGTTGTCGAACAGGATGATCTTCAACCCGACGTTGCGGCGGATCGTGTGCAGGAAGTGATTCCCGCCGATGCTGAGCCCGTCGCCGTCACCGGTCATGACCCATACGTCAAGATCCGGGTTGGCCAGTTTCAAGCCGGTGGCGATGGCCGGGGCGCGCCCGTGAATGCCGTGGAAGCCGTAGGTGTCGATGTAGTATGGCAGTCGGCTGGAGCAGCCGATGCCGGAGACGACCACGAATTTCTCACGTGGTATTCCCATCTCGGGCATGGTCTTCTGGATCTGGGCCAGAATAGAGTAGTCACCACAGCCGGGGCACCACTTGACCTCCTGGTCGCTTTTGAAATCCTTGACGGTTAGCGCTACTGAGGTTGCCACGGCTACTTGCCTCCAATGACCTTGACGATTTCGTCGTAGACTTCCGAGATCATGAAAGGTCGTCCCTTGACCTTGTTGAGACCCTGGGCGTCCACGAGGTAGCTGGCGCGCAGAATCTGGCGCAGTTGTCCCATGTTCAACTCGCAGACCAGCACACGCTTGAAGCGCTTCAGAATGTCTCCGATGTTGCGCGGCATCGGGAACAGCCAGCGCATGTGCATGTGCGTGACGCTTAGTCCTTCGCGCTGGGCCATCGCTACGGCTGAGCGTACGGCACCATGCGTCCCGCCCCACGAGACCACCAGCAGGTCGCCCGACTCCTCGCCGTGCAGTTTCTGGTCGGGAATGTCGTTGACGATGTTGGCCACCTTGCGGGCCCGTTGGCCCACCATGTGCTGGTGGTTCTCCGGTGACTGGTTGACGTGGCCGCTGATGTCTGACTTTTCGAGGCCGCCGATGCGGTGCTCCAAGCCGGGCGTTCCCGGGATCGCCCACGGTCGGGCGCCCCACTCGTTGCGTTGGTACGGCGCGAAACCGGTCGGATCGGTGGGGTGCGTGACTTCGATCTTCGGCAGATCTTTGACATCGGGTATGCGCCAGGGCTCGGATCCGTTGGCAAGATAGCCGTCAGTAAGCAGGATCACGGGCGTCATGTACTTGATGGCGACGCGCACGGCCTCGATGGCGGACCAGAAGCAATCCGGCCCGGACTGAGCGGCCAGCACCGGGATGGGGCACTCGCCGTTACGGCCGTAGACCGCCTGGAAGAGGTCGGCCTGCTCGGTCTTGGTGGGCAGGCCGGTGCTGGGGCCGCCGCGTTGCACATTGACGATCACGCAGGGCAACTCGGTCATGACGGCGAGTCCGAGGGCCTCGGTCTTTAGAGCCACGCCCGGGCCGCTGCTGCCGGTGACGGCGATGGCTCCGCCGTAGGCCGCACCGACCACCGACGCCATGGCCGCGATCTCGTCCTCGGCCTGGAACGTGCGCACGTCGTAGTTTTTGTGGGCCGCCAGATCGTGCAGGATGTCGCTGGCCGGCGTGATCGGGTAGCTGCCATAGAACAGCGGCTTGCCGGCGAGTCGGGCCGCGGTGATCAGCCCCAGGGCGGTGGCTTGGTTGCCGGTCAGGTTGCGGTAATGGCCCGGCTCGAGCTTGGCCTCACGCACGCGGTAGCGCACGGGGAACATCTCAGCCGTCTCGGCGAAGTTGTAGCCGGCCTTCAGCGCCAGGGTGTTGGCATGCGCCACAGACGGGATCTTGCCGAACTTCGTGTTGACCCAGTTCAGGGTCGTGTCCAGTGGGCGGTCGTAGAGCCACAGCACCAGCCCGAGCGTGAAGAAGTTCTTGCAGCGGTGTGCCTGTTTCGGGGCCAGCCCGGCCTCCTGCACGGCATCCATGGTCATGCTGGAGATCGGAATTCTGTAAACCCGGAACAGGGCGAGCTGTTCGCCCTCGAGCGGGTTGGTGTCGAACTTGGCGCGCTTGAGGTTCTGCTCGGTGAACTCGTCGGTGTCCACCAGCAGCAGGCCGCCATCGCGCAAGTCGCGGATGTTCACTTTCAGGGCGGCGGGATTCATCGCGATCAGGGCGTCGACGCGGTCACCCGGGGTGCGCACATCGTGGTCGCCAAACCGGATCTGAAAGCCCGAGACGCCCGCCAGCGTACCCGCGGGGGCACGGATCTCGGACGGGTAATCCGGGAAAGTGGCCACGTCGTTCCCAAACACCGCCGTCGTGTTCGTGAACTGCGTTCCCACAAGCTGCATGCCGTCACCGGAATCACCGGCAAAGCGCACCGCAACATCCGAGAGTTCTTCGACAGAGTGAGGTGAAGGGCCGTCCGGTTGGACGCCCTTTGCCGTCGCTGTACACATCGTATCAACTCGCCAGGAGGTTGTTCCAAGGCCAACCGCAGCCTCGGTGAGGGGATCATATGCTGGGTTCCCTATCGTACAGGCGTGCCGGGCACATCCGTCGGGCCCTCGCGCCGGCGTAGACGGAAATGATTAATTATATCGACCTCTTTAAGTTGATGCTACCCGATGGGCGGCGATAGTCGCGATGTTTCGCCAGTCTTGTCCGCCCCCTTGCCATGGCGTAGACTCACCGAACCTGTGGTTGTCCACGCTTCTGGTCTCCTGCGGAGTGCATATGCTCTTCGAACCAGCTCAACGGCTTCAGGCGCTGCCGACGTACCTGTTCGTCGAAATCGGCCGCCGCAAACAGGCCGCTATTGCCGCCGGCAAGGACGTGATTGATTTCGGAGTCGGCGCCACCGACCTGCCGACGCCGGATTTCATCATCAACCGCATGAAGCAGGCGCTCGATAACCCGGTGAATCACCGCTACGCCTTTGACGAGCCCTCCGCCGCGATTCGCCACGCCTTTGCCGCCTACTTCCAACTCCGCTACGGCCAGACGCTGGATCCGCAACGGGAGATCCGGCAGTTGATCGGCTCGAAGGAGGGTATCGGTCACCTGCCGCTGGCGATCGTCAATCCGGGGCGGGTCGTCCTAGTGCCGGAGCCGGGGTATCCGGTGTATCGGTCCGCGACGCTGCTGGCAGGCGGCGAACCGTACACTATGGAGTTGTCCGAGGTCACCGACTGGTTGCCCGACCTGGAGAGCATCCCCGAGGACGTGGCGCGCAACGCGGCTCTGATGTTCATCAACTACCCCAACAACCCCACGGGCGCGCTGGCCAGCCTCGATTTCTTCGCCGAAGTCATCGATTTCGCCAAACGACACGACATCATCGTGGCCCAGGATGCGGCGTATAACGACCTCTACTTCGGCGATCCCCCGCCCAGCATTCTCCAGGTCCCGGGTGCGATCGACGTGGCCGTCGAGTTCCATTCCACATCGAAGACTTTCAACAT
>JAFGCA010000286.1 GCA_016932895.1 Sedimentisphaerales bacterium | reverse complement strand
GTCAGCGTAGTGCTGGCGGTGCTGGGGCTGGCTACCTTTCCTGAGTCCACTGCCGTCCCTGTCCAAACGCTGAAGGAGAACCCTGCATCCGCCACGGCAACGATTGTCACGACCGTGCCCTCGGGGTATTGAAGATTGCCCTCGCCCGGTTGTGATACCGTTCCTCCCGTGGTCGAGGAGATCAACAGCGTGTGCTGAGGAGTGGCGTTGCTGATGAAATTAGCTCGCACGTTCAAGTCCGACGTCAGCGTGACGGTCAGAGGGTTCGAAGATGACCAGAGGCTGCCCGACCAATGACTAAAGGCGTAGGTGGAATTGGCTGTCGCGGTCAGTTGGACGGTCGTCCCATGCGCGTATTGGTATGTCCCTTCGGAGGGCTCAACAGAGCCTCCCTCGGTCGACGAAATCGTCAAAGTGTGCTGTACACTGCTGGCACTGAAATTCGCCTGGAGCGTATAGTCCGTATCCACGAAGACCGAGGTGCTGGCTGAACTGGGATCATCCACCTTCCCGGCGTCCACAGCCGTGCCCGACCAATGGGTGAACTCATAGCCGGGATCAGGCGCGGCGCTGACAGCCACAGTACTATTCTGGTCACATTGATAGGCGCCTTCGCTTGGGGTAGTGATCGAGCCACCCCACGTTGAAGATAGGGTCAGCGTGTAATACTGTGACGCACACTGGTCGTACAAAAGGTTGATGCCAGGGTTGTTTGCCTGGATTTGAGGGATGTAAGTTGCACAGGCAGCGGCGTTGAGCGGATTCCCACGCAAATCCAGAGTGCTCAGGTTCGTCAGTCCCGCCAACGCGCTTATGTCCTGGACCTGATTGCCGGACAGATTCAAGTACGTGAGCTTGGTCAGACTACCTACCGGAGTGACATCAACGATCTCATTCGTGTGCGCACTTAGTCGTGTCAACTGTGTCATCCCTGCCACCGCTGACACGTCGGTGATCTGGTTGTTCTCAATGCCTAGTTCAACCAGGTTGGTGAGACCGGCCAGAGAACTGATATCGGTTATCTGGTTGTTCTCAAGGCCAAGACGCTCCAGTCGAGCAAGTCCAGCCAGGGGGCTAACGTCATGCACCTGATTGCCGGCCGGATATAAGTAGATCAAGTTCGTCAGGCTGGCCACAGGACTGAGGTCTGTGATCTCGTTGTTGTAGATCCAGAGGGATCCGAGGTTGACGGCATACTCAAGACCCGTAAGATCCGTGATGCCTTTCTCGTGTGCGAACAACGTTCCGTACAACGTCTGCATATCGGCGACCGTGGGATCCGTGATCCCCAAAGCTTGTTCCACGACCGACTTGAGTGTGGCGTCGGCAAAATAGACCGGTTGTGCAGTGGCCGTAGACACGAGAACCAAGCCAATGAGAATGAAGCGGTGCGGGTAGAGCTGTTTGCGCCACGGTTGATTTGCTGCGAGACTTGCACAACGCATCGTTCTCTTCCTCCAACAAGGCGTCTTAAATCGTGTGAACAGGCCCAATGCCATCCGCCAAGTCTGGCGTAAGTCCTCTGGTCTGCCCCTTGTGATTCCGTATTGCAGCAGGGCCGCACGTCCTGAATTGCCCATGTGACGCACTGATTCCTGTGGTGTCTTCCTTGACTGTAGCATCCTGATGGCAAACGGTCCACTGTGCCAAACACGTAATTCTCCGCAGCCTCTGTGAGCAACCCATGCAGAACCGGCGGTGCGAACCGCCCAGGTTCGTTCGATCGGACTTGCTCACTGCTGCTCTCCTGTCCAGATGATGGAGGTGGTCAGGGCGAGATTGTGCTGGCCTCGGCCGGACAGGTCGACGGCCTGGACCGTGTTGACGTCGGCCGGAACCTTCGCGGCGTAGGGGATGTACGACACGTCGCTGATACTCCCGGCCGACCCCGTCTTGCGGAAGCCGGCCACCCACAACGACCACTCCTCCGGCGCCGGGCCCGGTGCCTCCGTGAGGCTCGTGGCCAACTCCATCTGCTCGATCGTGATCGTGCGGGTCAGCGAGAAGTCTGCCGTCGAGAGGCCATAGACCATCGAGCGGGTCGGGTCGTGCCGGCCATACTGGCCGCTGGCAACGTACACGGTCCCGCCGTCCTGCGAGACGTGCAAGGCCACCGGGTCTTCCACACGCACCGGTGCGTTCGGACCGGTCAGGGCTACCCGACGTTGCATCGTACCTGCTCCGTCGTACTGCCAGAGGATGCAGCTCTCGTTGAGCGCATGGACGTTCAGCACGTACACGTTGTTGGCGTCATCGACTTCAATCTCCCGCAGGTAGTTGCGCCGTTGATTGTCGGCGGCGGCCGGCGGGTCGTCGTAGAGTTGGATCACCTGCCAGGACGTGCCGGTGCCGCCCAACCGCAGCTTGGCAGCCGAGACGTATGGCTCCCGGCCCACGGGTTCAACCACAACCGGGACGACATATGCATACCCCTGGGCATCGAAGGCCACATCGAGAAGCGGCCGGCCGAAGCTGCTCTCGCCTTGCCCCTGGATACCAACGTAGACCGTCGCCACATCGTGATAACGGGGCTCGTCATCGTAGCCGGCCGAGCCGGGAGCGATCACCGGCGTGGCCGCGACGTCCGACAACTGCAAGACGCCTTGCTCGGTACTGACCAGATACACCTGCCCGCCGGGACCGGCCACGACCCGCACGTCACAGGAGACCGGCAGACCGGCTGCACCGTAGGCCGCGACGCAGTTGGGTTCCTGGTCGAACAGATGGAAGCAATGCTCCTGGATCTCGGCGCCGGTCGCGGTCCCTTGGGGTATGCCCAGAACCAACAACTGCCGGGGCCAGAGGCTGGTTGCCGTCGTGGTCAGCCCTGAGGCATGCACCGACGTGCTGCCGACCGAGCCCGGCGTACCCGCGGCCAGGGGAAAATCCCGACGGCAGCCACTGGGACAATCCACCCGCGAGAGGTCCTCCAACGCCCAGGTCCAGGAGGTAATGTCGAACAGATCCACGTAGCCGTCGTCGCTGAAGATGCCCTCGAGGCAATGTCCGCCCAGACCGTCCGCGTCCAACTCCGTGGTCGCGCCCCACCAGGCCATCACCAACGCCAGGTCCTGCCAATCCACGTTGTCCGTATCCCACGTTACGTTCAGGCACGAGCCATAGCAGTTGACCTGGGCAATCAGATCGTCCAGTAACACGGAGCCTCCGCCGTCGTCCAAGGCGGCCATGCCTTGGGTGGGCGCTTCGATCAGTTCCAGCTCCACCCACGTGCCATTGCTCAAATCCAATCCCTGGACCTGAGCCCAGGTCTGGAACGTCCCGAAACGCTCGCTGCCGAAGGCGCCGGGCCGCCCCGTCGGCGGAGCGGGCACGCGGCCGATCTCCGCATAGTGGGCCTGCCACTGCGGATCATCAGGCGCCAGCAGGTCCGGGACATCCGACAGATACACGATCAGCTCCACGGCTTGCGGACTCTCGAAGAGATACTGAAACTGTACCAGCACACGTTCAGAGGTGCAGGGTCCGAACCGCAGCTTGGCCCGGGCCGGCTCCGCGTGGACGACCTGCATCCGCACCATACCGTTCGGGTCGGGTTCGAGGCCTGTCACGCGTTCGACGAACGTCGCTTCCGGCGTATTGTTGGTGGTGACCCGGTAGGTGAACTCATCGGGGTCGTCGACTTCGATCTCGCCGATCGAGAAGCCCAGGGCCGGTCCGTCCGCTCTCGGGGTGAAGACGGCGGTCAGGGTGTAGTCGCTATCGACGAGCACGGTGGTCCGCGCAGCGCTGGGGTCCTGGACCTTGCCCTGGCTGACCGCCGAGCCAGTCCAGGCCTGGAACTGCGCGGCCGAATCTGCGGGTGCCGCTTCGATCGTCAACACCGTCCCCTGGCCGACCTGGAATTGGCCTTCACCCGGCGTCAGCACCGAACCCTCGCCGTACGAGGAAATCGTCAAGACCTGCTCAACAGGCTCTCCGGCCGTGAAGCTCCAGACCTCACCCGGATAGACAGTCGTGCCGTCCGCCTCCACCTCGTCCACCCGCCAGTAGTACGTCGTGCCGGGATCGAGGACGAAGGGGATGGTGTACTCCGTCGCCTCCTGGCGTCCAACAAAGGCGCGAATACTAAGGTTCGGATAGAGCCCGAAATAGACATCGTGGTATGCCGCCGTACGGCCCGCCTGCCAGCGCAGGACCGACGGGCTTACGCCTTGAGCCCCATCGACAGGCACCGGATTGTATGCCACCGAGGGGTATCCGATGTCCGCGCTATAAGGGCTCGTGAAGAGCCGTCCCACATTGGCCTGCACATCTTCGGTACCGACTATGCGGTCGGCAAATATCTTGAGGCTGCCTCCATTTGACGAGGTGCCCGCGCCGATCATGTTCCCCCCCAGAGAGCTAACGGCACCTTGCGCGATGGTTACCGTGGGCGCTGCAAGCAGGATGCCACCACCGGCACCATAGCCGGCTTTCAACTCAGCCTTTCCACCACCGTCGACATCCAACTCGCCCACAATGTCGATACGCGTAATGGCCTTGAGGCTAATCATGCCCCCACCGGCTGCCCCGCCACCGCCGCCACCGCCGCCACCGTCACCGGCACCGTGAATGCCATTGCCCCCCTCCACGCCGCCAGGACCGCCCTTGGCCAGAGGCTGGCATGGGTCCGCTACCTGACCTCCCTGGTTGGCGCCACCGCCTCCGCCACCGCCGCTTCCCATGAACACGGAGAAGTCCGCGGAGGTATCCCCATTGAGCCCGCGGGCAAGGTAGCCTCCTGGCTTTCCGGGGTATCCATCGATATGCGAACGATCTCCGCCGAAACCTCCATCGCCGCCGAAGGGCCCTCCCCCACCGCCACCACCGCCTCCACCATCCCAATATGTCTGCGCGTCACTTGCACCATCACCACCGCGCCCCCCTCCGGCGCTGCCCATACCTCCGGTCACCACCCCTCCGTCTTCGGCCGCCTGGCCGTCGCCGGAACCGCCACCGCCGCCGCCGCCTTGATACGGTACCATGTCAAGCCCGAGTCCCCCGTCCCCGCCTCCGGTCGATCCTTTCCCGCCGGCGGACATGGCGTTGCTCCATGCTCCTCCGCAGCCGCCCCCACCGCCTCCGTATCCTCCTCCGGCGCCACCGGCGCCGCCTCTGTCGTCGCGCGCGTCGGTTCCCTGCACCCCATCAATGCTGACGTCCTGTCCGGTGCTGCCTCCGTTGCCGGACAGGAAATTGCCGTGAGCACCGGCGCCTCCGCCTCCACCTCCATACCCTGCTCCTGCTGCGTCGATGACGCCCGCCACAGTGATCTCATCAGCAATGATAGTCAGCCGTCCTGCCGAAAGGTCGTTGCCTCGCCCGTACGGTTTGACGCGAATTGTGACGCCTGCCGGGATGATTACCTTTTGGCCGGAGTAGTCTCGCACCCCGGAATACTCTCCGGACGGCAGAGTCACAGCAGCGTAGGCCGTTGCCGTGATCGTCACCAGTACCAGACCTGCCGCGCGCTTGTTGCACGAAAAGAGAGAATCCATGTCAGACCTCCTTACCCGTTGAACCCAACGGTCATGTGCCTGAAGTACCCCATGCCACGGAACGCTGGGGCATTTGAGTGCCGTGCGGCAACGCGTTTCTGTGTCAGAAATATGATGCCCGCGACCCGCACGTCTTGAATCGGAACCACTCGCCAAGGTAAGTGTGCCATTTGCGAGTCTCCATACCTGCACCGGAGAATCACCGCACATAGTCAGTCTGGACAGCAGCAAGTATCACCTATTATAGAGTCCGTCGGCTTTCATGGACAACTGCGGAGACTACGTAATTTTCCACCGCGTCCACGATCTACCAGGAGAAGGCGCCTTCCAGGAACAGTCGCAGCCCATCGAGGAAACCCGTCTGTGGTCCTTCGGTCGTGTTCCCGGCCGCTTCCAGGATGCCAATCTCTCGCTGGCAGGTCGGGCAGATCACGGTGGTCGCCTGCGCCTGATGAAGTTGTCCCGCTTGTCGTTGGAATTCGACCTGCGGCCGGGCAACAGGGGACGACTTTATGCAGCGGCCTCCTGTCTGTCAAGG
>JAFGCA010000285.1 GCA_016932895.1 Sedimentisphaerales bacterium | reverse complement strand
CGATGGTCGAATCGGCGATGCTGGAAAGCGACGACGGCCTGATCTGGCGCACCCGCACCCTGTTCCAGGAAGTCCGCGGCGACGAGACGGCGTTTCAGTTCGAGCCCGACGGGAGCATCGTCGCCATCGGCCGGCGCGGCCGGGACAAGGCCCAACTGCTGCGCTCCGAGAGGCCGTACACGAAGTGGCAGCGCCAGGAGCTCGACCGCTACATCGGAGGCCCCTTGCTGACGCGCTGGGGCGGACGCTACGTCGTCGGCGGACGCAAGATCATCGGCGACGAAGGACCGAAGACCTCGCTGTGCTGGCTCGTGAACGACCGGCTGCACGAATTCGCCGTGCTGCCCAGCGGCGGCGACAACTCCTACCCCGGCTTCGTCGAGCTAAGCCCCACCCGAGCCCTGGTCTCATGGTATAGCTCCCACGAAAAGGACGCCGGCGGCAGAACCATCACCGCCATCTACCTGGCCGACCTGGAGATCGCGGAATGATCGCCTTATTTGACACCCCTGCCATTGTTCGTATACTCCTCCTTATGCCCAGAGAGAATTGTGCAATCATCAATGGTTTCATGGTTCGCGTGGCCGGCCTGCTCTTGCTGATTTGCAGCCAGGTGAACCTCGCGGGGCAGCAAGATCATGTCGGGACAACGATTCTCCCCGTGCTCGTTCGGCCGGGGGCGGTGCCTGCCGGTGCGGCCGTAACAATGCGGTATACCTGGAAGGCCGCCGGGCCGACCGGCACCGCCCATAAGGCGTTTGTGCACATCGTTGACGACCAGCGGCGTATGGTCTTGCAGGACGACCACACGCCGCCCGTTGGGACGTCCACGCCGGGGTGGCAAGGGACCGTCACGTACGAGCGGCGCCTGGTGATTCCCGCCCACATCAGCGACGGGCAGTACCGGATTCTCATGGGATTGTATAGCGGCTCGGCTCGGATGCCGCTGACCGCTGGGCCGGGAGTCTCGCCCCTGGGAGGCGACAGCTTTCAGGTCGGTCTGCTGAAGATCGATTCGCAGGCCCCCTGGCCGCCGGCCGATACGGAGAAGGCTCCCACGCTGGATCTCTCGGGCTTTCGCCTGACCTTCCGGGAGGAATTCGACGGGCCGCTGGGTGTCTCGGCCTGGGGTCCGGGGACCCGCTGGATCGCCCATACACCCTGGGCGGGAGATTTTGGCGACGCCCGCTTCGCCGATCCGGGGCCCGACTTCCCCTTCACGATCAAGGACGGCATCCTCCGCATCGAAGCCGGAAAGGACGAAACGGAGAAATGGTCGTCCGGGCTGCTGGCCTCCAACGATCCGTTGGGCCATGGCTTCTCTCAACAGTACGGCTACTTCGAGATCCGGGCCAAGCTGCCACCGGGTCCCGGTGTGTGGCCGGCGTTCTGGCTTTGCTCCAGCTACAACCGCAGGGACAAGACCGCCGGCCGGGACGGCTCCGTGGAAATCGACATTTTCGAATACTACGGCCGCACCCCCAACTCCTTCAGCGCGACCATACACGTCTGGCAGCCGAAGCCGCATCGCAGCGAGGGCAGCACCATCACCACGAAACACAATGAAGCCTCCACGGGATTCCACAGGTACGGGTGCCTGATCGATCCGGAATGGATCACCATGTACTTCGATGGTATCGAAGTCTGGCGCAGCAAGACCCCTGTCGAGCATAACAAACCGTTGATGCTGCTGCTGAACCTGGCCCTGGGTCCGGGCTGGCCCATCGACAAGACCCCGAACCCGTCGGTGATGGAGGTGGATTACGTGCGGGTCTACGCGGAAACTGAAAGCAAGCAATAGAAGGCACGACGCTGCGGGCCGCAGCATCGCCGGTCGCAAGGTGGTCGTCAGCCGTCTCCAAATGTCACACAACCGTGAGGGATAGACCATGAGACGCCGTGAAGGCTTCACGTTGATTGAGCTGCTCGTCGTGATCGCGGTCATTGCGGTCCTGATGGGCATCCTGATGCCGGCCCTGAAGATCGCCAGGAACCAGGCGCGACGGGTGGCGTGCAGCTCCAACCTGAGACAATGGGGCATCGCGATTTCGACCTACGTCGGCGAAAACGACGGGCGACTCCTCGAAACGGACAATACCTGGGGCGCCGGCCCCGAGGGAATCATCGCCTGGGCCACCGAGGCTCGGGCCAAGGCTCACCCCGGAGAGTTCAGCCTGCCGGCATTCGGCCCTTACATGCCCGGCTTCGACTATGCCAAGCGCGATCTCGGGGACGTCTGGCTCTGTCCCGCCAACAAGATGGATTACTACTGGATGACCCACGAGCACTGGGACTCGGCGCAGTTCATCGTGATGGAGTACGCCTACTGGGCGCGCATGGACCTCTACCCCGACAACGTCACTCACCCGCAGGACTTGACGGAGAAGCAGCTCACCGGCGACCGGATCGTCGTGACCGACGCGTGCTTCCGACTGGGCGGCACGAACGGCTATCTCTACAATCACGGCAAGCACGGCGCGTCGGTGCACCGGGACCCGGAGCTGTTTAACTGGGGCCACATGGACACCGGCCCGCCCGCGATCACCGGGATGAACCGCTGCTTCGGAGACGGACACGTCGAATGGAAGAGCCGTTCGCACTATGACGTGGAACTCATGAACGACTGGGGCGACCGGACCGAGCCGAGAGTCCTCAGCGGCAACCAGAGCTTCTATTGACCGGACGAAGAAGAGCGAGGCTGGCCCTGAATTTCGTCGGCGGCTTCGCGGCAGATGACGCGGAAACCGCGGGCGACGCTGCGAAACAGGGGTGAGATACTGTGGCGGGATGCGGAGCGGCAGATACGGCCGTGGCGGATCCAGGAGCCGCCACGTAGCGAGCGGTACGCGCCGGAAACCGGACCGGGAGGATCGAAGCCGGGACCCCTGGCGTAATACTCCTTGTCGTACCAGTCGCGACACCATTCGTTGACGTTGCCGTGCATGTCGTAGAAACCCCAGGGATTGGGCCGGAGGCTCGCGACCGGGGCCGTGGTGGCGAAGCCGTCGTCATAGGGGCAGCGGTCGTCAAGGCTTACGCCGAACTGCTTGATCCACCTGCGGGTCGCATCATCGACCATGTTGGCGTAGAGCTTGCCGTCAGCCAGGTCGTCGCCCCAGCTATAGGCCGTATCCGTGCCGGCGCGGCAGGCATACTCCCACTGGGCTTCCGTGGGCAGGTCGTACTGACGCTGTTCCTTCTTGCTGAGCCATTGGCAAAACGCCACCGCGTCCTCCCAGCAGATTTGCACGACGGAGTGCTCGTCGGTTTGCGGGATGCCCGGATCGTCCCAGTTCAAACCCTCGATCCAGCGCCAGCCCTGTTCGTCGATGCCGCCGCCGACCTTGTGGCGTTCGGCGTGCGTGCGGTAGCCGGTTTCGGCGACGAACGTGCGAAACTGTCCCCGCGTCACCTCCGTCTGCCCCATCCAGAAGCCCTCGGTCAGCACGACGAGCTGGCAGGGGACCTCGCCCTCATAGGCGTATATCCGGGCGCCGTACCTCTTCGACAGCTCCTCCGGCGTCTCGATACTGCCCATGAAGAATTCGCCCGGCTTGACGTAGATCAGTTTCATGCCAATCGAGTTGATGGTCGTCTTCGCAGCGGGCGCGCGGACTTCGTTTTCCGGAGAGATCTCACCGTCGGGACGCGCGGCGCTCGACATCGACATCAATGAGAGGACCACAACCGCACAAGTCGCCAACAACCTTCCAGCTTCCGCCATCGTCTACTCCGCAGACAGGATCATCTGAAATACGGACACCAGCGGCAATCAAACGAGATGCTCATTATAGCCGACGCCGGACGCGCCGGCCAGCCCACCCCCACAATCCGCAATCCCCAACCGACCGCCCTGCCGATCGCTGTGGCTGATGCACCTCCGAACAACGTGGCTGTCAGTACTCTCTGAGCGCTTTCATCCACCCGGGCCACTCGGGAACGGGAGCGTCTGTGTCATACGTGCGGTGCCATTTCAGCTTCCAGAGTTCCTTCAATCCTATCTTTCGCGCCGCCAAGTCCAGGAATACACCGTTGACAGATCCGTCGTGTCGGTCCAGACAGAAGACGCTCATTTGCCCTTGTGCACCGGGGCCGGCCATGGGCCCATCGGCGTCGACGCATCCCGGCGGCGGGTCGTCGTGGTGGGGGAAGCCATCGACCCACCTGGCATCCAGGAATAGAGGGACGGCGTCCCCCCGGCTGACAGCCATCCGCCTCCAATGATCCGCCACGGGACCCCCGCGCGCATTGATCTTGACCTGAGACGGCGGATTGCTCACCCAGCCGTTGATCCCGTAACTGCCGTAGCCACAATACGTATCCGGGGCGAGGAACAGACCGCCCCCCCCGTCACCAAATGCAGCGGAGAAAGAGTCCCCGAAGCTGAACGCGTTATAGGCGGCAAACGGCTGTCGGGCCCCCTCCGACGCGAATCGGGTGGCCATCGGGCAGAAGAGGATCTCGTTGGCCTTGTCCGGAGAATGCAGCCGCAAATCCACCTGCCATCGTCTGCTTGAAGGAGGCGTGCACCCTCCATTTTCGTCGGCCCACACGACGGCGGCACTCCCCGACTGCCTCAGCCGGGACAGGCAAATCACGGTCCGGGCCTGGCGCCTGGCGAGGTGCAGAGCCGGCAGGGAGATCGACACCAGCAGCGCAACGATGGCAATGACCACCAGAAGCTCCAGCAGCGTCCATCCGTTACGTTCGTTCATGTGTCCCGTACTCCTTACGCCTCTCAAGCGGGCGGCTCAATTCTGAGGCGGCGCCTTTTCGATCCTTGCGCGTACGCAATGCAGGTCGAATCCCGGCGTTCCTCCCCCTCCCGTGCGACTCACCACGCGTACGGCCCGCGGGACGAAGGACGCCGCAGCGGCGGCAATATCGAAGCCGACCGCCGCGTCCACTTGCAGGCCGGCCAGAGGTGCCTTCAACACGCCGACGAAATGCAATCTGTCTCCTCCATCTGTGACGAAGATATCTGCTTCTTCCCCGTTGGCGCCCCATTCAACCACTTCAATGTCATCGCCGGGCCCGTCCAGAATGCGACCGTCGAACTCCAGTTCAATCCAGTGTCCTACCGGCATGACCACCGAAGACTGGGCCGAGGGCGGCGGCCCGACAAGCCACTCGTTCGGATCCGCGGGGATGGAAACGACCTGATCGGCCTCGATAACCTCCCAACCGTCTCCGTCGGGGTCATACGCATGGAGCAAGCGAGAGGGATAATCAAAGACCACGGAGGTCTGCTCCTGAACCGGCTGTGCTGCGGGAGAACGCCGGGCCATCCGGGATTCTCCGTGACCGATCGCGCCCCACGCGATGATGGCCACAAGAGCCACGGTCGCCGCAATTCCCATGCCGACGCCAAATGGCATGCCGGCGGCGCCGATCACCTGGGCCACCACGCCGACTTTCAGGCTGGCGCCGCTGACCGGGCCGGCTATGAAACCCGCCACGGAACTCGTTTCACGAGCGAACATCCCCAAGCCGACGCCCAGGAGGCCTGCTTTGAATCCCCGATGGGACAGATGCCGTCGCAACGAGCGCTTCGCCCGGAAGAACAACACCTCCGCGGCAATCTCGCTGCAGCCCATGACGGCCGCAATATCGGCGTACGGCTTCTGCTCAAAACAGCGCAAGACGACAACCGCGCGCTGACGCAAGCTCAGCCGGCCCATCGCTTCAAACAGCGCCTCGATCAGCTCCCGCCGAAGCAGCGCACTGAGACCATCGTTCTCGTCCGACGAGGCGGAGGACCGCGCCGGTGAAACGCACGCCACGGAGGGATCGGCCGCCTTGCGCCGCATCTGTCTGTCCCTGAAATGATGCTGGGCCTTGCCGAGGGCGGTCCGGTACAGCCAGGGCCAGAACGCTTCGGCCCGCTTCAAATCCTCCAGCGATTCAAGCATATGCAACAGCGTTTCCTGCAGGAGGTCCTCCGTCAGATCGGGCGCCAACGTGAGTCGGTACAGGTAGGTGCGCATGCTCGGCGCCACCAGGCAGGTAAGCCGATCCCGACTGTCCTGCTCCCCGCGCTGGGCCCGCCGGACCAACTCAACGCAGTCCTGGTCGTTGCTCATGTTGTGTCTGTCTCTCCGCTGTACTGTCATTCACTCGTCGCGTTCCGCGCATTTCTCCTTCATCCGGTTCTGACAACGTGCCGCCTCCGGCAGGTCTCCGCACCGCCCCGGCTTCGTCCTTCCAGACACGCGCGCAGAGAAGCAAAAACGGCGGCGCACGTCCCGGATGGGCATGGCAACATGGATTCCCGCACCCCCCATCCGCGCCTGCCCGGTCCATTCTCCAGAATTGAGCTTACAACCTATACCAGTATAGTCCGACAGCCTCGCATTCCTTACACCTTTTTTTCCGCCTTTTTCTGAATGCTGAGCCACTTTTGCCGGGCAGGTGGCTCTCCTGGACCACCTTACAGGACCTGCGGCATCTCAGCCAACGCGGCACCGTGCGTTCCCGTGGCCCCGGAAAAAGTATCAGTTCCGCCGAGGCACAGCGTAAGGTTCCGGCGACTCCGGGACTATTACTGTAGCTCGATATCCCACGGGCAGACCGTTTCTGCACGGGGACCACATCAACCGTAAGAGTACGTGAGGAGTTGCACCATGAACACGAAAGTAGAGCGAACACTTCTGGGCGTCCTGCCCATGTTAGGGCTGGCCATCGGTCTTTTCGCGGCCGCACCCGGCCGCCCGGCCATGGGAGATGCCACGTTGGCTGAACTAAGCGCCGAAGTGCCGGCCGACTCCCTCTTCCGCGTCGAGGCGACCACCGACCAGCGGGTCTACCACAGCACCGAGACGGCAAGGTTGACGGTGAGACTGCTCAATGAAGGCTCATTCTCGATCTACGTCGGCATCGGACCCGATGAGCCCACCTTCGACCCACCCATACCGAACGACCCTGGTTCCATGCCGATCCCGTCAATAATCATCGGCTACGTGACACTGACTCGGCTCGATCAAGGGCCGGTTATCTGCACCGCGGAAATGCAGCCGGATGGAACCGTCATAAGCAACTGTCCGCAGCCCACGCGATACAACCTGTCTCTCCTGCGCTCGGCCCAGGTACCGGGCCACAGCACCCAGATCATCTCCACGCTGGAGATCCCCCTTCGAGAGGACCCATCCATCGATCCTGACGAGCGCCCCGGGGCCGACCCGGAGGATCCGAATCTCTGTGCCCCTCTGCCGTCAGGCTACTACCTGCTGGATTGCCATGTCGATGGGATTTACGGAACGGCAGCCGCCCGGGCACAACAGATTATCGAGATACGCTCATAGGCAAAGCCCGTGCTCTCTCTTTGCCCGGGTCAGGCGGCCTTCGGCACTTGACCGGGAATAGGAGACGCCGGCTTCTGGCTGGCTGGCGTCTCTTCTTTTCTTGGAGCGGCCGCGCGCGACAAAGCAGGCTGCCTCGATGGCCCAGAGCGCTGAGATCGAAGCGAGCATTCGGACATCCCGTGGTCCGAAACGCATACCCATGCCGCCACGCTACGGGCTCGTTCCCGCGGCGGCGGGCGGCGGTTCGCCTCAGTTGGCGCGGGGCAGGACTGTGACCTTGCCCAGTCGATAGCGACGATGTCCGTCGTCGTCGCCGTGGGGCAGGGCAATGACAGGCGTGGCATCCAGGCGGCCGACCGATACATACAGATCGTACGTCCCGCCCTGCGTGCCGGGAGCGAATCCGTACGTTTTCTCGGCCACGACCAGGCGGGAAACGAGGGTTTGCGTCGGCGCCCGGCCGGACGGGCCAACTTGCAGGTCGCGCACGTTGAACGACTCGTCGGCAAACGCCGCGACGATGCCCCCCTGCTCGTCCTTGAAGGCAAAGCCAACGAAGCCGCCCGGGTAGCACGGCGCGACGCCCGCGTTGGCCCATTCGGTCTCAATCGTGAAGGGCTCGCCCAGGCGGACCTGCCCGGGGAAGTTGGCCCGGCGCAGTTGCAGACGGTATCCCATGCGGCGGTTGACCCTGTCGATGATCTTGCGGTTTTCGTTGAGCAGAATACGGGGCCACCAGTGAATCGACATGTAGCTGGCGTGGTACTGCTCCACGGCCTCGAGCAACAGCGAGCCGTCGCCCCAGGCGCCCCTTCGCTTGCTCGAGCCGTAATGCTCGTGCTCGAGGACCACGGGCAGTTTCGGCCAGAACTCCTGCGCCATCTCCGCGTGAAACCACGACCGGGGCGGCGGCTGCACGCAGATGCTGTCATCCCGCAGAGTCACGCCCTTCGACAGCGCATAGTCGGTGATCGGAAGATGCCGCCCGGGCTCCTCAGGGCCGGCGAAATCGTCGCTGATCGCCAGCAGAGTCTTCTTGAAGTGCTTGCAGTACAGATCGACGTGGGCCTTCCGCGCCTCTAAATCGAACGGCAGTTTCGAGCTGGCCCACGAGTGTCCCTCGCCCCAGACGCCGAACGATCCGATATCGATGAAGGCGACGTTCGGGTTGCCGTCGTAGCGCCGGGCCAACGCGGCCAGAAAGCGGTCGAGCTTGTCGAGGAAGACCGGGTCCTTGTAGTCCGGCTCCCAAAACGGCCCGTTCGGATCGACGCCCTTGCCGACCGTGAAGTTGTAGCCCTTCGCCCCAGCGGCGTGGACCCACGCGGGCGTGGCCCACCGCATCCACGATTCCGTGCTGCTGATCCGCAGCGCGATCTGCTTGCCCTGGTCGATCCAGCGCTGCGCGGGCGTGTCGAGCAGCGACCAGTTGAACCGGCCTTCCTCCGGTTCCAAAAACGACCACGGGACGCGGAGGTAGATGCAGGACAACCCCGGGAAATCGTCGAGCGTATCGGACGGCGCCAGCTTCGAGCCGTAGTTGCTGATGATGTTCGAATAGAAATGCATCGTCCAGCCCATCTGCGGATTGACCAGCGCCCGACCATGATCGACGGGCCGAACGATCTGTCGCTCCCCAGGGTCGGCGGCCCGAACACTGCCCCCGAGAACCGTCGCCACAATCACACAAACAAGAATTGAAGCACGTCGCATCCGTCTTTCTCCTTTCGCTGTCATGAACAACAATCCTGCACGTCACCAGTTCATGATAGTACAATATGCCGCTCGATGGCAACAGCTCTGGTTGCCCCGCTGCCGTCGAACACTTCATGCCGAGAGATGTTGGATGAGGATTTTGAGGCCGATGCCGAGGAGGATGAGGCCGCCGAGGATCTCGATCTTGCTTTCGCAGAAGTGCCCGAAGCGCTTGCCGATGGAGACGCCGGCATACGAGAGGCCGAAGGTAATCAGGCCGATGACGATGACGGCAAAGGCCAGCGAGCTGACCAGCAGCGAGAGCGTGAAGCCCACCGCCAGCGCGTCGATGCTGGTGGCCACCGACAACGTCAGGACGATCAGGAGGTTGGACGGGTCCAGCTTTTTCTCGGCCGCCTCGATCTGGAAGGCTTCGTAGATCATCTTGCCCCCGATCAGACCCAGCAGGCCGAAGGCGATCCAGTGATCGTAGGCCGCGATGTGCTGGCGCAGGCCCAGGCCGGCCAGCGAGCCGACCAGCGGCATCAGCGACTGAAACGCCCCGAAGAACAACGCCATGCGCAGGGCGTGGCGGATGTGCAGCTCCTTGTAGACGCTGCCGGTCACGATGGAGACGGCAAAGGCATCCATCGCCAACGCCACGGCCAACAAGATGATGGTCAGAAGTTCCATGCCTGCCCTGGTTTTCGTTTACGGTGACGCCTGCGACCGCGCGGGCACGATGTCGAAGACGACGATTTCGGGCCTGGCGCAGAAGCGAACCTGCGGCGCCGGGCGCGGCTCCAGGCCGATGCCCCGGTTGACGTACAGCGTCGCGGTGCCGCAACGGTGCAGGCCGGATTCGTATTTCTTGCCAAATTTCGAGAACGTCAGCAAGGCCCCGTAGAGCGGCAGTGCGACCTGGCCGCCGTGCGTGTGGCCACAGAGATAGAGATCGACGCCCAGACCGTTGACGTCCTCGATCAGATCGGGCGTGTGGAAAAGAAACAGGTTGAAGCGATCATCCGGGAGTGCTCCGAGCAGGTCCCGGCACGCAGTCGCCCTATCGATGCTCAGGCCGGAGATACAGATTTCCTCGCTGCCTTTGGCAACGACGGCGCTGTCCCGGCGCAGGAAGCGAAAGCCGGTGCCCTCGAGCATATCGAGTTGCGGCCAGTGCCAGACCTCGAAGTTGCCCTCCACGGCGAACTTGCCCAGCGGAGCCTCAAGGCGGCGCAAGGTTTCGCGCAAGCGAGGCAACGCCGACGGATCGTTGAGCAAATCGCCCGTGGCCACCACCACGTCCGGCGTCAGAGCATTAACGATCTCGACCATCTTCTCCTCGTTGCGCGGTCTGCGGTCGCAGTGCAAGTCGGAAATGTGCACGATCCGCAGGGAGACGTCCCGGAGTTTGGCTGTGGGAATCGTCACCCGGCGCACGTCGAGCCAAGCCGGCTCGACGAGGTAGCCGTAGAGCATACACATCAAACCGACGACTGCAAGGACGTGCACGAGGAGGACCCTTTTTCTCAGCCGCCGGTTCTTCTTGCCGCGCCGGCAGATGCGATTCCAAGCCGCGCGCGCGAGCCAGATCGCCTCGAAACCGTAGATCGAAAGGATCGCCAGCACGAACAGGGCGACGGACACTTTTTCCTGCAACATCATCGTCATCTATTCGGCTTTGATGATCCCCTCGTTGGTCACGTCCTCGGCGATGCTCTGTCCCGGCTCCACGACGAGGAACTCCTCGTCGCTCCACACGCCGTCGACAAAGCGCTGCATCAGGCCCGAGTCGCCGCGCAGCTCGTCGTAGTTCCAGCCGAGAAAATCCGCGCACTGCTTCGTGTAGGCCCGGTAGTCGTCCGCATCGACCAGCCCCCAGTCCACGTAGGTGGCCCAACTGTATTCCTTCATCCAGGTCTGCTCGACCTCCAGGAGGTACTGGGCATTGTCGGCGCCGTACTTCTCGGTGTACTCGGCGAGCAGCAGCTCATAGCGCTGGCGGCTGGGCTGCTTGCCCGATTCAATCCAGCCGGGGCTGTACCAGTAGATGCCGCGGTGTGAATCGAAGTATTGCTGGTACCGTTCCTTGGCCCCGAGCAGGAGCGTGATGCAATCGTGGCCTCGCGGAATGACGACGGGAATCTCGGCGGTCAAGCCGGCGGTGCCGTTGCTGCACAAGCCGTACCCGAGCAGCGACGCGTCGAAGGGTCGGTCCTGTATGTCGCGCGTTTGCCGCAGCGCCTTCTGCACCTGCTCCCGCAGCCGGTCGGGCGTATCGTGCAAGCCCTGCTCCATCAGCACGATGTCCACCACGTTCGGGGACCGGGCCGCACAATAGTAGGCCTCTCGTTGCAACACCTTACACACAATCAACTGCAAACGCAGTGGTTTGCCATTTCCTGGGCCGCCACGGCCGGTATGACTCATGCATTTCCTTTCCAATCGTATAACCTTACACTACCGCCGGCGCGACCTATTGGTTCTGTAGGACCTCGATCATGGCGGCGATATTCTCCGGCCTGGCGTCTCCCGGCGTATCGTGCGAGGGCGAGGCGATGTAGCCGCCGCTTTCTCCCACCACGTCGATCAGCTTTCTCACCTCGTCCCGAACCTGCTGCACCGTTCCGAAGGGCAGGGTCCTCTGGATGCTGATGCCGCCGTAGAACGTCAACGAACCGCCGTACGTCCTCTTGATCTCAAAGACATCCATGACCTCGGGCTGAAAGGGATTGAAGATGTCGAGGCCGCACTCGATCAGGTCGCCGAAGATCTCATCGACCTTGCCGCAGCAGTGCAACATCGTGATTTTTCCCCTGGATTTCACGAGGGCGCACATCTGCTTGAATCGCGGCTTGATGTACTCCCGCCACAGGTCCGGGCCCATGAGCAGGCCCCGCTGCTGGCCCCAGTCGTCGCCGAACCGGAAGATATCCACGTCGTGCGCGCATGCTTTCTCGATGACACGCAGGTTGAACTCCAGGATGCGGTCGAGCAACGTGTGTGCGAAACCTTTG
>JAFGCA010000284.1 GCA_016932895.1 Sedimentisphaerales bacterium | reverse complement strand
GGATACGCGATGATGGCCCATGGCTGCTACCAGGACAGCCACTGCGAGCCGAAGACCTGGCCTTATGGCATCTTCGCCAATTTCCGCAACGTGCTGTGGTCGTGTAACTGGCAAGCGGTCACGCGTTTTGACTACACGCAGTTTGGCGTCGAGCACTATCAGACGCCGGTGGCCACCTCCAACGGCTGGCTCGATGACAAGGGCATCGCGGGTTTGAGTGAAGGCGAGCTGGCGGCGGTGCTCAAGCTCTATGACAAGCGGAAGAGGCAAAGGCAGGAACTCAAGTGGCTGAGCGGGCTGGCGCCGGTGTTCCAGCCGCCCGAGGGCGACAAGTGATCAAGGGTAGGGCAGCGTCGAGGTCGCCACGCGACCGAGACCTGCCGTTCTCGCGGGAGCTGGCGTGGTTTGCGGGCGTTCTCCTGCCGGTGAACGCATGTGACAGGTCTGCGTCGCCTTTGGCGACTCCGACCGTGCCCTACGGTTTCGCGGCCACGTAGTACGGCGTTAACTCCATGATGGTCAGCACATCCAGACCGGCGGAAAAGCCCTTGGATGCGGGGTTGCGGCCGGTGCATTCGAGCTTGAGCTCGTGCTTGCCGGCGGCCAGTTCCAGATAGCCCAGGTTGAACACGTGGATCTTCAATTCGGCGCTGTACAGATCGACGGTTTCCATGTTCGGCAGCGTCTTGCCGTCGATGGAAGCCTTCCACACGCCGCAGTCCCATGATTTGACGCACTGCAGACGGCCGACGCCCTTTACATCTTTCTTCAGGTCGAAGGGCACGGTCAACACGGCATCCTGGGTCGGGCTGATGGCCAGCAACTGGCTGTAGCTGCTGCAAGACCCGAGCTTCTGGAGCGTTACGGCGCCGTCGGACGGCTTGACCTGGGCGGTTTCGACTGACGCCTCCATCTCGACCTGCCACTCGCGGACCACCCGCTCGTCGTAGGGCGGGATAGTCGCGAACCGCTTGGCCCTGCCGGTCTGGTACCAGAAGGCCACCGAACTCATCAGGTCCTGTCGCTCCATGAAGCCGGACACCCGCTTGCCCTCGGCCGTGAAGGTCACCCCCTTGTCCTCGATGGTCACCTTGAGCGATTTGCGGAAGTGCACCGGGTCGCTGATGTGCCAGCGATAGACGCTGACGCGGTCCCCGACATCGAAGCCTTCCATGAGGGGCACGCCGTAGAACGGCCGGTCGATCACGCGAAAGCCCCAGGCATCACAAAAGTAGTCCTCCGTGCCCGTGCCGCGCAGGCTGGGCTCGCTTTCGCCGTCGATGAAGAATCGGTCGTCGCCCTCGCCGTACCAGCTCTGGGTGCGGATCTGTGCGGACTGGACGGTGCCGACGTAGTGGCCGCTGCCCTCGGCGTCGAGGATGAGATAGTCCTGGCCGGACTTGCACGGATATTCCTGTCGGTATTGGGCGTGGAAGTACGCGGTGTTCACCGGCAGCGCCGGCAGCTCCTCATAATCGATGTACCAGAATACGCCGCCGTCGGCAGGCCCGTCATTCGTCACCGTGATCCGGGCCTTCTCGCGGAAAGGCATCGGCCAGTAGCAGTTGTAAGCCTTGCCGTCGGCGGTGACGGACACGGGCAGCGAGTTGACCAGCCGCACGCTGCCGTGGCCAACGGCAAAGAAGTCGCCCAGGGGCGACTCAACGGCCGGGTCGGGATTCCCGTCCCAGTACATCCGCAGCACCATGGCTCGCGGATACTTCGGCCCGCCGCCGTAGAACGTGAACCAGATGTGCCGGATGACGCCCGGACCTTTGAGGTTGGCCAGTTCCAGCGTCTCGCCCTTGGCGATCTTGCGGGCGTCTCCGTTGCCGTTCTGCCAGTTGGCATCGGCGCTGCTGGAACGCTTCGTGCGAGCATCTCGCATCAGAAACAAGGTGTTCAGGCTGCTGCCGGGCTGAAAAACGGTCGTATGCGCAGGCTTTGAGCCGAGCGACGAGCAACCGGCTAGGCAGGACAAAGGGCTTAGCGCGATGACGGAACCGAGGAATACGAGGCTTGGTTTCATCGTCGTTTCTCCTTGCTCCAGACAGGGGGCGGGGCGCCCTCGCGACCCGCGTACACTTCACCCGGAGTTATCCTGCTGAGCCTCGCCATGGTCAAGAGATCGCGGCTTGATGGCAGGATCGGCCCAATCGGGATCATTCGTGGGCTTACGCGAGGATCCCACGTGAGGTGCCGGATGAATCCTATCGCCCTTTCCTGATCCGCAATTGCTCCCAGGCAACGGTCAGCAGTGCGGTCACGAATGCCAAGAGAAGGGCTGCAAGGACGCCGGCGTACCAGTTGACGGCAAAGCCGATCAGGCCCCCGGTCAGGACGTTAGCGACAATCGCCTGGGAAGCACCCCGGCTCATCCTCCCGAGTCCGCTCTCATCAGGAGTTGCCTCAGGTTGGCCTCGAACGCCACGCCATATCGCCATGGATGCGGCCATCAAGAACATAACGAGGTAGCCGTACAGCCACCCGGCGAACCCACCGGCTACGGCCCCGACGCACACTCCACCAACAACGGCCAAGACACCGTAGGACTTGCACAGGATTCCGCCTGCGATTGCACCAACGGGCACAGATGGAAGAATACCGGCCTCAAAGAGGTTCATTGCAGACTCCCGCCTTCGCCCCTGAACCCCGATTGGGACCCATGTGCCCGGACACCGGCGAGGTTGGCGGGCACATATCCGGACACATGACTGACCGACATGCCCACGCAAGGCAGTGGGCATGGAACCCGGTGGGGGTGGTCCGCGAGCGCGGACCCTACCCGGTTCTCAAGTCGCTTCCCAGAGGGCCGACGAGGGCGTCGGCCCCACTTACGCCGACACATCCTCCCAGCCGATGCCAAGGTGCTTGATGGCGTAGCCGATTTCTTTCATGCAGTCCGTGTAGCCGGTCATCCAGTGGAAACCGCGCATGTCCTCGAGCAGCTTC
>JAFGCA010000283.1 GCA_016932895.1 Sedimentisphaerales bacterium | reverse complement strand
GCGGCAAGGGGAGCACGTGGGAAGGAGGCATGCGCGAGCCGGGCATCTTCTGGTGGCCGGGCACGATCCAACCGAAGGTCGTCCGCGACTTGGGCTGCTCGATGGACCTGTTCACCACCTGCATCAAGCTCTGCGGCGCGAAGCTGCCCGACGACCGACCAATCGACGGCCTGGACCTCTCCCCCGTCCTCCTCAAGGGCGAGCCCAGCCCGCGCGACACGATGTTTTACTACCGCGGCGACCTGCTCTGCGCCGTCCGTCACGGCCCGTACAAGATGTACCTCCGCACCCAGAACGAGCACAACTACGGCGACCGCCGAGGCACGCCCCACGACCCGCCGTGGCTCTTCCACGTGGAGCACGACCCGTCGGAACGGTTCCACCTGGAGAAAAAACATCCCGAGGTCATCAAGAAGCTTTCGGCCATCATCGCCGAGCACCGCAAAAACCTCGTCCCGGCCAAGACCCAAATGGAAGCCCAGATTCCCAAGCCGAAGAAGAAGGCCCCGTAGACGCGGCGTCCCGCTGCGTTCTTAAAAAGCGGCGAGACGCCGCTTCTACTATCCACAAGCGGAGGCGTGACACTGACGCTCGCCAGTGCAGGTGCAATGACACTGGCAAGATGCCAGTGCCACCCATTGAGCCTAGGCCGTCAGAACATCGTATCCGACGAGCCGGCCTCTTGGCGTTGGACCCATTTGCAGCCTTGCCAGAAGGTCAAGAGGGGAAGGACGATCGCCGCCGAGCCCAAGACCAGGAGCATGGTGCAGGCGAACCAGAGACCCATGAACGAGTCGACCCTGGCGTCGGTCGGGTCGGCCGGATTGTAAAGAACGGTGACCGGGTCGCCCCGATGAAGCGTAACCGGGCCGTCCTTCGAAGGGCCTTGGAAGTGGATCACCTTTCCGTTGGGCAGGGTGTATTCGATGATCGCGTAGGTGATGTCGTCTTCCAGATCCTGACCCGGCGCGTCCCAGCGCTCGTAGCCCACCACCTTCCCCGGCGCCGTCTCGGCCGCCTCCTTGAACGCCCGGCTCTGGTCGTAAAACCACACTCCCAGCGCAATCAACACGGCCCCGCCCAAGCAGAACAAGCCCGTCAGCGCCCCGCCGATCCAAAGTTGCCGCTTGTATTCAGTTTTCATCGGTTCATCCCAGCACTGACAGAGCCAGTGGCACCCAAAGGATTATAGAACACATGCCATTCCATGCCAGAAATTGGCTCCTATAAGTAATTCGCCCAAAACGGCCCGATCTTGACGCCTGGGCGGACCCTATGAAAGGGCCTTGCAAGGCTTCTCTTTGCGTCTTTGCGCCTTGGCGTGAGCCCTTCTTAAGACAACCGTATCATAGAAGCTCGCGCAAAGACGTGAAAGCGCGAAGCGAACCGCCGCCAGCCGGTTCAGGCGATGGGCTGGCTGGGGAGGAGGAACGTGCGGTAGGTCCGGGAGTTGCCTTCGACGACAAGGATGTAGAGCAGGCCGTCGGTCTGCCAGGCGGAGACGGCCAGGCCGCCGGTGGTGCGGTACGGGGAAACCGGGGCGGTGGGGCCCAGGTCGGGGATCGGCCGGCTGCACGGGACGACCAGAAGCGTCGCCCGGGCGCCGCCCCAACCGGTCATTGTGTAGGCCACGCCGGGCCGGCCCAGGAAATTGTCGACCGGTTGCCATCGCGTATTCGCCGGCAAGATGACGTCCGTGCTGGGCGGATGCTCGCGGAGCAAGGCCGTCAAGTCGGCAGGCAGAAGCTCGCCGGGCTTGCCCGAGGAGTCCTGACACCAGGCCACGGCCCGATCGAGCGCTTCGTCGGCCGTGTAGCCGGTCGGAAAGTACCAGTAGCCGATCACGGCGACCAGCGCCGCGGCGGCCGCCGTCGAAACGACCGACGTCAGCACCCAACGCCGGCTCGAACGCTGCGGGCCATGTGCCGGACGAATGGACACGGCTGAAGTTGACGCCTCGGCCAGGCGATCGAGGATCCGCTCGCGCAAGCCCTGGGGCGTGGGCACGTCCTGAATGACCGTGGACAGGACGGCGTCAAGCCGCTCAACGCGGCGGTGTGTTTCGGCCAGCGAGGGCGAGGCGGCCAGACACGGCCCGAGGTCGGCCAACTCCGGCTCGGACAGATCGTCCCTGTCCGACCGATACGCCTCGAGCGCTTCGATCGTCCGCCGGTCGTCGTTCATGCCGCCTGATCCGCTCATCAAGTCGCCGTCCGGGTTGTTTCCTGCAGCCCTTCCGTCTCTCCCTCGGCCGCGAAGAGCCACTGCCGCAATTGGGCCTTCGCGCGGGCCAACCGGCTCATGATCGTTCCAATCGGCACGTCCAACGCTTCGGCGATCTCCCGGTAGGAGGCCTGCTCGAAGTAAAACATCAACAACACGACCCGATGCTTCGGCGCCAACGCGTCCAACGCCTGCTGGAGCCGCTCGCGGTCGATCTCCTCGCCCCGGGGCGTTTCGGCCGGCACGTTCTCGAGGTTCAACGAGAAATCGGCCGCCGCGACGGGCCGCGACCGCCGACGGCTCTTCAAAAAACCTCGTTTGAGGATTGTGAAGAGCCAACTCCTGGCCGCCTCGGGCTGGCGCAACTGGTCGAGCCGCTCGTGGGCCGTGAGGAACACCTGCTGGGTGAGATCCTCCGCCTCGTGCGGCCGGCCGGTCAGCCGGTATGCATAGCGATAGACCGACTCGTGATGCTCGTTCACCAGTTCGGTGATCTTCACGTCAGCTTCGCCGGACATACCCCGTCCCCCTCACAGAGCCCCTCAGGCAACCAAATATTCCACCAATCCGCGGAAAATGAGACCTCCGCGTCTCTCCGCCTCCGCGGTGAATCACTCGCCCTTTCTCCTCGCCCTCCACTCTCCCAGGTCTCTATTCCCCAGCAAATCCCCCATATTGGGAGATATTCAAGAAATTCTAGCAATCCGGGAATAAACGCCCAGGGGCAGGGCTCTTACGGAAGAAGAATCTGGCGGGAGAAGGCTCCCGTCGCGAGACCCAAGTTTCTCCATTTTACGGAAAGGTTCCAAAATGAAACGCCTTGGAATGTTCCTCGTTCTGCTGAGCGTCAGCATGTTCATCGCCGCAGGCTGCAACGACACGAAGAAGAAAGAAGGCGACAAGAAGCCGCCCGTCGAGAAGAAGGACGATGGCGGTACTGATAAGAAGTAGGCACTCTGTCCTGAGGCCGAGCACCGCGGCACTGGCCTGAGAGCCAAGCCGGGGCGCGGCCGATGCTTCTTCAAAGAAGATAAGGGGGGAAGGTTGTCTCCGGAGACCTTCCCCCTCTTCTTTGCGCCCGCAATATCGGCCGTGAAAAACACCTCGCCTACATGAAGTATATTCCAGCAATCACGGAATAAACGCCCTGTGGCAAGGCTCCTTAAAAGAGGAGATTAGCGGGAAAAGGTTCCTGCTTCAGTGCCCTGATTTATCCATTTTGCAGAAAGGTTCCAAATGAAACGCCTTGGAATGTTCCTCGTTCTCCTGAGCGTCAGCATGTTCCTCGCCTCAGGCTGCGGTGATGGCAAGAAGAAGAACGACAAGAAGGACGATGGCACGCCGCCGTCCTTCAGTACGGACGGTGGCGGCAAGGATGCACCCAAGAAGTAGTCATCGGGTTTATATTCTAAGACCGAGCGCTCTGGCACTGGCCTGAAAGCCAAGCTGTTGTCCGATTGTTGCATCTTCAATGAGGATAAGGGGGAAGGTTGTCTCCGGAGGCCTTCCCCTTCTTCGTTTGCGCCCGCAATAACCGCACAGGCACGGAAGAGAAAACGCTAATTAGCACTAATCTACGCTAATAGTTGTCTTCTTGCATTACACCTCGTCGGCCCGAGGGCCGTAGCAGCGGAGTTCGTGCAGGGCGGCGGGGGCGTGTTCGCTCGGGGAGGTCAATTCGAACTGAAGGGTGTCGGTCTCGACCGGCGGGGTTAAGCAAATCGTGTTGCGGGTTTGACGGTTTTCTTCGGAACAGGCTAGCTCTTGCCCTTGGGCGTCTAAAACTCGGTATTGGCGGATGCACTGCGGCATGATGCGTTGGGCGTGCAGGTACTGCGTGGAAAACAGAGGGTTGTCCTGGTCGGTGTCGAAGACCAATTCGATCCGTGCGATCGTTTGCGGCTTTGTCCAGCGTAGCGTCAGCACCGGACGAGCGTCCGTCGGGTCGGCCACCCAGGCGTTGGGGCCACACGTCGGTCGGGCGACGCCGTTGACAACCGATTCCGGGCCGAACAGGTCGAGCGGCGGATCGAGTTGCAGGGCCAGGTTCTCGCGCTGCCCGTCGGGGAGTGAAGGCCAGAACTCGAAACTTTCGACGCCCAGGCCCGGCTCGGGTGTTTGCACGGCCCCGATCGTGACGTCGACCCGGCCTCGATGCACGACAGACATCAGGCCCGTGACGAGCCGGCGGCTCCCGCGGACCGACAGATCGAGGTTCTTCCCCAGGCACACGAACACATATCGGGCTGTGTCGATCGACACGCCGAAGTCGACCCAAACCGTCTGATCCGTGCCGGCCGGGACGTCAACCGTCCGCGTGGCCAGCGTCTGCTCGGGCGTGTAGCTATCCGGCTGACAACCGGTGCGCAGGCTCACCGTGAGTTGCGTGTTTCGATCGGCGTCAAAGTGAAATGCGACGCGCGGCACGGGCCCCGCCGGGACCGGGAGAAGCGCGGCCCGGGGACATTCGAGCCGATGGAGCGCCCCGTCCGGCGGCAGGGCGGATAGACGAAGTTGGCTAGTCGCGGTGATTGTCGCACGTCGGGCCAGATCATCCGGATCGACCAGCGTGTAGCCGGGGATGTATTGTCCGGTCCTGGCCAATTCAAGCCGGAGTTGGGCGAGCCGCCCGCCCGCGGCCAGGTTGGCCGGCAGGGCATTCTCTCGCAGACAAACCGCGGCTGCGACGCCCACCGCCTGGGCATTGTGGGCACAGGTGGCCATGACACGAGTGGAGCTGAAGGCAACGTGCGACGCGCTGATGATCCGCCCGGCCAAGAACAGATTGGCGATGTTCCGGCTATAAAGCGAGCGGTACGGGATCGAGTAAATGCCCTTGGCGTGCCATTGCGTGCAAGGTGGATGGGGTGAATAGAGTCCGTCGGCCGGGTGCAGGTCGATCGACCAACCGCCGTAGGACACGGCGTCGTCGTGGCGTTGCCGGTCGACGAGGTCGCGTTGGCTCAGGATATAATCCCCTTCGAATCGCCGGCTTTCGCGTTTGCCGGGCACGGTGCCGACCCATTCGAGCGTGCGAGTCTGGGCCTCGGGGAACTTGCCCGAGTTCTTGATGTAATCCCACACGCCGTAGACGATACGCCACAAGTCCCACTTGATCGTCTCGGCGTCGTGGATCGTGTCGAGTCGGCCTCCGTATTCCAGCCACCAGAGATCGCGTCCTTGCGTGCCAGCATTGACGCGTTCGAGCCGTGTGATCTTCGTGACGTCCTCCAACGCGAACCGCGGGCGGACGAACGGAACGGGCCGGCCGATGTCCTTCGTCTGAAAATAGATCGAATGGCCCAGCAGTTCGCCGTAGGCTGCGTCTGGCGCTAGCGGCTCGTCGAACTCATCGGCCGATTCGGCCCCCATGCGAAACGTGGCCCCGGCCAGATAGCCCACGATGCCGTCGCCCGAGGCGTCGCAGAACAGTGGAGCCTCGATTTCATAGAATGTCTCGTTCTGGCTGCAAAACGCGCGGATCGAGGCGATCGTGCTGGCGTCCCGCTTAACAACGTCGAACACGGCCGTGTTCAACAGCAGCGTGATCCGCGGCTCGGTCAGGACCATGTCCAACAAGAGGACGTCGCCGAGCAGCGGGTTGCCTTCCGGATTGCGGTAGACGTTTTCCAGCAGGAACTCGTCGATGACGCCTCCCTCGCGGGCCCAGCGGTTGTTGTTGGCTCGCGAGGCCGTCGCGCCGAGGGCCACCATGCGGATCTCGCTCGACGCGTTGCCGCCCAGGACCGGCCGATCCTGGACTAGGGCGACCCGAACGCCGGCCCTGGCCGCCGTGATGGCGCAGCACGTCCCGGCCAGCCCTCCGCCCACGACGACCAGATC
>JAFGCA010000282.1 GCA_016932895.1 Sedimentisphaerales bacterium | reverse complement strand
CAATGGCAGGTGCGGGCGAGATGGCCATCTGCGGAATCTGGAGAGCGCCTTGCGGAATGATCTGCTTGGGGATGCCGGGGCCTTCCCAACGCAGGTACGCGGCGGCGCCGCCACCGTTCTCGTACATCTCCATGACCAGGAGATACCGCTCTCCGGCGACCAGCTCCAGCGGGCCGGTGGTATCCTCGGTCGTGCCTCGATCCCACCAGCCAGCGGCAACCTGCACGCCGTTGAGGAACATGCGCGCACCGTCATCGGACGCTTCGTACAGGGTGTACGTGCCGGTAACGGGCACTTGCAGCTCGCCCGTCCAGCGGCAGGAGAAGTGATCGATCGGGATGTCCGGATGGGGACTGCTGTTGCGTTGTGCGTTGAAGTCGAAGTTGACTTCCGCTTCCGTCGTCACCACGGCGGGCTCACCTTCGAAGTACTGGTTGTCCCAGTACTGCGCCACGACGCCGCCGTTCGGGTCGACCGTGGAGAAACTCCAGACCGGCCCGGGGGCGCCCGGCTCGTCCACCTTCCAGTAATAGGTGGTCAGCGGGACGAGTCCCTCCGGGGCAAACGTGGTCTCGGCCTGCCCCGGCGACACGGCGTCGAGAGCGTCGGGATCGGTGCCGAAGTACACATCGTGCGTGACCGCACCCTGGCCCGCGGCCCAGCTAAGCTGCGTGTTGAGCTGGCGGAACATAGCGCCGTCGGGGGGCGAGGGGAAGTGGGCTTCCAGCGGCATTACCGTGAAGCTCCACAGGTTACCGGTCGTCTTGGCCCCGGCCGCATCGACCTCATCGACACGCCAGTAGTAGGTCTGGCCCGGCACCAGGGGCAGAGCGTGGAAGTACATCAAGGCGGGCGTCGCCATCATAAGAGCCAGCGTGTCCGGGCTGTCGCCGAAATACACCTCGTGCAGCTCCGCACCCCAGCCGGCTTCCCACTCGAATAGCGGCATGAGAACATCCACCGCACCATTGGCGGGACTCGGATTCAGGGCGGGAAATCCGGGGTTGACGACTTCGCCGGCGGTCACAAACCAGTTGTTAATCCACTCACTTATGACTTCACCGCGAGGGTCGTTGTCCTGACTCGCCGTCTGGTAGAAAATGCCTATGCGACCGCCAGTTTCCGCATTGGCAACGATAACGGGGTCCGCTCTCGTTCCGGCAGCGTTCTGAGCGAGAACCAGTTCGGCAAACCAAGCGCCTTCGAGCGTATCAAGATGGAAGGGACGGTCCGTCTGGAGATCTCCCAAAGACGGCGTTAACGCACTACCTTCGGCGGTAGGAGTGACGGCAGTATTGTCCTCGCCCGCCACTGTAACGCCAGGGATATCCATCATGTTCTGTAACCCACCTGGTCCATTCGATCCAGCGCTATTCACAACGTAGAAGATCCAGTCGCCGGTGTTGACAATGATGTTACCATCATCGAGGAACAACTCGGCTATTGAACCGTCAGGCTGTGTGTTGCCGGCCGGATAGATCGTGTCTGGCAACTGACCGCAGAGAATCAGAAGGTCCGGTACACCGTCACCCGTGTGGGCAACTACCCAATCTGCAAGCGCAGCTTGATTATCCGCGGCGAATTGCTCAACGGCAACCGCCGTTACGTTGTCAACAATTTCCTGCATTTCGCGGTCGGCCGCCTCTTGCGAAAACCAGCCCGCTTGTGTTGAAATCGCGATGTCGCCGGCCACGGCTATCGGGCACAATGCAACTGCGACAACACATGCCAATACTAAATTCTTCATCTTCTTGCCTCCTTTTTCCAACTGACAACTTAAGGAGATTTCGCTCTGGCCACACACCAGAAGCCTTTTGCTCCGCCGCCACGTTGCCCCATTCCGTCCAGCGACGCGGCCTCGCTCGCATCACTACCTTCACAGTTCTTATCGCAGGTCAAATCAATATCGAATCAGCCTACACCTCCTTCCTTCGCGAAAGGACGTCACTCTCGGATGCCCGGAACATACGGTCCTACCCTCGTGGCGTGGGTCCGCGATGTCCTCCTTTCGCGGATTCACGCCACAAAAACACGCGCCTCGCTTCCGGCACGCTTGGCCCACCGGAAGACGGGCGGCAACTCCGCTACACCCCCGTGCCAAAACGCCGCTGCCCCAGCAACCGCGCCCGGGCCCGCCGGAGTGGCGGAGATGTCACAGAATGAATTTCCTACGCATGGTCGTCCTCCTTTCCCAACCGGTGCGACCTGCGAGACGTGGTAGCGCAGCGTCGCGCCTATGCACTTTCGACCTCACACAGATGTGCCCGTGTGCGGGCACTTGCACTGCCTTCCGGCAGCTAAGCCAACAAAGTGACTGCCTGTCTACGGGGTCACCCAACACCGCTTATGAGATGCTTGTACATGCGTCGATTTGCACCCGGCTCCGATCTCCTGACACGACATGTGCCGGTCGCAGCCATCCACGCGTCCGCAGACATCGTGCTGGCGGTCCCAGCCGGAAATATCCATCCTGTGTTGCGCTGCCGATCCTCCATCGACGACAAAAAAATGTCGCCGTATGGCCGTCGTGGGAACGAAGAACCATTCTCTGAGTATACCATGATGGAGCCGGAAACGCACGCCAATTATCGGAACCAGGCGGTTTTTGTGATCGTTTCTCCCGCTTATCCGGGAGCCGACCGCCGCCCGACCGCGAACCGGCCAGGACCAGCGGGCAAACGGTGAAAAGGGCTGTAAGCGACGCCTACAGCCCTTTTTCGACGTCATGCTCTTGGGAAGCATCATTGAACCGCCTCAGGTCAGGGTCGGGTCAAAATGATGTCATCAACAAATATGACACCCGTTCCGCCGCCTTCGATGCCAATGGTCAGCGTCGTGACGTTGGTCAGACTCACGCCGACCGAAGCGAGATCGATCTCCCACGGGACCCAGCCGCCGTCGGCAATGTCGCCACCGTAGGGGACCTTGACGCCGTTGATCTTGACGTACAGATCGCCCGTGTTGTCGGCCTGACCGCGGACGTGCAGGACCAGCGTGGTTACCCCTTCGGCCGTCCAGTTCTGGCCTGGCGTAAAGGTGCGATCCGCCTCGGAAACAGCGGGGGCCAGCGTGTTGTCGTAGTAGATCGGCATGGCCAGGGCGCCGCCGCGGACGTTGGTGGTTTCCATGATGGTGCCGTCCAGATAGGGACTGTCCACGCTCCAGATGTCATGGCCGACCGCCGAGCCGGTGCCGTTGCCCGGGTTGCCCGGTTCCGGCAGGGTAAAGCCAATGCCGTCGATCCACTTCTCGAAGGCGCGGGAGCCGACCTCGTTGCTGTAGCTCTCGAAGTCCTCCACGATCAGATAATCCGGCACCGTGAAGTTCCAGATATTGCCGGCGTGCACGGTTTCATCGGCCTCGACCTCGTCGATCCGCCAGAAATAGTCGCCGCCACCGAATTCGACCCGGCCGGCCAGCGGGAAACTCATGCCCGGCTGATTGCCCTGGAACTCCGGTGCATCCTTGTCGGCCGCAGCCACGGCATCTCTATCCGTGCCGAAGTACACGTCATGTGAAACCGCCGCATCGCCCGCCTTCCAACTCAGCGAGCTCGCGTCTCGGACATCCACGATTGTGCCGCGACCCGGCTGGGGATCCCATGCCAGAGACAGATCCACCCGCACGATCTGTTCGATCTCTTCTACGCTCAGAGCCCGGTTGTAAATACGCACGTCGTCCATCACAGCAGTGGTATACACGCGGCCTCCGCAGCCGGGATCGGCGCCGATATAGAGATTCTCATCGCTGTCCCAGGGCAGCGGAACCGCAGCGCTGTTCATCTCCTGGCCGTCAATGTAGAGCCTCAGCATGCTGCCGTCATAGGTCACTGCGACGTGGACCCACGCGTTTGCCTTGGCCGGTGCAGAAACACCAGTGAAGGCAGCGCCGCCGACTTCCCGAACGCCGAAAACGAAGTTGTTGGGCACAACGTCGGTGTCCGGCTCGCCGCCGGCGACGCCCAGGAACCAACTGGCCCAGGTCGAGCAGCCGAGCCCGTGGTAGAGCAGCGCCTGCTGGTCGGTGTTTTCCAGCTTGATGAAAAGACCAACGGTGTAGGCATTGCTGCTGAGCAGCTTCATCTCCGCGTTGTTCTGAACCTGCATATAGTTGGCGCCAGTGAGTTGCAGCGCCGCCCAATCGTAGCCGTCCTGCGTCCACAACGGGGTGCCGGTGATGGCGCCGTGGTTCTCGTGCCCGGACCAGTCAACCGCCCTGCTGCCTTGCGATTCGTCGAGCTTGAACCAGAGAGCCAGGTTCGGGTCGCTGACCGGTATCTCCGGCATCGTCCGGAAGCTCCAGACGTCGCCTTTGATGGTGCCGGCCATGGCGAATTCATCGACCCGCCAATAGTAGGTTTTGTCCAATTCCAGGGGGCTGGGATCAAAGGTCGCACTGGCGATCATGAAACCGCCCGCGACGGCATCGTTGACCTCGTCGAAGCTCTCACCAAAATAGACCGTGTGGAACAGCGCTCCCAGACCGGGCTCCCAGGTCAACTGGCTGTCCACATCGACGAATTCGACCGCGTCGGCGGGAGCAGGGTCCCAGGCCGTCGCCGGTCGAACCCAGAAACTCCGCACGGCGCCCTTCCAGGGACTGTCGGGATGGGTCTCGCTGACGGCATCCACACGCCAGTAGTAGGTCTGGCCGGGAGTCAGCCCGGTGGCATAGGGCGGTGCAGCCCCGACCATCAGCGAATCGTCCGTCACAGTGATGGGGTCCACCAGGGCGTCGTTGACGTCATCGAAACTCTCACCGATATACACCGCGTGCGAGGTGGCCGCGTCGCCCGCTTTCCACTTGAGCGTTTGCACGGTCGATTCAATCATCGCCCCGTCGGCCGGTTCGAGGCCGATGGCCGGTAGGTACTGGGTGTCCGAGCCCTCAATGATGGACTGAAGATCCTGTTCCGTCAGGGCCGTGTCATAAAGGCGAAAATCGTCGATCAGGCCCACATAATAATTGCTCGGGCCGGGCTTGCAGCCGATTGTAAAGGCGGTTACGCCGGTCATCGGACGGGTCATACCCGTGCCACTGTGCCAGAGAGCACCGTTGAGGTAGATTTGCTGGTCGCCGGTGTCGGCGTTCTTCACGAACGCCCAATGGGTCCACGTACCCTCGTAGTCGCCGACGTCGGCGGCGAGGTTAATCCGGTCATAGGTGTCCGTCGTGGAGCCACCGGTGTCGAAGTAGACGGTGCCGTTGCTCCAGGGCACATGGGCGGACATGACTCTTGAGTCATTCACGGCAGGGTCTTGAAAGGCCCCCAAGATGAAGTTGGCCTGCGGCTGGGCGTCCGGATCGCCATAGGCCCAGAATGTCGCCGTGGCCTGCGTTTCAATGGTGGACCACGCTTCAGGTGGCACGTCCACGTACGCAGAGCCGTCGAAACTCAATGCCACGCCAAATTGTCCCGCCTCCCAGGTCGCATTCACGACCGTTCCGTCGTAGCCGTTACCGGACGAATCGGTGGCCACAGTGCCCATGGCGTCGTCGAACTTCCACCAGCCGACAAGGTCGGCCGAGGCCATGGGAGCCAGCCCCAACAGGCAGACAAGGACTAAAAAAACAGGTTTCCTACACATGGTGAGTCCTCCTTACAAGTATAGTTGCCGTAGTGATTTGGAACGTGCGTTTGCCACTCAAACCTTCACACCTCGTCGTTTTCGAGCCGTAGCAACGATGACGTGCTCTTGCCTTGTGAACACACAATCCGCCGTATGGGCCGGTTCCGGCGGACGGCCGCAAAGAGCGGACCGGCCACCGATGGCCTCCTCCTATCCGGCGTAATCGGCATAAACCGCCCGGTACTTAAGAGACTGTTTTGGCCTCCTGCCGCAAGACGTGGCATTGACCTCCGTTGCCGGTGCCCACCGGCAGATTTGTCCTCCTTCATCCCGACCCGTCCGGCTCCTGGTCCGGGTACCGTACCACCCTGCCAT
>JAFGCA010000281.1 GCA_016932895.1 Sedimentisphaerales bacterium | reverse complement strand
GCGAACGTCGGCTTGAGGACCATGCCCACGAACGTGGGAACGGCGATGATGGCCGCCCCGGCCACCGCGTTCTTCGCCAGGAACGTGACGGCGAAACCGACCACGCACGCGACGAGCCAGACCATCAGCAGGAAAAAATTCATCGCCGACGGAAACTGAATATCGGACGTCCGCTCCTCGGGCTCGTAGAGCAGATCGTTCTCGTCTATTTCATTGAGACAGGTGGCGTACATCATGGAAGATATCGGCTCGGAGCGAGGCGGCCCTTATTCGTAATCGCGCAATAGCGATTCTCGTCGGTTCCGTCGTGAGATGGCGGCTTTGCACAGAACCGCCGGGCCTTGCCCCCTCAGGACTGATGCACGGGTGCGCGAGGGGGGACCGCTGTCTTGGTCGCTTCTCTGGGCGAGTGCCGCAAAGCCCCAAGCAGCTTGCGGAGAACGCGGTGATTGCCCGACAAAATGTAGCGCGCGACATAGACTTTGATCATATTGACGTAGTCGCTGGGAACGGGCGGGAGCAGCTTCTGGCGATAGCTCGGGACCCGCTGTCCGCACAGGCGAAACAGCCGCATTCGCGCCGTGAGTTTTCGCTTTTTGAACAGCGCGTGGCCCTGCGACGCGAGCAAATCGCCAAGACCAAGATCCGATAACTCGACCGCCCCGCGCGATGCGGCGTTCTCGAGCAACTCCTCGGCTTCGGGGGTCCGAGAGATCACGAAAGAGGTTCCCGTCTTATCGGTCTTCATCACCTCGGGGACCCAGGCGTCGCCACAGGACAGATCGCTCAACTCGCCCATCATATCGCTGCACAGGGTGCAGCGGCGTAGCGAATACGGGCCGAGCGTCTTGTAGAAGTCGGGGTAGGCGACGGTGGTCTCCTGGCCGTCGCGGGTGCGAACGAACACGCTTCCGGGCCAGCCCCGGCCGCGATATTGCAGCACCTCCACCTGCTCCGGCGCGATGCCGAGGCCCGCAAGAGAACGCTCGGTGCCGGTGAAGCTGTAATCCAGGCTGCACGCGATGCTGATTCGGTAGCGAATGCGCCGGCGCAACAGATCGAGGCGTCGCTCGGCCTTGCGCAGCCCCTGGATATGGCAGGGCAGGCCCACCACGGCGTACCGGCCCTCGGAGGCGAGGATCTCTTTCAGGGCCACACCGGCCGGTACGGGACAGTACTTCGATCCGGCCGCCGAGATGATCTGGCCCTTGGTGCGGGCGATGAACGCTTCCGGCCGCAACGGGTTGTCACGCCGCATCCGCGTCACCAGCGCCCCGTCGATCAGGCCTTCCTCCAGGGCAAACAGCAGCAACGACGTCACCAGGCCGCCCGAGGCGCTGTTGAAGCGAATCTCGTCGTCGATGGCATGGCCGATGTAGCTGCCCAGGTAACTGCCCAGCGCCACGTCCTCGGGCACGTCGCCGAAAAGGGCCGCGCTGAAGCCTGTGAAATCTACCTCTCCGCCGGGGCAGACCTCGCAGCACAGACCGCACCGCGTGCACCGCTCGGTGTCGATCCGGGGCACGTAACAGCCCCGGCGCTCGTCGATCGTCATCTCCAGCGCGTCGCGAGGACAAATTCCCGCGCACACGCCGCACCCCGTGCAAAGATGGTGCCTGACCACCGGCTCAATTGTCTCATGCTCGTGTTTCAATGCTCGGCCCCCCGGTGCATCCTTTTACCACGCGCGAAAGCTCTTCGATCTGCTCCGACAGCCGCCGGCGGACCCGTTCGAGAGATTCTCGCCGGCCGGCGCGATTCTCAAACAGCTCCAGCGCCTTGCGGCAGGCGTCCTTCGCGCTTGCGACATCCATATCAACAATGTGCTCCGGGCAACCACACATTTGCCCGATGATCCCGTGCGTCCTCGTGTCCCGGCGGTTGGTCAACGCCATGAACGGCGTACCGACCGAGACACTGCCGATCAGCGAATGCGTTCGTTCGCCGACCGCAAAGTCGCACTCGCGCATGATACCCTTCAACCGCCTCGCGCCGCAATCCTCTTTCAGGATCAGGTAGTCTCCCGACTGTGCGTTCATCTGCTCGACCACGTGGGCGGCCGCCACGATATCATTGCCCGCCTCTTCCGTCGAGTGGGGCAGAAACAACAGAAACGCGTCGTGCTTCTGCACCAAGGCATTGAGGATCGCGGCCACATATTTCGCATGGGCCTGCTGCTTGTCCTGCCCTTGCAGATCGGGTCGAAAGCCGGCATAGACCCGGCCCTTTTCCAGCACCGTCACCGCCACGACGGGCCTGCCCTTTTCTTTGGCCCGGCGATAGGCTTCGTGCCCTTCGAGCACGGCCAGGGCCTTCTCGGGCTCCTCGGGGCGCATCGCAAACGCCGGGTCCGGGCCGACGAGAAGCTTCTCGGGGTCGCGACATACCGTTTGCATGCTGTCGCGCGAGTGCGCCTCGCGGAAGATGCAGAAATCGCTTTCGTCCAGGGTCCGGCGGTAGAGCCAGGCTTTATAGAGCCGCCCGCTGCCGATCCCGGTGCTGGCGCCCAGGATGCCGGTCCGCTTGCCATGCTCTTTGGCCAGATGAACGATCCCGCAGGATTCCACGCAAAAAACCCCGTCGTGCCCGACCAGCACGTATTGCGCCCGGCGAAAGAACTCCTGGAGCGGCTCGCATCCTTGCGGCCCCCCGGTCATCAGGTATTTCAGGGGCCCGTACGCTCCGAAGCGAAGCTGCGCGGCGATGACGGCCTGGAGCCAAAGGCGCCCCCTGCCCGAAAGCCCCGCGCGGCCCTCGAAGCGGAAGATCCAGTCTCTCGGAAAGATCGTGATGTTGCCCTGCTGCGTCACCGCCTCGACGTTGTCAAAGAGCCCCAGCCTGACCGCTCGTCCATCCGACAACATATCTTCGATCCCGCGAACGATGGCTTCTTCGCCTTTGTTCGCAATCGGCACGTAGTCAGCTACCAGTATGTGCAACGCATCATCCATACGGAGGCGATTATCCTATCCGTAGTATCGTCAAACGGGCGCGATTTCATCCAGTCGGGTCGATTTCGGCGTCCTCGGACGGCGGCTGCGCGCGGCCGCGTCGAAGAACCGCCAGGAGAGTCCGTCGCTCCGGCGCTTTCAGGCTCACAAACCAGCCACAGGCCAGCGTGACGCCGGCCACCACCGCCACGCACGCAAACAGCTCGCCCCACGAATCCGGTGGCGACAGATATTTCCAGAGGCCCATCACCGCCGCACCGGGAACGCTGCCCAGCAGAGCGGGCCACCAGACCCGCACGAGATTGTCCCACGTTCGTATCTGCATCTTCCGGTTGAAACACACCGGCAGCACGATCCCGGCCACCAGCGCCATCGGCACAGAGTTGCACCACGCGATCCCCGCCAGACCCAAGCCCAGGACCTTGACCGTGAAGACCGCCCCCGAGACGCACAGAGCCGCTTCCAGGGCCGTCAGGAACCCGAAGATCCGGTGCTCGCCGCGACCGACGAGGACCAGGAAGTTGCTGTGCTGGGCCAGCATCAGGCAATGGCCGACCGTCAGGATCGCCAGAACGGTCACCAGCGAGTCCAGAACGGCCGGGTCCTCAATCTTGTCACCGACCCAGACCGTCAGGAACTCCCGGCCCAGGATCAGAAGGAAGCAGCCGGCGGGGATGATGAACAGCAGGCTATATTTCTGGGCCAGAAAGGCGATCTGCCGAACCCGGGCCTGATCGTCTCGGGCGTCCAGATCGCTGACCGCCGGCTTGATGGCCGCGGTGAACGCCTGCAAAAACTGCGACAGCAGCAAGATCCCCGCCATGGCCAGGGCAAAATGCCCGACCTCGGTCGTTCCCAGAAAGATCCCGATCACCAGATCGCTGGCCTTGTAGATAATCAGCGCCCCCGTGGTGTACAGGAAAGTATTCATCCCGTAGAACAGCATTTCCTTAAGCAGCGTGAAATCGACGCTCTTCCAGGAAACCGAGACCTTTGGCAGCAAACGCCGGACGAAGGCACATTGCAGCCCTCGGACCGCAAGCTCGCTGAGGCCGAATATCAGGCCCATGGTCACCAGGCCATACCCGCGCAGCAGCAGCACAACCAGCAGCACGGTCCGGGCGACAAGCACGCCCAGCGCCACCTTGCTGCTGATATCGTAGCGCTGCAGCCCGCTGAGTGCCGCCGCCCCCAATTGAAGCGGGCTCGAAGCGGCGTAGCACAGTCCGACGATCAGCACCAGGGCCCCCGCGGCCCGGACCAGCTCGGGCTCGATCGCAAACCAGGCGCCGATCTTCGCCGAAAACAGAAGCGTCACAAGCACCAGCACCGCCGCCAGCGCCGAGAAGAACAAAAGAGACGTGCTGACGACCTTCTGTACTCCCTCCTCATCGTCCTGGGCCAGATACACCGGAATCTTTCGGTTCACGGCGCTGTTGAGACCCATGTTCAGGATGCCTCGGTAGCGAAAGAGCGAACCGATCAGCACCCAGATGCCCCAGCGAGCCGGCCCGAGCCGACCCAAAAGAAACGGGACCAGAAAGAAGCCCACCACCGCGTGGCTCATGAACGCTACGAGGTTGAAGAGCGTGTTGTGGACCAGTCGTCGGGATGTCGTAGCAGTTTTGGTCATTTCGTTTTTATCGGACACGCCGTGCCCCGCTCACCTCGTGCTCTCTTTCCGCGCCACGCAGAACAAGTTGGCTGAGGAAAACAGACGCGCATCGCAGGCCATCACCTTCCTGACCACGCCGTGCGCGGGCCCGAGCCAGCGAAACGGCAGCTCCGCGATCTTCAGCAGCCGCAGGAAGAGTCCCGCGCCGTCGAATTCGACCACCGAAAAGCCGTTTTGGTTCAGTAGCCTCGCGAGCCTTTTTCGGGAGAAATGCTCGTGCCAGCGTTTCCGGGCCGAAACGTCGCCGATCAGGCCGTCCGGATTCGCTGCGTAGCGCTGCTCGTACTCCTGGAGCGAGTGCTTTCGGCAATAACACCAGCGATGCAGCCTCGGGAAACGAAACTTGAAATTGCCCAAGTCCAGAAAAGAGAACACGTGCCGGCCCGGGACGGTAACGATCAGCGTTCCCCCGTCTGAAAGCACGCGCCACAGCTCGCCCAGCAGTTCATCCTGCTCGTGGACGTGTTCGAGAACGTCCAGCAGGCTGGCGGACGAAAACTCGGCGTCGGCAAACGGCAGCGGGGTCGTCGCGTCCAGATGTACGATCTGTGCCCGGCCGCAGGCCTTCTCCGCCTGCGTCACGGCCTCTCTGCTGACATCCACGCCGGCAAGGCGGGCCGACGATTTGCTCTCCAGAGCCGCCAGGAACCGGCCGTCGCCGCAACCGAAATCGAGGTGGGCCGACGCGTCCGCAGGCACGTGGTACCAGGCAAACGCGTAGCGGTCGTATCCAAACGGACAGTCTGGTTCGATCCTGGTATGCATGAATCCTACTGCGCGACGTCCGGCGCGGGCCGTTGGACCACCCGCCAGAGCATGCTTGCCTGCACGAAATCATAGTTATCGAGAATGAACGGCGGACAATAGCCGGCGTCGCTGGAGGTTACGTAACACGGCCGGCTCCCGATGAGACTCTTCAATGTCTGTTCGCCATAGGATGGTGCGCCGGCACTGGCGACGATGCCCGTGACGATGCGCACGTCGGGGCGCTTGCATTTGACTTCCTGGACATACAGGAGGGGCCCTACCGTCGTGGTATCGGCGTAGATGACGGCATCGGCCTCCACGGCGTCCATCGCTTCTTCGGCAAAGCGTTCGGCCCCCCGGTAGCCGGTCTTCCAGGGCTGCAGGAAATACTCGTAATCGTCACGATACGGCACGTTCTGCCTCGTGGGCATATTCAGATTCAACCGCCGGGCCGCCTGCGGCGCCGCTGCGTACGCGAGGACCGGCAGCAGCGAAAACGCCGCCACCGCGTACAGAACCGCACGCCCACGCAGTCTTGACCGCAAGGTCTCGGCGCCCAGGCCGATGACAACGGAAGTTACGCAGTAGAACGGGATGAAGAACGCGTACCGATCCGAAACCGTGTAGCGAAATGCAAAGGCCAGGAACAACACCATCAGCGCCAGCAGCACATTGCGAAACGCCGAGGTTGGCCCTATCTTGTGCAGTGCATACAGGCCCACCGCGCCCAGCAGCAGATTCGGCGTCGGGAAGTTCAGCAGGACGAACGCCACATTCTCTCCGACAATCCGCCACGACAGGCTCGCATTGAGGACGTCCGCCTTCCAGCGGTGCCCGAAGGCCGCCGAGGCCAGCGTGCCGAGGACGGCGCCGCCGGCGATCATGTTCTTGACGATCAGGTATATGAAGGGCGAGGCGCCCGCGACCCAGAACAAAACGAGGACGAGGAAGGGTCTCGCGCGAACCCTTTTCTTGACGAGCAATAGGGCGACGTAAGCCGCGTAGCAAAGCAGCGCAATGGAAGCCAGCATGTGGACGGCAATCGCCAGGCCGTTGAGCAGGGCCAACGCGTACAGACAGCCGATGCGCCGGGTCCGCGTGTACTGCAGCAGCACGATCAGCTCGGCCGAGAACAGCGCCGTCCAGAGCGTGTACGTCTCGGCGATGCTTGCATGGCGCCAGAAGGTATGCGAGAAGGCGAGCGTGGCGGCCGCGGCGAGGGCGGGGAAGTCCTTCCCCCGCCACAGCCTCACCAGCAGGTACACGTTCGCCACCGCGACCGCCGCCGCTAATGCCGAGACGAGATTGACGCGGTGGCCGAACGCGCCGAGCGGAACCGCCTTCGCGCCGATGGCGACGAGGTAATACAACGGGTGCGAGAGCGCCAGCCCGAGGAAGCCCTCGATATCGTGGTGCCATACGCGATACTGAATCAGTCCGCTGTCCTGCCACAACGCCCCGGGCGCGCAGCTCAGGCCGTAAAGCAGCGCAGCCGCGAGAAGCACGGCAACATACATGATGACGGCAGGTGGTGGTGTTCGTTGCATGATTTGGGTAAGCGCAAGGCCGACGAAATAGCCCCGCGAAACGGACGTCCTAACACGCGGTCACAACGAGCCCTTCGTCGCTGATGTCGTAGTCGAAGAACCGGGCGCGGTCGTTGGGCGGATCGCTTTCGAGCTTCTCCCGCACGGCGGCGGCATCGGCGGGCGATTTGCAGATCATCAGCATGAACCCTCCACCGCCGGCGCCGAGGAGCTTGGCGCCGTAGAGGTGGGGCTCGATCCGTTTCAGAAGCGCCTCGATCTCGTCGTTGCTGCTGTTCGGGTCCAACCGCTTGTTCAGTTGCCAGGCCAGATCGATCAGACACCCGAACCGCTCGATGTCCTTGCGAATGAATGCATCCATGACGTCTCGCGCCACGGCGCCGATGTGTTTCAAGGTCGCCAGGGTCGCGCGGTCTCGATTCAGGTACCGCGCCACGACCTGCTGGAGAATGTTCTTGGCCAGACGCGTGATGCCTGTGTAGAAAAGCAGCGTCTGACCGCCGTTGGCCTTGGGATCGAGAATATCCGCAGGGACATAATGGATGTGGGCGTCCGGGACCATGCCCGGGGCGGTAACGATCATCTTGACGCCGTCCACCACGCCGCCGATCTGGTCCTGCCAGCCGCCGCCGGTGGTCAGCGCCTGTTCCAGGCGCAGCACGCTGTGGAAAAGCTCGCGCTGCGAGAGTTGCCTGCCCATCACGCGTGCGAGTGCGGCCACGATCACGGCGCCCATGATACTGGAGGTCCCCAGGCCGCTGCCTTTGGGGATGGCCGCCAGCGTGGTCAGTTCGATGCCGCCGCCGAAAGCCTCGAGAGCCTTCTTCAGACTCCTTCGTCGGCCCCGTCCGTTGGGCGAGACGCCCGAGAGGACCAAAGCCGCCTTGGCCAGAGCGAAGCTGCCGGTGGCTTTGCGATAGGCCAGCAGGTCCTCGAAGTCCCGAATCTCGATCCTCACGCCGAGGTCGATCGAGCCGATGCGAATGACCGGCTCGTCGATCACGCGGACATAGGCTTGAATGGGAGGCTGGCCGTTCAGGTTGACGGCGGCATTGGTCACGCAGCCGCCCCACTCCAGCGAATACGGCGGTGTATCCGTCCAGCCGCCGCCCATGTCGAGTCGGGCCGGGGCGCGCGCCCAGACGATCTCGTCACTGCGTAGCACGCTATGGGCCGATCGGCTTTCCGCCGACGCGCTGCCGACGATGGCGTGCTCCAGGGCCTCGAAGCCCACCGTTTGCGCCTGGCGGCACCACTGCTCGGCCTTGACTTTGCCCTCCAGATCCAGACCCAGCGAGGCAAGCCAACGACGCGCCGCCGGTTCGAGCCTGTCGACGGCGCCGCGCAAGGCCCGCGCCACGGGTTTCGGGTTCGCCTGTGCCAGTTCCAGAAGGGCCGATCCCAACGTGTGAATGACGCGCGGGAAGACCAGCGAGGCCGTGGCGCCGTCCCGCCCGCTTTCGAAGCATCGATGCGCCTGTTTGAGAATTTCGGCGGCCCAGGTTTCCAGATCGTCGGCCTCGTGCAACAAATAGACCAGCTCTCGGGCGGAGAAGCCCCCGTCCGGCCGGAAGAGGCGCTGCAGGGCCTCCTGAACCACGCGGGCGCGAATGGCCGTTCGGCGCGCGTAGAAACCCGCGTGGTCGGCCAGCGCCAGGATATCTTCGAGGCTGTACCTCCGCGTCGCGCACCAGGCGGCGCGCTCGGCTTCGGACGCGCGCTGCGGCTGCGGCATCCACCGCCACCGGCGATACTCCCCGTGTTGTGCGACCGCCGGAAACAGCCGGGCGTTCCAGATCGTGCGCTCCTTGCGCGGCACGTTGCAGTCCCATACCATCGCATCGTCGGCGCCCACGGTCGTGAGCCATGCCCGCAAATCCGTTCCGCAGAAGACGGCTCCCTTACCCACCGGCTCCTTGAACGTGTCGTCGATCCCGTAGTACCGCACGAACCACACGCGCTGTGACTGCTCGTTGCGTCCCTCGATCACATCCAGACACATCCCGCGGGGCAGGGTCAAAGGCTCATCGACGTCCACGCCCACCACGACGTTGCTTCCGCCCAACTCCAGGAGCGAGTCAATCCGGCAGCCTTCAATCCAACTGGCCGTGCCGCGCACGGCGCCGTTGGCCGTGATGTCGTTGTTGATATCCAGGTACGTTTGCAGATGCGAGACGCCCCGATCCTCCTGGAGCAGACGCGTGCCGCTGCTGATGATGGCGCGACTCGTACCGAAATCGAAGAAATCGCAGCGTTTGAGCAGTTGCATGTGGAACGGGATCGGCGAGAGGTTCTCGAACAGCTCGGCCAGCATGGCTTCGGTCCACTTCGAGCCGCTCTCCCGCGCGGACGCCATGTAATGATCCAGGCTGGCTCGCTCGCCCAGCGCGCAGCAGACTTCGCGATAGAAGTCCAGTCCCCGTTCCATCACGGCCCGGCCGCGCTTCCCGGCAAGGACGAGATGTCCGTCTTTGTCGACCCGGGCTCCGAAGAGCCGCAACAACTGCACGGCGGTACCCGCGTCGAACTGCATCACGCCGATGTCCAGACACGCCTGTCCGTAGGGATTGACGGCGCCCCGAGCTCTCTGTCGATCGATCGAGGGCTTCTGCAAATACAGCCTGACCCCGTCGTCGCCGGCGGGACAGAACACCCCGTGCCGGCTCGCCTGCTCGGGCGGGGCGTAGCACGCCAATCCCGTGATGCCCTGCCCCGAGAACGCGACTTCGGCCGGGTCAAACCGCAGCAGTACGTCGCCCGAAGCGATTACCACCTGTCCCCGGCCTCGCTCCGGCGCCGGCAACGCCAGGTAGATCGGCAACTGCCGGTCGAACAGGCTCAGGCATACGGCGCTGTCGTTCTCGCCCGGGACGGGAACGAAGGCTTTGCCGCAGGGCCCATACGCCGGCAGACGCCGCGCGTCGCCGCCGGCGTGAACGATCAGGATGCGCAGCTCACCGAGCACCTGCTCCCAGAGACGCCGCGATGAGGCCACTCGCTCGTTCCCGAGCCGGCGCCGCAGCAGTTCCAACAAACAGTACAACGTACTGCCGCCGCTGCCGACGCGCCTGCCGTCGGGGTCGGCGACAACGACCGCTTCACGAACGTCACTGAGCAGGCCGAGGTCGCGACGTAACGATAACTGGCGCTCGTAGGCCCGTCCCTGCGCCTCGTTCGACGCCGTCACGATCAGATAGTCCCACCGGCGCGTTCCTGCCTCCATACGGCTCCCCATCTTGCTCAAGCGCTCGGCCACGTGCGAGCCGATGAAACCGGCGCCGCCGGTAGTCAATGCTTTCATAATCGCCAGGTCCCGATCGCAAAGGGCAAACTGCCAGGAAATACGCCTATGAACCGACGAGAGTAACCGATCCAGGGAAGGCCGGCAACTCTCAATTTGCCTGCACTCCGTGCCCGTCGGCTGCGCCACAGGGCAACACGGCTGCCGGCCGCTCCTGTCGCTGAGCCTCGCTGCCCGGTCGGCGCATGACGTCCGCACCACTTGCTCGCACACGCGAACGTTGCCGTCCGTAGAGAACCTCTTGTACTACCCTAAGTATCGGAACATAAGGAAAATAGCTTTACCCCGGACCCACGCCGGCCCCCCTCGCAATGACATGCGCAAAGCAAGAAGTGTCATTGCGAGCGGACCGAAGCAATCTCTCGTCGCACGGTTTATCAGACGCGTCACTGGCTCCCGTGAATCCGACTCATGCACGGTGCTAAGTCAATGTATCAGCTTTGCCAAACCGTTCTTATGGGACCGACCATGCGAATCCGGCTGATTGCGGGGCGGAGGGAAGAAACTGCTTGGATTCTACGTCCAAATACGGTAAAATGGAAAGGTTGGGAAGGCTGCAACAGGGGGTTCGTTTGCATAACCGGTTTTCGAGCGCATTCTTCGGGATTTTGCTGGCCGCGGCGCTGAGCGCCTCGTCGCAGGCGGACCAGACCCTCTCGACCACGGAGCTTTTCGACAAGCTGCGGGGCATGTGGGTCGGCCAGCTTCTCGGCAACGCCGCCGGCAGAGCCACCGAGGGCACCTACAGCGGCGCCGCACCCGATCCGCGCGATTCCGCGCCCTGGCAAATCAAGCAAGTCTGGGACGCCGACGACGACACCGACGTCGAATATGTCGCCCTGCACACCCTCGAAACCTGCGGTTTCGACTGCAATTCGTACGAGATCGCCGAGCAATGGCTCGATCACGTCGGCCCGGGGAGCATCTACATCGCCAACAAACAGGCCTGGTACCTGATGCTCGACGGCCACCTGCCGCCGGAAACGGGCAGTCGGAGCTACAACGAGCACTGGTATTCCATCGACGCCCAGATCGGCACGGAGTTTCTCGGCGCGGTCTCACCGGGCCTGCCGCAGAGCGCCATGGACCTGGCCGGCAGATTCGGCGGCGTCACCAATACCGGTTTTGCCGTCCACGCGGCCCAGTTCTACGCCGGCATGTACGCCCGCGCCTTCTTCGAGCCCAACGTCGTGGACCTGCTGCTGGCAGGCATCGAAGACCTGCCCCACAACAGCCGGACGTACGAGGTGGTCTCCGACGTGCTCGACTGGTACTTAGGCGACGCATCGGACGGAGCTCTCGACTGGCGCGCCACCCGCCGGCGACTTTACGACCGATACCAGGGC
>JAFGCA010000280.1 GCA_016932895.1 Sedimentisphaerales bacterium | reverse complement strand
GGATATAAGCCCCATCTTCAAGGAAATCACACCAACGATTTCCTTGAAGAATATAAGCCTAATCTCCATTTTGCAAAACTCTTGTTAGAATACTGACCCCGTCAGACATTTCCAAAGTGTGACCAACGGACCTGACGTGGCGGACTCCTGTCATCGGCCTGGTCTCCTTCGATCTGGACGGTCCTATCGAAAAATCTTCTTCATGGCCTCGGCCGTCTTTTCGGGCCGGCCCGGTTGATACGGGAGCATCTCGGCGGCGACGTAGCCGTCGTACCCGACCTCCGCCAGGGCCGCCTTTACCACCTCGAAATCCACGTCCCCCTCGAGCAGATCGACGAAGCCCTCGGCCGTACCCACCGATTTCTTAAAATCCTTGACGTGGACACGCACGATGCGCCGGCCCAGAATCCGAATCCAATGCTCCGGATAGCCGGTCAGCAGAACGTTGCCCACGTCGAAGTAGCTGCCCACGGCCGACGAGCCGAAACCGTCGATGAACTCACGCATCTCCAGCGGGCTCAGCAGGAACTTGTTCCACACGTTTTCAATCCCGATCTTGACGCCGAGTTTCTCGGCGACCGGAACGATCTGCGCCACGGCCGCCCGGGCCCGTTCGTAGCACACGTCGTAGGGAACCACGGGGCTATCTTCCAGAAAGAAGACGTCCACCGCCCCCGGCACGAAGAGATAGGCGTCCGTACGGAGCCAATGCGCCACCTGCAACGCCTTCTTCGTAAACTCGACGATCCGGCTGCGAACGGCCGGATCGTCATCGGAAGGCGAAGCGGCCCAGCTTTCGCCGCTGGCGAGGCCGGCGATCTCGATCCCAAGCTCCCCGGCCCGCGCGACCAGCGCTTCGCATTCGGCCTGGGTCGTCTCGTGAGTGAGTACCCCGGAACTGGCGAGGCAAAGCTCGATGGCGTCAAAGCCCAGATCTTTCGCCTGAGCCATGGCATCGGCCACCGGCAAAGTCGCCTCCAGGCCGCCTTCGAACATCCAGTAACTGGCGCTAATCTTCAACGTCCGATCCTTTCTGCATGCCACATCGTCAGGCGGTCACCTTGTCCACCTGCAGGGCCCTGGGCGTGGCCCATTGACCGCGCGTGAAGTCCGGGAATTTCACGAGCTCGCCGCCCTTGGCCACAGACTTGACGCTCAGCGGAATGATCGAGCTCCACGCGACCGAATCGTACACGTCGTTGTCCGGAGACACTCCCTGACGCAGCGCGTTGATGAGACGGTAGTCCTCGATGAAGTCCATGCCGCCGTGACCGGCGCCCTTGGCCTTCTCTTTGATCTGCGTCCAAACCGGATGCTCGTACTCCTTGGCGTACTTCTCGAAATCTTCCCAGCTGTGGCCCTTGGTGAGCCCTTCGATGTGGATCTTTTGCTCGGGATACTTGCGCACGAGACCCTTGGTGCCCTGGACGAGGAAATCGCGGCTGTAGGGACGGGGCAGATGCGTGTCGTGCTTGCAGATGATCGTCTTGCCTTTTTTTGTCTTGATCAGGCAGGTGTTCACGTCCCCGCAGGCCACTTCCGTCTGGGACATTTCGTGGTCGGGGCCAAACCGCTCAACGGCGTACTCGTGCAGGCCGCGGGAATTGCTGCTGAACGACACCATCGTGTCGAAAGCGTCGCCGCGATTGATGTCCATGCACCACGCCATGGGCCCGATTCCGTGCGTCGGATACAAATTGCCGTTGAGCGTGGTCTGCTGGTGCCAGCGCCACATACCCTGGTAGCCGTTTGGATTCGTCAGCAGGGCCCGCAAGTCGTGGAGATAGCCGCATTCGCCATGCAGGATCTCCCCGAACATGCCTTTCTTGATCATGTTGAGAACGACCATCTCCATGAAGTCGTAGCAGCAATTCTCCTGCATCACGCAGTGCTTGCGGGCCTTTTCGGAGGTTTCGACCAACTCCCAGCAATGGTCAAGCGTCAAAGCGACGTTCACTTCGGATGCGGCGTGCTTGCCGTTGCGCATCGCGGCCAGGCAAATCGGTGCGTGCCAGCGCCACGGGGCGGCGTTGTAGACCAGATCGAGGTCCTCGGTCTCGCACATGCGCACGAAATCCAGGTCGTTCTTGCCGTAGACTTTCGGTTCGGGCGAGCCCGCATCGACAATCGCCTTCTTGGCCCAATCGGTTCGCGGGGGGCGAATGTCGCAAACCGCCGCGATCTGGCAGCCTTCGATCTTGAGAAGGTTGCGTACGTGCCCCGAGCCCATCGCACCAATGCCCACGAAACCCACCTTGATCAGATCTTTGGGTTTCGGATCGTAACCCATCATACTGCCTTTGCCCGAGCGAGAAGCGTTTTCAACGGCACAGGACGACATCATAGCGGCCAGTGAACCGCCGATGCCCGCCGCCATACCCGCTCTGAGGAAAGCTCTTCGATTTACGTTGCTCATAGTCGAATCTCCGAAATACTCCATTCCGTACGTGTACTGAAACTCGGGCCCAATCATACTAAATACCGGGTTCGTCTGTCTTGGGGAAAAACGAAAGGAATGGACTCGATTGGGAACAGCCGCGCGGCGTTGGGACCAATAGAGGGACGGTTCTGGGGACACCGGCGCATCATTGCGGCTCCCTCAGCGCGGTGCGGCAGAGACGGCGGTATTCGTTCTGCTCCTCGGAGCCTTCCGCACCGGCGGCCCCCAGCTTCCAGGCCGCCATGGCCTGGTCCCGGCGTCCGAGCGCATCGAATGTCTTGCCGCGCCAATACTGGGCAGCGGCCTCCTGCGGCTCGTTGGAGCGGCCCACGCCGATGTTCTCCGGATAGGTCAGGGCCGCTTCGAAGTCCTGCAACGCCCCCTTGAAATTCTTCTCGTCAAAACGCCGCCGGCCGCGCTGTATATGCGACTTGTGGAAGAGGTCCCAGGTAACCGTCTGTCCCTCCCAGTTGACGAAATACGGCGTCGATTCGAGCAGGTCGATGGCATCGGTGTACCGCTGCTCGTCGAAGTACGCCTGTGCCAGAATGATGATGATGTCGGCCCGCCGCAGCTTCTCGAACGGCGTCGTTTCGAGCAGTTTGATGGCCTCGGAACGCCGTTTCTGTGCCAACAGGATCTCGGCGAGATCGCGATGCAGCGTCTGGTCCTTGGGCCGGGCCTCGATCGCTTTGCGGTAGCACCGCTCGGCCTTTGGCAAGTCGTCTTCGACCGCCCAGGCGTAGAGCCCAAGGTTGCGCTGTGCGATGCTCAGCGAAGGATTCAGTGCGGCCGCCTTTTGCCAGTGGCCCGCGGCCTCCGCCACGCGTCCCAAATGGGCGTAGAGATTTCCGAGGTGAAGATGCGCGCCGGCGTCGTCGGGATTCGTCCGCAAAGCATACGAGAATACCTTGAGGGCTTCCGGACGCGAGGGAAAAACATAATCCCGGTAGGTCGCGGCCGCCAGCTGCAAGTATTCCTCTGCCGCGGTCGCATCGTCCCGGCGCGAGGCGAAATAGGCCAGGTAATACAACGGAAGCGGGCTGCGCTGCTCAGCGGGAACAGCGTCCACACAGGCGGCGACCAGGATTTGTTCCGCTTCCCGCCACAATCCCAGCTCGGCGAAGACGAGACTCGTTTCCAGCATCTCGAAGTCGTCCTCGCCGACAAAGTCCCTGACCTCTCTGACAAACTGGCTCATGTCCTTTTCGCTCCGCAGCGCCAGCAGCGCCCGGGGCACGAGATCGGTCGGGTACCGCAAGCTAATCCGACGGGCGGTCCTGGAGGCGACGCGTTTGTTCCCGGCGACATATAACGCCAGAAGTCGGTGATCCCTGGCTTGGCCGTCCCGCGGATTCGACTGTACTGCTTTTTCGAAGGCCTCGAGAGCCAGGCGATACTCGCCGAGCCCGGCGCAGGCCCGGCCGGCAAGATCCAAAGCCAGGGAGCGCGTCTCGGCGCATCGGACCGCCTGGCGCGCGCAGCGCAGCGCTTCTGCCGCCCTGCCTGTCTGAAGATGTGTGACGCCCAGGAAATACCAGGCCGGTCCGTCATCCGGGTCGCGCCGAAGCGCGCGATCCAGCCGCTTGGCCGCTTCCTCGTAAAGTCCGGCTTCGATGTCCAGCACCGCCAGCCCGCGCAGCGCCGGCGCATGCCCGGAATCTTCGGCGAGGACCTTCTCGTAGTATTGGCGGGCCTTCTTGCGATTTGTCGCCAGGTCGTGCTTGCGCGCCTTGAGGTATGTCTCTTGAAGCGTAAGCTGCTCGTCCGGCTTGTTCAAGACCTGCGAGCGCGGCGGCGGAGACACCTCCGGGATCGGCAAAGGCGTAACGAATGAGGCCAGGACCTCTCCGTCGCGCGTTTTCACCGTCATCTCCACCGGGCTCTGAGGGTCCGGGGACAGGGTAACGACGCGCGGGGCCTCCGGGGACAAGTCCACCCGCTGCGCGAGCAACTCCCTGCCATCCTGCGAGACGCGACAGGAGGCACCGGAAAACCGACCCGTCGCCAGCAGACGGAAATCAAGAATCCCTTTTCCTCGAATCGTCTGGACGGCCAGATCCTTCGTGGCGAATTCAAAGCCCTCGCCCAGCCCGTGCACGGGATACCACCATTCGCGCCAGGCGACCTCCTGTCTCGGCAGCAACATCCCGTAATCCGACTGCGTCGGCAGCGGTCCGCTCTGCACCTCGATATAGGGACCGTCCTCATCCGTCAGATTCTTCTGACTGACCAGCCCGAAATCCCACTGGCCCCAGGTCCACGCCTTCTTGCCGCTGAGCTCGTAGTGGTTGGCGACCTGCACGACGCCGCGATCCGCTTCCACGTCGTAGGCCCCGAAAAAATCGAAGAGACAATCGACGGCAAAGATCGACGCCCACGTCTCATAGTTCTTCAGCCAGGACAAGTCCCTGCCCTCGTGAACGGGCCAGTCGAAGAATTCCACACCATAGTGATCGGTCCCGAGTGTCATGGGGTAGATGAAACGCGTTCCGGGCTTGTTCGGAAACGCTGTGCAATTCCAGAAATAATACGGATTGACCGCATCGATTGGATTGGCGATGCGGATCTGTTCGTCCAGATAGGCCCGGCCCGGGTGCAAGGTCACGCGGACCGTCCAGCGCGTTCGCAAGGTCTTTTCGAGGTTGCTCACCTCGAGATAGGCCGAACCGTCCGCGTTGGTCCCGACCAGGGCGTCCACCGGCGACAAAATGGTCACCGTGTGCACCTGCGGGCCGGCGTTCCACTCCACGCCGCCGCTGATGAAGGCCCCGCGCATCGCGATCATGCTCGGCTTAATGACGTTGTTACGGTGAAACGTCTCGGCGCCCGTGGTCTTGTCCAGAACCGAGTGAAGCCGGCCCCCCAATTCCGGCAGACACGTGACCTTGAGGTATTCGTTCTCCAAAAACAGCGCCTTGTAGCTCCGGTCCTCCTTCGTGCGATACAAATGGTCCTGCATCGTATACGGGTAGACGATCGCCCCCTTGACGGTCGTGGAGAACTTGACGCGATCCTCCAGAGCCCAGAACTTGGGATTGACATCCTCAGCCCAGCCGTAGGTGGGAATCGTGATCGTCCCCTCCCAGGCCCGGACGCTCGCCCTCGTCGAACTCCAGGCCGAAAGCAACAGCACCGCCACAACCGCACGCACGCAGACATTTCGTCCGTGACTACTCATTTCCGCCGCTTCGCATCTGGTCGGCCGCACACTCATGTCGTTGTCCTCCCGTTTGTGTACCTGCCCAAAACAGCGTGCCCGATACTGCCCCTCGTGTAGGATGGGCTTTAGCCCATGCCGGCACACCCCGCGAACCAAGAAACCGCCCACTACGGGGCTCCCACCCAGGTCGTCGCAGATCATACCATACACCGGAGGACTGGGCCAACGTTAGTATTTCCGCCGGCGCCCGGCGCCGCTGCCGCAGGTGGAAAAGAGCGTTGACACGCCCTCGATCCGCCCGTACCATCGGCGGATATCACGGTCCGGGAGAACTCAATGTCGCTCAATCGGTGGGTCACTACCACACAGGTGCTCGATGGTCTTCGGAGTCAGGACGACGCGTTCGCCTGGGACCAGTTCTGCACGCATTTCCGCCCGGTCGTCGTTAAATTCGCCATGCAGCTCGGGCTGCCGCCCGTCGATGCCGAGGATGCCGCCCAGGAGACCATGCTCTCGTTCCTGAAAGCGTTTCGGGACGGCAAGTACGTCCGGGAGAAAGGCCGGTTGAGTAACTGGCTCTTTGGGGTGGCCAAGCGCGTAATTCTGAACCTGCGGGGGCGCCGGCCCCTGGAGAAGTTGATTGCGGACAAGACCACGGGGACGTCGTTCTGGGACCTGGTGCAGGACGACCACCAGATGGAGCAGACCTGGGAGATGCAGTGGCGCCGGATGGTCCTGGACAAGTGTCTGAGCCAGGCCCGGCACGAGTTCGACCCCAAGGTGTTCCGCGCCTTCGAACAATACGCGTTGGCGGGGGCCCCGGTCCAGGAGGTCTGCCGGCGTCTGGCCATGTCGCGCAACGCCGTATACATCGCCAAGAGCAGAGTGCTGTCGCGGCTGCGAGAGCTGCAGCGTCAATTCGAGTGACGGCCGTCGGAGTGCGATTCCATGGATTGTCCCGATCATGAGATCATCGAACGCTATGTGTTGGGCCGGCTCGAACGCCCCGAGGCGGCGGGCTTCAGCTCTCATCTGCAGGACTGTCCCGACTGCCGTAAGCGCGTCTCCGAGGCTCGGGAAAACGACGATTTTCTGGCCGAGCTGCGTAATATCACCCGGGACAGAGTCACCATTTCGTCCCCGGGCATTGTGGATGTCATAACGGTCGATGACGCACAAGGCCATCTTGGCGAAAGATACCACGTCATAAGGAAGATCGGCGAGGGCGCCTCCGGACAAGTGTTCCAGGCCCTCGATACGCTCCTGGAACGCCTGGTGGCGGTCAAGTTTCTGCGACCCCAGTACCTCGCGCCGGACAGCTTCTCCGAGGCCTGGCACGAGGCGCGCCTGATGAGCAAGCTCAACCATCCCAACGTCGCCCAGATCTACGAGGTCCAGGAGACGGGCGACCGGCGTTTTCTCATCATGGAATGGGTGGACGGGCTGTCGGCAACGGAGGCCTGGAAGAATCTTCCGTTGCAGCAGAGGCTGCGAGTCTACCTGGACGTGCTGGATGCCGTCGGCGCCGCCCACCGCAGAGGCATCGTTCACCGGGACATCAAACCGTCCAATATCCTTCTGACCTCGGATCGCAAGCCCAAGGTCCTGGATTTCGGCATTTCGGTGGACGCCGCCACGCTACGGGAACAAGGGGACCAACTCTACCAGGGCACTCCCGCGTATTCGGCGCCCGAACAGATCACACCACCGGTCAAGATCAGCACAGCCACCGACGTCTTTGCCTTGGGCGTGCTGCTCTATGAGCTGCTCACCGACACGCTGCCCTTCCCGCAAACCCAGGTGGACGAACTGTTCCGGGCCATCCGTGGGCAGCATCCGGAACTGCCCAGCGCCCTCGAAGAGAAGGTACCGATTCCGCTGCAGAACATCTGTTTGCGGGCCCTGGAGAAAGACCCGGCGCGACGGTATCGCAACGCCGAAGGCCTGGCTGATGACGTCCGGCGGTATCTGCGCGGCGAGAAGGTCTGGTCCAAGCCGTCCTTTCTGGTGGACAAGGTCGAGCAGGAGGTGTTCTACCATCGGCAAAAACTCGACGTGTGGCGCAAGAACGGCCTTCTCACCGAGCGGGAATTCGACAAACTCGGCGGCATCTACCAGAGAATGACCTCGCCCCCCGATACCTCGATCATCGAGGCCAGAAAGCTCTCGCTCTCACAAGTCTGCCTGTATTTCGGCGGCTGGGTCGTGGTCCTGGGCAGCGCCGTCCTGTTCTTCCAGAATTTAGCGAAGGTGCCCCTTTTCGGGCGGCCTCTTCCCGCCATCTTTGCGACAGCCTCGATGATCGGCCTTGGACTCGTGCTCTGGCATCGAAAGGAAACCCGGCTCTCCATTGGATTCCTCACCACCGCCGGCCTCCTCGTCCCCGTTACCCTAATTGTCACATTGGGTTTCTGGGAGATCGGTTCAGCAGAGCGGTATCCCCTGGGAACAGAGACGATCTTCGACGCGACCAGCGAGTCCTACACCTACGAGGAAACGGATGATCCGGATTCGTATCTGGTCATCGGCAATCTTCAACTGTACATCGCCACCTGTTGCTGGCTTGTTATTTCCCTTGTTTTCTTGAGAACCACGAATTCCTCGATTTTCGTGTTCTTTGCCATCCTTGCTTTCCTCGCGTTGTTGACCACGTGCTATGTCATTGCCGGCATGGAGGAATGGGACCGCGACGTCATTGCCGGCCGTTATCTGTATCCAGGCATCGCCTTCTTCGTTGCCGGCACGCTCTTGGATCGGCGCAAGCAGGTCAAGTACGCGTGGCCCTTGTGTATCGCTGGTCTTGTGCTCATCGTAAGCTCCTTGTCGGGAATCGCCGCGTCTGAGAGCACTCTCTTCGGCTGGCTGGGTATCGACCCCTCGTTTTTGGAAGGAGAGGACCAGGAGCGCCAACTCGTAAGCTTCATGGTCAACGGCCTCATTTATCTGGGTCTGGCCAGCCTCTGCCGACGTTTGGGCACGCCCCTTCAGCGCACGTTGGCGACGGTTCTGAACTGGCTGGGAGCGCTGCACATCCTCGCCCCCCTGCGGGCGTTGGAGCAATTCTGGTCGGGCGAGGATGCCCATATCGTTCGTGCCTTCGTCTACCGAGCGATGCTCTATCTGGCGTCGATCGGGTTTATTTTCGCCAGCGTGTGGCGTCAAATGAAATCCTTCTTCTTTTCCGGTCTGGCCGGGCTTGCTTTGGCAGTGCAGCGCATCACGGTCGAGCACTACGACGGGTTCTTCACATGGCCCATCTCGCTGATGGTTGCCGGCATCGTCGCAATGGTGGTCTCTTGCCAGGTTCCGCGCTGGCAGGAGCAGCGAAAGCTGCGCTCGGCCGAGCCTGAGGCCCGGGCCCCCGCCGGCTGATCCCGCCCACAAGCCCACAGCGACGGTCCACCAGCCAATATCACACCGCCGGCTAATCTCCGTGTACCTGCCGCCACCTCAAAAAAGTCGAAGATTCCGCAGATTCTCAGAAAGATATTGCGCCACGGCTGCAATTCTCTTTCAGGCAAGCACAAAGTGAAGCAACCGGCATGTGGCTTGCATTCGATCACAACCGAGGACGCCCCGGCAACTCGCGGGGCCAGGGAATGGGAGGCCGCCATGACTGAGAAATGCAAGAATCTGATCTCCAGGCTTCATTCGAACGACTCCCTGTGGCTGGCCGCATTCGACTGGACGACCAACCTCGTGGCAGCGGCTCTGGATCACGCACTCGCTCTGCTGGCCGCAGCAATGGCCGGTCTGCTGGCCGGCCATCGCATCGGCAAAATCTACGCCAGCCAAGTCGAACCGCTGTACGTGGAGGATCTCCGCGAGCTCGTCGGTTGGCAGGTCATTCCCCACAGCTTTGCCAGAAACGGAGCGGTGCTCGGGGCCCTCGTCGGTCTGCTGCTGATCGTGATCCTGCACAGGAAGTTCCTCGCACAGAAGGTGATCTCCCGAATCAAGACCGGCGTGGCAAACCTATCACAGACGACCGGGGCCGTGGATGCTGGTGACGCGAGAATCCCCGGAGTCGTCGCGTGCCCTGTCGAAAACGAAGAGCTAACCCAGGAGAAAGGACCGCAGAGATGAAGATCAAGCAATTAGCCTGTTATGTGTTGGTAGCCGCATGCGGCGGCTGCCTGTGTTCGCTTCACCCTCTCTACACGGAAGACACACTGGTCTTCCGGGACGAGCTGCTGGGCAAGTGGTCTGACGAAGAGGGAATATGGGAGTTTCGGGACGCCGGAGACATGGAGTACGAGCTGCGGGTGTTCGACGGCAAAGAAGGCCGATTCAGCGCCCACCTGGTCCAACTGGAGGACATGCTGTTCCTGGACATCTATCCGGCCGATGACACCCTGGAAGAGATGCAGAGCTTCTCCGCCATGCACCTGGTGCCTGCGCATACGTTCATGAAAGTCGAGCAGATCGTGCCCACACTCGTTCTGCGCGCGATCGACGCCGGCACCGTCGGAGACCTTCTCGAAGAAGACCCGAACCTGCTCAAGCACGAGGAGGTGGACGATAGACTGGTGCTCACGGCCTCGACCGAAGCGCTCCAGGCATTCATGCTCGCCTTGGGACACGATGAAGACCTGTTCGGAGATGCAACGGAGCTGACCCGCCATGTGCCCCTGTATGGCGCGGCGAACGTGACCTTCGCCGATTCCCTCCTGGGACGATGGAAGGGCGAAGAAGACGAAACGGTGAAAATCACCCTTTGGGATGAATTCGTCTATCGCATCACGCGCGTCGAGGAAGACGGCACCGAGTGCCGGTGCCTCGCAAATCTCGTCCAGGCGGGCGAGACCCGGCTTCTGGCTCTCTTCTTCGATGAGTTCGCCTTCGACGACGACCCGAACAACTTCGTCCCCGATACCTTCATGGTGATCGGGCAGGTGGAGCCGGAACTGCTGCTGCGACCGATCGGTCATGACACCGCCGCGGAACTGCTCGGTGTCGATCTCGAACCACACGAAGAGGAAACGTCCGACACAGACGATGAGCCCGAGCCGTTTGAGGTCTTCCGGCGCATGTGAGGCATCTCACGCGGCGCCGAGCGTGGGAATTCGACGGAGACCCGTGTCCTGACAGTGACTTGTCCCTTTCAGCGGGCGACGAAGACAACGGTATGACCCAGAATGAAGCACTCCGGGCTGTGCGAGACGGCTTCATGACGACGATCTCGTTGACTTCGCAGGCACCGTTTTGTATCATGGTTGTACTGTCGTACGCAGATACGCCACCGAATTCCGTGGCTCGCCCTGCTGACCCCAAAGGTGCAAAGTGTGCATCCTGCTTCGCTCCCACAACGGGCGTTCGAGGCTCCAGGTTTTGAAAGCGGTCCAAACGTAAGGATGCAGCCGGAGAAGGCTTGATGAAGACATACAGTGACACGCTGAAGGGATGCCTGCTGCTGGCCGCATTCTACTGCCTCGCCGTCCTGCCCCAGGCGATTTCGCCGGCGCAGGAAGTGATCATCACCGAGTTCATGGCCGCCAATCATCGCGGCATACAAGATCAGGACGGCGATTTCACCGATTGGATTGAGATCTACAATATGGGTCGCGACCCCGTTTCGATAGGTGGCTGGTATCTCTCCAACGACGTGCAGGATCTAACGCAGTGGGAATTCCCTGACGTCGTCATTAGCGGACAAAGTTTCCTTCGGGTCTTCGCCTCGGGGAAGAACCGCACGACCCCCGGGGACGAACTGCATACGAGCTTCAAGCTGGATCGCGATGGAGAATACCTGGCCCTGGTCGGTCCCGATGGAACGACGATAGCGACAGAGTTCTTTCCGGAGTATCCCCGGCAGATCGGTGACGTCTCGTATGGGGCCCTGATGGAGGTCGAGACCACGCTGTTGGTCTCAAGTGCCGGCGCCGCGCGCCTGTGGCTGCCGGCAGACGACCGGCTCGGTCCGGACTGGGTCGCCCCCGGCTTTGATGATGCGGACTGGACACCGGCGGCCCTGGGGATAGGATACGATCGCACGCCGGCGCCCGAGCTGCCCCGGGAAGACGTCACCCGGCCGGGCGACGCCATCGAACCGACGTCGTTCAATTCGCCGGTCAACGAAGAGGTGGACAAGGCCATCGACAATAACCCCCAGACGAAATATCTCAACTTCGACAAGTTGAATGCCGGATTCACCGTCACTTGCTCTACCGGACCCTCCGTCGTCACCGGGCTGCGTTTGACCTCGGCCAACGACGCGCCGGAGAGAGATCCCACCAGCTTCACGCTGTTTGGATCCAATGACGGCGTCAGCTTCATGCAAATTGCCCGCGGCAACGTACCAGCGTTCCCCGCGCGGTTCTTCACGGTGGAGGTTGCCTTCGCCAACGACCGGGCGTACAGCCATTACCGGCTCTTGTTTCCAACCGTGCAGAATGCCAACGCCGCAGTCGCCATGCAGATCGCGGAGGTGGAGTTCCTCGGAAGCAGCGGGCCGGCCACGGTGTTCGCAGACTGGATCGGCACCGACGTTGAGACAGACATGTACGGACGCGGCACGTCGGTCTATCTGCGGATTCCGTTCGCTGTCGAAACAGCGCAACCGCTGGATTGGCTTGCTCTGCACGTGCGTTACGATGACGGCCTTGTGGCCTTCCTGAACGGTGTGGAAGTCGCGCGCTCCCATGCCCCGGACACCCTGGCCTACGATTCCGTAGCGACCGCAGACCGTCCGCACGACCTGGCGATGGTCTCGGAACGATTCGGCCTCAGCGACTATGCCTACCTGATCCAGCCAGGCGCCAACGTCCTGGCGATTCAAGCGCTGAACGACGCGGCCGACAGCCCGGATTTCCTGATCGAGGCGCAGCTTGAGAACACGCAGGTGATCGTGGGCGACAACGGCTACTTCGAGTCGCCCACTCCGGGCAGCGTGAACGGTCCGGTCAGTCTCGGACTGGTGGACGATCCCGTCGTCGACAGAGAACGCGGCTTCTTCGAGGCCCCGTTCGAAGTCGCGATGGCATGCCCGACCGCCGGCGCGACCCTCTTCTACACACTGGATGGCAGCGCCCCAACAGCAGCAACCGGAAATGAATATGTCGGCCCCATCCTCATCGACCGGACGACGACGCTACGAGTGGGTGGTTTTCTGGAGGGATGGCGACCGTCCAGTGTCGTGACCCACACCTACCTATTCCTGGACGACATCATCACCCAGGACCGGAACGCAACGCTTGCTGCCGGGTTCCCTGCAAGCTGGAACGGTCAGTCCGCCGATTACGGCCTGGATCCGCGTGTGATCGGCCGGGCCGGCCAGGATAGTTTCGGCGGAAAATACGCCGCGACAATCAGAGAAGATCTTCAATCCCTGCCGTCCATGTCCATCGTCATGGATATCGATGATATGTTCGGAGCGCAGGGCATCTATTCGAACCCGACGAATCGGGGCGACAGTTGGGAACGCCCGGCCTCGCTGGAACTGATCTACCCGGACGACCGGGAGGGGTTTCAGGAAGACGCCGGCATACGCATTCAAGGCGGTGCCTTCCGACGGTTCGATTTGACCTTGAAGAAGTCCTTTCGGATGATCTTTCGCGAAGAATACGGGGCCCCCAAGCTCCATTATCCGCTCTTCGGACCGGACGCCGCCGATGAGTTCGACAACTTCATCCTCCGGGCCAACAGCAACGATGCCTGGCCCTATGGCGGCGGGGGCGCCGTCTATGTCCGTGATACGTTCGCCATGGATACCGTCCGTGACATGGGCAACGTGGCCTCCCACAGCACGTTCGTCCACCTCTACATCAACGGCTTCTACTGGGGCTTGTACAATCCGGTGGAACGTCCCGACGCGGCCTTCTCCGCTTCCTATCGCGGAGGCGACAAGGAATCCTGGGACGCCATCAATCAGGACTCGGTCCCCGACGGCAACTATGACGCCTGGAACCGGTTGCTCGCTATGCTGAATGAAGACGTCTCCGACGACGGCGTCTATCAGCGCATCCAGGGCAACAACCCGGACGGGACGCGAAATCCGCAGTACGAGGACCTGCTCGACGTAGAGAATATGATCGACTACATGATCCTGAATTTCTACGTGGGCAACACCGACTGGCCCCACCGCAACTGGTGGGTTGGACGCAACCGCGACAACGGCGACGGTTTCCAGTTCTACCCGTGGGACACGGAGACCGCCCTCTCGGGGCTGAATACCGACCGCACCGGCGTCAATAACGCCGTGGCTCGTCCCTATGCCGCCCTGCGGGCCAACGCCCGGTTCCGCACGCTGTTCGGTGATCGCGTCCACCGGCATTTCTTCAACGGCGGCGTCCTGTACGTGAATCCCGACAATCCCGACTGGGACCCGGCGCACCCGGAGAACAACCGGCCCGCCGCCCGCTTTGCCGCACTGGCCGATCTGGTCGAGCGGGCCATCGTGGGAGAATCCGCGCGCTGGGGCGATCAACTCCGGGGCGCACCGTATACCCGAGATGAGCACTGGGCCGGACAGCGCGACAGCCTCCTGGCCAACTACTACCCTCGACGCTCGGCGATCGTTCTGGAGCAGTTTCGCAACGCCGGCCTGTATCCCCATGTCGATGCTCCCGTCTTCAGTCACCCGGGCGGGCACGTGGACCCGGGATTCGTACTCTCCATGGCCGCAACCTCGGGGACGATCTACTACACCCTCGACGGAACCGATCCAATCGTGCCCGTCCAGGTCGAGGAGCTTTCGCGGACGAGCCTGATCACCAGCGACAGCCCGAAGAAAGTCATGGTCCCCTCGGCCGCCAACGGGGGAAACCTCCTGGGCGCAGCCTGGCACACGAACGAAGGCTTTGACGATTCATCCTGGATATCCGGCACCGGCGGTGTGGGCTACGATACAAGTACCGAGTACGACAGCCTGATCGATATTGACGTCGACGGCCTCATGCGAGGCGCTGCGACCTCGGTGTTCGTTCGCATTCCGTTCTATCTCACGGAAGAGGCTCGGAAACGACTGAACTTCATGACCCTGCGAATGCGTTATGACGACGGTTTTGTCGCCTATCTCAACGGCGTTCTCATTGCTTCCGAGAACGCTCCGGCCGGCGTGCAATGGAACTCGGCCGCGACGGCCGGCCACGACGATTCGGCAGCCGTGCAGTTCAGCAGTCTCGACGTAAGCAAATTCGCTGATGCCCTTCAGGCGGGCCGAAATCTACTGGCGATTCACGGCCTGAATGTCTCGCTGGGCAGTTCCGATTTCCTCATTGACGCTGAACTTGTGGCCGGCGAGCGACAGGTCATCACAGAGGTGCCCCTGGCGCCAACGTACGTCGAGCCCCTCCCACTGTGGGAAACCACAACGGTCCGGGCACGGGCCTTCGACGGATTCGAATGGAGCGCGCTGAGCGAAGCGTCTTTTTCAATAGGCCCACCAGCGTTGGCCATCACCGAACTGCACTATCACCCTTCCGATCCAACCGCGGCCGAACAGGCCGCAGGCTTTGACGACGAGGACGATTTCGAGTTCGTCGAGATGGTCAATCCCGGGACCGCTCCGCTCGATCTCACGGGAATACGTTTTGTCGATGGCATTGAGTTTGATTTCACCGGCAGCAGCGAAACGTTGCTGGCCCCGGGGCAATACGTCCTGGTCGTCAAGAATCGCGGCGCGTTTGAAACACGATACGGCTTTGGCCTGCCGATCGCCGGCGAGTACGCGGGGCGCCTCTCCAACGCCGGCGAACACGTTACACTCGTTGACGTCTCAGGTGAAGTGCTTCTGGAATTCACCTACGGCACGGAAGCCCCCTGGCCGGCCTTGGCCGACGGAGGCGGGCCTTCGCTGGAGATCGTTGACGTGACCGCAGATCCGGCGCTGCCGCAGAGCTGGCAGCCCAGCGATCTCGACGGCGGATCACCCGCAAGTGGCCCACTTTGACCCACGGTGGATTTGACAACCGCGGCGCATCGGCGGACGCTCGATGGGTGGGCGGATAGCCTCTGCATCGGCCGTCAGTCGGCGTAGCCCGGTGAGCCGCCCACTGCGGCGCTGGGGCGCCAGCCGCTCTTTCGGCCCCACAGCGCTTCGTCCGGATTCGTCGGGGCCTCAATCGTCAGAGAATACCCATCGCCGTCGGTACCGGGATACCATTCGTCGTGGTAGGCGAACCGATGAATGACGGCGCCGGTCGCGTCGCACAGCTCGATGATCTCGCCGGCGTTGTCGAGCCGGCCGGCGTACTGGCCCGCGATGGTGAGATTTGTAGTGTCATACAAATTCGCGAACTCCGAGGGATCCTGGACCACCAGGACATATTCCTGCGGGCCCAGCAGCAGGCGGGGAAACGCGAACTCCACACCGCCGGTAAAACGAGTCCCGTTCAAATCGATCGTCTCGGTCCCGACGTTTGCCAGCTCGATGAATTCCGTCTGCGAAACGGCCGGATGATACATCAGCTCGATGATTCGCAGGCTCTCGGCCACCGGGCCGAGAGTGTACTGGGCCTCGTGCAACGCGCTCCATTGCCCGTTCGCCCGAACGCGGGCCTTGACCTGCATGCTCTCGGCCAGAAGCAGGGGCTCGCCGTACACGTGTGCGGATGGTGAAGCGCCTTCGGCGTTCGCATCCTCGCCGGCGACCAACTCCACCGAAATCAGAAAATCAGAGCTGGTCTGCTGATAGTTCATTCCGTGAATCGCCAGAACGTTGCCGCCGGCCTGCAGGCTGCTGAGGAAGTCGGAACAATCAAACTCCTCGAAGAGAACCGCAGAGCCGTCTCCGTGGCTGGCGGCAGCGCCCCGGTTCCAGGCGGGAGAGGCCGAGGCGTTGGCTGAGGCGATTGGCGTGCCGTTGAGGTACGCGACAAACCCGTCGTCGTAACGAATCCGCAGGCTCATATAGTTGAACCCGGCTTTGTCCTGCGGATCCACCGCAAACGGGATGCGGATGTAACAGGCCTCGACGGCGCCGTACATCTCCGATTCAACGTCGTAGGAAATGTATGATTCATACCCGCTGCTGCGCTCGTAGCCGACGCCGCCGAGTGTCTCGCGGATTTGGGGAATTCCGCTGGTCCACGCCGAATCGTCGTACGGCTCGGCGCCGCCGGTCCAGGACAAACCGATGTTGGCGGTGGGCACCCAGACCGCCTTGGTCGCGTCCTCGGGGACGAGCGTCTGCGCGGTTAATGTCCCGCCGGTATCGACCGGCCGCGGATCGGTGCCGTCCAGGGTAAAATAGATCGCTCCCGTCGCGTTCGGGTTGGTCATCGTCAACGTATCGCCGGCGCGGACGTAGCCGCCATGTTGATCGGTTCCGTTGATGCGAAATTCAGGCGGGTCAACGTCCGGGTACAGGTTCCCGGCCCGCAGGACATTGATGAGGGCATAGGAATTGGCGGTGTCGTGGATGGCGGGGATGTAGTTGTCGATGACATTGTCACGCTCGATCACCCAGGAGTCCTCGCGCGTGAAATAGTAGTCCGGGCCGTGAGGGGCCGGAGGGTACAGGTTGTGGTTGATGTCGTCCGGGGGGTTGGGCTGCTCGATTGTGTTTCCGTACGGCGTGCTCATCTGCGTGTCGCCCCAGCGGGCAGATTCGGCGACGATGGCCTTGTCGATCGAGTCGGCCAGCTCGGCGTAGCGCTGCTGCGAGGCGGTGACACTGAGGGCGCCGCCGTGGAACATGTGCTTATAGACCCGGTCGGCGAAGAGCAGGCGAAACTCCTCGCTGGCTCGCAGCCTCTGAAAAACGTCGCCCGCCCCGCCGCTGCTGTTGATGCGGGAGGCGGCGCGGCCGTGGTAGTCGAGCACGATCTCCTGGTCCCACACGAAGAAGCGAAACTTCCCGTCGCCACTGACGGCGTTCACGGCGGCATAGCCGTTATGGTGCGGCCAGTCCTCCGAGTCGCCATAGAAGTGCAAAAGCATGTAGTCGGCGAAGTCCTCGACGTCGAGATAGTCCTGCATCTGCGCATAGCCGGCAGGCGAAGCCGGGTTGATCGACACCATCTGCCTCCAGCGAGAACCCGGGCTGGAAAAATCCTCGTTGATCTCCCAGTCTTCGGGCTCCCCGCCGAGGTGAGAGGCGAAGAAGTCATCGGCGACGCGCTCCGTGAGGTTATGAATACCGAAGTACAGGCCGTTGACGTAGAGGTGCACGAAGTGCCCGTAGCTGGAGGGCTGGCCCATGTCACGCAGGCTTTCCTTCATCCAGACGTCGCGGATGTACTGCGAATCGTTGGGGCGGTAGCGTGTGGAGGAGGACCACGAGACGAGAGCCCAGGAATCGGTGAAGGAGGCGCGGAGAACAAGCTGATTGAACTCCTCGACGTCCGACTCGGGAAACAGCGGGTACTCCAGCTTGGGCGGGCCGTACAGGCTGGTGAACGTCAGGCGGAGAGAGTGCTTCTGCATGCGATAGGGCCGGCGGCTGGCATTGCCGTGCACTTCGATCTTGCAGTCGTGCTGAAAGCCCTCGGCGCCGTCGGGCAGGATATATTCGACCGCGCATTTGCGCTCCCAGCGGCTCTGGGGATTGGCGTAAATGCCGGCGTCATCGCTGATGAAATCACTCGGGCGCATCGAGATCGACACGGTGGGAATATCGAGCAGAGCCTCGCGCACGGAGTATCCCGGCAGCGTGCTGTTCACGACGCGGGGGTCCATCTCGTAGTCGGCCGGCACGATGCTGCCGGCGTCGGAGCTGTAGCCCCAATCGGTCGGCCAGCCTGGCGGCCTGGCCGGCTGGCGGGCGACGTCGTCGACGAAGATATACGTGTGCGTGGTCACCCGCGCGGTTCTCCATCCGGGCTTGAAGGCAATCGACCGGACGTGTCTCGTCGTGGTGATGCGAATCGGCGTCTGCGGGTCGTATAAGAGGCCGTTCAGTTCGCTCGGCTCCGAGCCGTCCAGGGTATAGCGAATGAGAGCATCGGGCGTGGTGCAGAAAATCCGCAGATCGAACGGCTCGTCGTAGAATCCCCGCGTGTGACTGTGGGACGTCTGGGCCGTAAAGCCTGGGAACGCCTCTTCGTTCGGTTGTCCCGGCGTCGGCACCGCAAAATAGCGGGGCTGCGTGTGCCACATGCCGTAAGAGACGTCGGGCTCCTGCGGTGGAAAGGCAGGGGCGAACTCGTGGACGACCCGTCCGCCGGGATGAGCGAGAGCGAGATATTCGCCGTCTTTGTCGAGGGCGAAATTGGTGTGGAGATATCCATCATCGTCGACGATGTCGTCCGCGACCTGACCCGAAGCGAAAACGACCAGATATCCGTCGGCCGCCAGCACCGTTTGAGAGGGAAAGGCCCATTTCCGCAGATTGTCCCTGTCGTCCGTCAGGTACCAGCCGTCCAGAAAGACCGCTTCGGTGCCGGCGTTGTACAGTTCGATCCAGTCGGGCGTGTTTCCGTCGCCGTCGAGCAGGCTTTGATTGTTCGAAGCAACGAACTCGTTGATGACGACATTCGCCGTTTCGATCCGCCAGTTCGCGGCCAGGAAGGCAAAATCTCTGGCTGTGACGCGGCCGTTGTGGTCAAAATCGGCACAGCGGGAACTCTCCGGACAGGCGGGGACATCGAGCCACTGATCGGCCAGAACCCAGAGATCGAGGTAGTCGACGATGCCGTTGCGATCGGCGTCGCCGGCAAGCGGTTCGCGAACCTCCACGGTCACGAAGAACTCCGCAGTCTTGCCGTCTTCGAGGCCGTCTCCGAGAGGTCCGTCAGTGACTTGCAAACGCAACTCATACGTCCCGGCCTGCGGGAAGACGACGCGGAGATCCTCGGCGCCGGCCGCATCCATCCCTACTGATGCCGGACCGCCCTGCTGCGACCACTCGTACTGCAACCCATACGGCGTCCCCGCTTGCGGCCGATCGGCGATGCAGCCTTCCACCCAGGGCCTCCCGTCATCGGCGACGGTGACATCGATGACGACCGGCTCACCGGCAAAGACCGAAAGCAACTCCGGACCCGCCACCACCGGCGGTGCGTTGTAGCAGGGATTCGGCGATTCCAGGACGAAACCGTTCATGACGAAGAACGCCTCGGAGACGCTGGCGTAGCCCTGGTTCTCGAACGACAGGGTCACCGCGTGCGTGCCGTCCGACCGGATCAAGGTCTCGAACGTTGTCACGTCATCCAAGGCCAGAAGACCGTTTGAGATGTCGATCCCCCGGATCGTCACCGAACCGTCGGCGTCCGCGACAGTGACATCGAACTGGCCCGTCTGGTCCTGGGCATCATGGTGATAGGAAGTCCACAGGTAATCGCCCGCGGGCAAGCCACCGACGGTCAGCGTCATCGGATTGCCGACCTGACGCGTATCGGTTCCGATCCAATCGTTGAGAAGATCGGCGTACGCGCCGGTGTACCCACTCCTGCCGCCGGCACCGCGATCGATCATCTGCATCGCCTGACGAGTCGCGCCGGCGGCCCAGGTCGGCGCGATCGTAATCGTGGTGCCGAAGGCCGTGAAGGACTGCGAGGTAAACGTTGCCGCCTGCTCATGACCGGCGAAATACCCCTGGTACCCCGCCTCAACCGGGGCGACGGTCGGGGAGAAGTCGACCTTCAGTTGCGCATGTGCCGGTGCCAGCGCCATCGCAAGGCACAGGAAGAAGAACACGCTTGTCCCTTTCCTCCTCCGCGGCGCTCCGTCAAGACACATCGTCGGCACTGCTGTCGTACGGAAGCACTTGATTGTGTGGTTTCTCACAATTTGCCTGCCGGTTATTCATTATGGCGATACGCCCAGCCGGCGGCCATGTAGTCGATGTCCTGCGTCTGGCCCTCGGGGGGATATTCCTGTCCGTAGTTGGCCACGCCCTGGTTCAGCAGCTTGTCCACGCGCTCGATGGTGAAGGGGTCCCGCCACTTGCGCGTCTCGGCATGGCCGTCGCAGAAGCCCAGAACGCTGGCATTGCCATGGTTGACAGCCATCGGTCCCCACCAGCCCCAATCGGGACGACCGGTGCGCTCGGGGCAGGCCATGACAAAATGGTGCGCCATATTCCAGTTGCGGGTCTCGCCGGACTCTACGAAGACGTAACGGGTAGCCGGACGGGTGATTTCGCCGTACGTTCTGATTTGCAGATTGTACCGTTCGTGGCTCGGATTGGGAAACGCATACAGGCATTCCGGAATCGAATAGGTGACGAAGACACGGGTCCGGTCATACAGGCTGACGCGAGCGGTGTCGCCCGGGCAGTGATAGGCCTTCGGATTCTCCACGTAGGGATACAGCTTGCCCGCTTTGATGCCACGGATCTCGTCCTCATCGGTGACTTCGGGCGTCGTTTGCAGACACTGTTGCAGAGCGCCGTTTTCGTCGCGCGGTATACCGATCCAGCCGACGAACCTACCGCTACCCCCGGGCTGGGTGCTGGGCTCCGTGCCGGTGTCTTCGCAGCTCATGATGCGGCCGTCATTGTCACCCGAGTACATATACCAGCCCAGGGACAAGTTCTTGGTATTGCTCATGCACGCGGTCGTCGCCGCCTTCTTCTTCGCCAGGCTCAGCGACGGCATGATGATGGCCATCAGCAGCGCGATTATCGCAATCACGACCAGCAGCTCGATGAGGGTGAAAGCCTTCGTTTTCATGTCTTTGCCTTTCCAAGCCACGACCACAACACTCGCTCCTTCAGAAGGCTACGGAATACCATCTGTACCTCTTCATGGCAACTTCTCTTTTTCAGACAGGCCCATTGCCTGCCCCAGCAACGACGGACAAACGCTTTTGGCTTCAACCTCCCCAAGTTAGCAGAGGAGTCCTGCAAAAGTCCAGTTAGCAACACGGAGGCGGCCCGTGGCTCCGGCGTCTTTCCGCCGGAGCCACATCGCCATCGCATTTTCAATCCCTGGCAGCCCACATCGGGGCCGCCCGGTATCAGG
>JAFGCA010000279.1 GCA_016932895.1 Sedimentisphaerales bacterium | reverse complement strand
GTCGGCCTCGCGCGACCGCGCGCGCCTCCGGAACGGGTCGGCCGCGATCCTGGCCAGCAGCGTATCGAACACCTCGTTCTGGACGCGCTCGGCCCGCCGCAAGCGCCACGACAGGCTCACCACCCGCTCGGCCAACATCGACTCCACCTCCCCATCCGGCGACAGTTCGCCCAACATCCGGTCGCGATAGAACTCGAACTCCCCCACGTCCTCCCCCGCAATCACCGCCTTCTGGGCGCACAACCCGTGCGTAACCGCATTCTGCGCCACAACCGCCTTGCCTTCAACCGTCCGCGGCCCCGTCGATTTCTGTGCATTCAACCGATTCGCCTGAATCTGTGCTTGCGTAGCCATGATCGTTTCCCCTTACATTTTACATCTACCATTTACAATTGGCTATTGAGTTTGACAAATACCATAACTCGCTTTCGTGTCGCCGTCAAGTCAAATTTGGGGCTTTTTCAGTGAATGAGTAAAACAGTAGAAGAATAGATGAGTGGACAGGCAATCCCCTGCCCCGGCCCGCACAGAAGGAATCGATCATCCCTCCACAACACCAGGCCCGGAGGCACCTGAGACAGATTCGGAAAAGTCCTTGGGCCTTTGTCATCCTGAGCCGCGAACAACGCAATCTCCAGTCCGCGAGCGAGATCCTTCACTTCGCTGCGCTGCGTTCAGGATGACACGCTGCGCAAGAGTCGGTCAGAATTTGCATGAGACGCAGATTGACACGAGATTGACGCGGATTCGATGGTGGCACTGCGAGCGGCGAGCAAGTCTGCCCTCGATCCGACCGGGTGGGTGCCTGTTGTTCCTTGCTTTTGGGGGGGATGGCTGCTATAGGTTGGGCATGACGTATTTGGCGATTCCTATTTCGGCGAGGGATGTGGCGCACGCCCGGCGGCAGGTGGCGCGGGCGGTGGATGGCGGCGCCGAGACGCTCGAATTGCGGACGGACTACCTGACCGATCTGAGCGTGGACCGGGTCCGGGAACTGGTGGCGGACGTTCGGAGTGCCGCCGGCGCTTCGGTGCCGGTGATCGTGACCTGCCGGGACAGGGCCGAAGGCGGGGCGCTGGACTACCCCGAGTCGCTGCGGATGGAGGTCCTGGCGGCGGCGGTGGCGGCCGGAGCCGATTTCATCGACTGCGAATATGCGAATTTCCGCCGCGCCGACAACGAGCGTCGCATTCGCACCGCACTGTCTGCCTCCTCGAAGGCCCGCCTGATTCTCTCGGCACACGATTTCGCGGGCCCGTTTCCCGATCTGAAGCGATTGCACCGCGAGATTCTTCGCGCCTGCCCCGAGGCGGTTCCCAAGCTGGTGTACAAGGCCCGTCACATCAACGATTGCTTCGACGCTTTCGATCTGCTCCACGGCGGCGGTGACGGGATTGTCCTGTGCATGGGCCAGGCGGGCTTGATCAGCCGCGTTTTGGCTCGGAAGCTCGGCGGCCTCGTGACGTTTGCCAGTATCGACGCGCAGGCGGCGACCGCGCCGGGCCAGGTGACGGCCGCCCAGCTCAAGGGGCTCTATCGCCACGACGACATCGACGAACGGACCGAGCTTTTCGGTGTGATCGCCGATCCGGTGGCCCATTCGCTGAGCCCGGCGATCCACAACGCCTGCTTCGCCGACGCGCAGGTCAACGGGCTCTATCTGCCGCTGCACGTCGAGGGCGGCCGGGGCCTGCTCTACGACTTCTTCGACAACGTGCTGCGCCGGCCCTGGCTGGGCTTTCGCGGTTTCAGCGTGACGATCCCGCACAAGCACGGCGCCCTGGAATACGTGCGGGTGCAGAACGGCTTCATCGAGCCGCTGGCCGCCCAGATCGGAGCGGCCAACACCGTTCTAATCGGGCGCGACGGCCGGCTCAGCGTCTACAACACCGACTACGCCGGGGCCTTGGATGCCATCACCGCCGGCATGGGGATCGAACGGCGCGACCTGCGCGACGTTCCGGTCGCCGTCGTCGGGGCCGGCGGTGTCTCGCGCGCCATCGTGGCCGGACTCAGCGACGCCGGCGCCCGGATCAAAATCTACAACCGCACCCTGGAGCGGGCCGAACTGCTGGCGACCGACTTCGGCTGCCGGTTCGCACCGCTCGATGATCTGCCTCGCCTCGACGCGAAGCTTGTGGTCAACTGCACCAGCATCGGCATGCATCCGCACGTGGACCGCTCGCCCGTGCCCGCCGAGGCCCTCAGGCCGGAGCAGACCGTCTTCGATACCGTCTACAACCCCGCCCGGACCCTCCTGCTCAAGCAGGCCCGGGAGGCCGGCGCCAAAACCATCGACGGCATCGCCATGTTCGTAAACCAGGCCGCCGCCCAATTCAAACTCTTCACCAACCAACCCGCCAACACCAACCTCATGAGAACCGTCGTCCTCGATTCCCTGGCACAGCAATGAAGCCAAAACAGATCGTCATCGACAAGAGTGCGTTCGATGGAATCAAGCTCGACAATCTGTGTGCCTTCGCGAAGAACCATTGTCTCCTCGTTTCGGAGGTGCTCTTGTATGAATGCGCGACGAGTTCCGCATTGAAGAAGAGAGAATTGCTTGGTCGTTGTCTTGCTCTTCTCCAAGCTGGCGCCTACTACTGTTCCCGTAGCGAGGATCTGATGCGATGGGAGGGCCGGCACTCGTGTCCCTTCCCGGGGTGGCTTGCAGATATCCAGAGGACCCGGCGACTCCGCGCGGGCCCCGTGAGGGCAGACCATGCCTTCAGCGATGATGAGCTTGCCGAAAAGCAAGAAGTAGGCTTCAGATTTGCGCGAGTCTCCCTTCTTGATGCGGTCCGCAAGCTCAGCAACATAGGCGCAGACTGCCAAACGGAGGTGCTTCCCGACTGCAAGGGACAGCCCAGAGACAGACGTGCTCGCTTGGCAGCGTTTGCGAAGAGTATTGAGGACACTTCCTTCAGAGAGATTGCGCTGACTCAGGTGCCTACGGATTGGGTGAGAGATGAGAAGAAGTTCTGTTTGTCAGCTGATTGGATGGCTTGGCAGTATTGCTGCCTTACTGATATTGTCCTTCGCGAGTACTACTATCTCCACGAAACGGGCGACTCTCCCGGAGAGGAAAACGCAGAGCATGACTACCAGGATATGGGCTACGTCGTTTTGTTGAGTCGCGCGGATGGCATCATTACCAGGGACAAGAAGTTGGTAGAGCCGCTGGCTCATGCGGCGTTTCCGGAGAAGGATGTGTTTTCGAGCCTGGAGGAGGTGCCGGAGTCGTATCGGTGTGACTGGGCTTGAAGCGGGTTGTTCACTTCGCTGTTGTCTCCTGGTGCGGTTGGGTGCTATACTGATGCTGTGCTATGGGTATGATCGTATCGGGAGTGGCTTGTATGGGTTTGCAGATCACGGTTCCGCGAGATTTGATCGGGGCGTTTTGCGGGCGGCATCAGATTTGCCGGCTGGCGCTGTTCGGTTCGGTTCTGCGCGATGATTTTCGGCCAGACAGCGATGTGGACGTCCTGGTGGAGTTCGCGGCAGGATGCGAGCCGAGCCTTGTGGATCTCGTGCGCATCCAGGATGAGCTGTCGGAGGTTCTGGGGCGACAAGTCGACCTGGTGGAGCACGCGGCAGTTGAGCAAAGCGACAACTACATCCGTCGCTCCCACATCCTGAAATCTCTGGAAATGGTCTATAATGATGGCTGAGAATGATTCATGGTAGCGATGAATCAGATTGAAGCGTTTGGACGGAGGGTCGGCGAGGAGTTCGGGGCCGAACGTGTGATTCTGTTTGGGTCTCATGCGCGTGGGGCTGTCGGCGCGGATTCGGATGTGGACATTCTCGTGGTCGGACGCTTTGAAGGACGCAGCGTCGACAAGGCTGTGGAGATTCAGATGAAGCTGCGGCCGGGTTTTCCCGTCGATTTGCTCGTGCGGACGCCGGAGAAAATCAACGAGCGTCTCGCGATGGGCGACAGCTTCATGAAGGAGATACTTGCGGAAGGCAGAGTGCTTTATGAAGCGAATGGCTGCTGATATAATCAAGACTCGCGGATATTTTGACCTTTTGTGTTGAAGGGAGAACGGTATGGTTCGGTCTGAGTGGGTTTTTCGGGTTTGTGTGGCAGTGGTTCTGGTTGTGGGTTTTGGCGTGGCGCCGGCGGTTGCGGCGGACTCTGCGGCGGAGGCGTTGCTCAAGGTGTTGCCCGACGATGTCGTGGCTTTTGTGGCGACCGGCGGGTGCGACGCGGTCAAGGGGGATTTCGAGAAGAGCATTTTGGGACGGATCTGGAACGATCCGAGCACGCAGGGCTTCTACCGGCCGATCAAGGCTGAGCTGCTGGCCCTGGCGGGCCGGGAGTCGAACGATGCGAACGTCCCCAAACAAATCGAGGCGATATTGGGCTACGTTCAGTTGCTTGCGAGCCGGCCGTTTTGCGTGGGGATCGCCCGGGTGGCCGTGGAGGATGGGCCGCCGATCTGCGCGTTCGCCATCGTGGATGCGGGCGAGCGCAAGGCGGAAATAGCCGCAGCGGTGAGCAAGCTGGAGGCGATGGTCGGCGAGGGCGAGATCGGCCGGACCCAGGTCGGCTCGCTCACGATGCACACCGTGGATGCCCCCGACGACGTCCCCCTGTACTGGGGTTGGGCGGGCAACTATCTTGTCGCGGCGGTCAACGACGGCAGCGGCGCGGCGACGAAACACCTGGGCAGCCCGCGTCCTGCGGCCTGGCAGAATCTCCAGCGCATCCCCGGCGGCAACGACGTCTTCCTGGCCCATATCGACGTGCAGAAGGCGCTGCGCTTCATCGATGCGTTCGGGCGGAAGGAGGGCGCCGACGAGGAAATGGACATGCTCTCGGCGGTGATCAAGGAACTGGGCCTGAGCGGCGTCAAGACCACCACGGAACGGGTCGGCTTCTCCGGGCCGGACGTGGTCGTCCGTTCGCTGGTGGAGATGCCCACGCCGGCGACGGGTTTGCCCGGCACGTTCAAGCCGGTGAACCCGGCGTGGTTCCGGGCCGTGGACGGTCGGGCGGTGCAGGCCGGCGCGATGAACTGGGACGTCGCGGCCACGTACGATCTGGCCATGAACGTGGTGAAGACGATCTCGCCCGACGACATGTATCCGGAGATTCAGGAGGGAATCAAGGAACTCGAATCCGCGATCCAATGCCGCATTCGCGAGGGCCTGCTCAAGAGTCTGCCCGGGCCGGCTCTCTACTATACGCTTCCGGCCGGCACGATGGCGGAGGCCCCCATGGGCGGCTTCGTCGCCGTCGCCAAGCTCAGCGACGCCGAACTCTTCGAGCAGACGATGACGTCTCTGGGCAAGTTCATCAGCGCCGAGAGCGACGGCGTGCTCCAGATCAGCTCGCAGCAGCAGGACGGGCGAACCGTGCACGTCTGGGCCGTGGCGCCGTTGGCCTTTGCTCAGGTCATGCCGACCTGGTCGGTCGCCGACGATCACGTCGTTATCGGGTCCAATTCCGCGTTGTGCAACCTCGGCGTCAAGCAGCTCATATCGAGAGGCTCCGACGGCAAATCTCTTGCCGATACGGATGGCTTCAAGAAGATCCGGCCGCAGTTGCCCGAGAATCTGATCGGCCTGACGTATACCGATTCCGCGGTCCAGTTCAACCAGATGCGGATGCAGCTTCAGCAGTTCTGGCCCATGCTCACGATGGGCGCGATGCAGGCCAAGGTCAAGTTGCCCGTGATGCTGCCGGCGCTCGATCATATCGCCAAGGACATGGGGCCCTCCGTGCAATACAGCTACTTCGGGCCCGAGGGACTGCATTCGCACTATCGCGGCCCCGGCATGGAGATGAGCATGGGCGCCGTCGCGGGAGGAGCCGTGGGGGCCGGGGTTCTGATGCCCGCGCTGGACCGGGCTCGCAACCAGGCTCGCCGGGTCGCGTCCATGTCGAACTTGAAGCAGATCGGTGTGGCTTTGCACATGTGGGCGGAGGACAACGACGGTCGGTTTCCGGACGAACTGGCGAAGCTGGAACCCTACGTAAGCGGCGCGAGCGTCTGGGAATCTCCACGCAAGCCGAAGGACTTTTCCGGCCCGAGCTACCTGCACCTCGGCGGACAGACCAGGGCGATGAACTATCGCAATATCTTGGTGTACGAGAACCCGGAGTTCTGCAGCGATGGAGTCAACGCTGTGTTCCTGGACGGCCACGTCGAATTCCTGAAACCCGAGGAATTTCGGCAGAAGCTGGAGGAGACCTGCAAGCGGCTGGGCAGAGAGGTTCCACAGATCACGTTCGCGAAGTAGCCGGTCGGCGGTGCATCGGCATCCGATTTCGTCGGATCCGTACGGCGTTGTACGAGCCCTGGGCGTTGAGCCATCACCAAGCCTTTCGGACTTGACGCTGCCACCCGGCGCTGTTCGAGGTCCAGAACAGCGCCGTCCCGGAGATTGCAGAAAGACGATGCGCCAGCTCCTCTAATATTCCGTTGAACTTCCGCTGGTGGACCCTTATAATCCGGGTTTTTCTGGAAGTTCTGTTCGAGGGAACGGTAATGGCAATGGCAAAGAAAGAGAAAGTGGTGCTGGCGTACAGCGGCGGGCTGGACACGAGCGTGATCCTGCCCTGGTTGAAGGAGACCTACGGCTACGAGGTCATCGCGTTTGCGGCCGAGCTGGGGCAGGGCGATGAGCTGGCCGGGATCAAGAAGAAGGCTCTGGCCAGCGGTGCGGCCAAGTGCGTGGTCAAGGACCTGCGACGCGAGTTCGTCGAGGACTATCTCTGGCCTCTGCTGAAGTCCGGCGCCGTCTACGAGAACGGCTACCTGCTGGGCACCAGCGTGGCCAGGCCCCTGATCGCCAAGCACCAGGTGGACGTTGCCCATGCCGAGAAGGCAAGCGCCGTCGCCCACGGCGCCACGGGCAAGGGCAACGACCAGGTCCGCTTCGAGATCACCTTCATGGCGCTCGATCCGACGCTGAAGATCGTTGCTCCCTGGAAGGACCCGAAATTCAAGCTCACGTCGCGCGAGGCGGCGGTGGACTACGCCAAGAAGCACAAGATTCCCATCGAGCAGAGCAAGAAGAAGATCTATTCGCGCGATCGCAACATCTGGCACATCAGCCACGAAGGCGCGGACCTCGAAGACCCGGCCAACGAGCCCAAGGACGACCTGTTCGTCATTTCCAAGCCCGTCTCGAAGGCGCCGGCCAAGCCCGACTACGTCACCATCGGCTTCCATGAAGGCGTGCCGATGAAGCTGGACGGCAAGCTGACCAGCCCGGTGACCATGCTCGAGACCCTCAACGACCTGGGCGGCAAGCACGCCGTCGGGCAGGTCGACCTCGTCGAGAACCGCCTCGTGGGCATGAAGTCGCGCGGGGTCTACGAAACGCCCGGCGGAGCCATTCTCATGGCGGCCCACAAGGCCCTGGAGAGCCTGACGCTGGACCGGGAGACGATGCACTACAAGCAGCAGGTGGCGCTCAAATACGCCGAGCTGGTCTACTACGGGCTCTGGTTCTGCCAGCTTCGCGAGTCGCTCGACGCCTTCGTGGACGCGACGCAGCGCAACGTCACCGGCGAGGTCCGCATGAAGCTCTTCAAAGGCCAGTGCACGCCGGCGGGTATGAAGAGCCCCTACAGCCTGTACCAGAGCGATCTGGCGAGCTTCAAGATGGGGGCCGAATACGATCAGATGGACGCCAAGGGATTCATTCGCCTGTTCGGGCTGCCCGTGAAGGTGGCCGGCATCGTCCATCGCAAGGGCCAACGCGGCACAAAATCATAGCGGCGCAACGATGAGGCAGGCAAGCACGTTTGCACGGGAGGCAATGTGACGGGACAGGAGTGGATTGTCTGTGTATTCATCTTTGCAATGGGCTGTTGTATCGGCAGCTTTCTCAACGTGGTGATTTACCGCCTGCCTCGGGAGAAGTCTCTGGTTCATCCGGGCTCGGCCTGCCCCCACTGCGGCAAGGCGATTCGATTTTATGACAACATCCCGCTGGTCTCGTGGCTTCTCCTGAGGGCGAAGTGCCGCAACTGCAAGGCGCCGATCTCGGGACGCTATTTCGTGGTGGAGCTGCTGACCGGGTCGGCGTTCCTGGGGCTCTACCTTCTGTATTTTTACACCGGCGTTCGCCCCGGCATCCAGGTGCAGGGGGGCTGGTTCGTGTACCTGATCCACTTGGTGTTGCTGGGGGCGTTCATCGCCGCTTCGGGCATCGACCTGGAACTCTGGATCATTCCGCTTTCGATTTGCTGGCTGGTCACCGCGGCCGGTTTCATCGGCTCGGCCGTGGGGGGGTATTTCATCGCCCCGGAGCGGATTGAGGCCGCTTCGCTGCTGCCGGTCGCTTCGCCGCGGGCCGCAGCGCTCGCTCTCGGCGCCTCTTTAGGCCTGGCGATCAGTTACGTGCTGATGCGCACCGGCCTGCTCAAACGCAGCTACGACGAGGCCGAGCCGGAGGGGAAGACGCCCGAGGCTGCCAAAGGCGGCGACGTGGGCCAAGCGGAGCCCGAATACCATCATCGCCTCGAATCGCTCAAGGAAATCGTCTTCCTGCTGCCGATCATCTTCGGCTCGCTGCTTGCCCTGGCTTTTCTCACGGGACCCGGGCCGGTGGGACAGTGGTGGGCCGGCCTCGTGACGCACCGGGTCTTCGCCGGCTTGCTGGGCAGCGTCTTCGGCTATTTCGTCGGCTGCGCCGTCGTCTGGGCCACGCGGATCCTGGGGACGCTTGGTTTCGGCAAGGAGGCCATGGGGCTGGGTGACGTGCACCTGATGGGGGCCGCCGGTGCGGTGATCGGACCTTTGATGGTCGTGATCGCGTTCTTTGTCGCCCCGTTTTTCGGCCTGGGGTGGGCGATTTTTCAAATGTTTTTCAAGAAAATTCGCCAGATTCCCTATGGTCCGTTCTTGTCCTTAGCTGTTTTGACTGTTATGATCTTCCACGACTGGATTCTGAACCGCTTCGCTTTGATGTTTCTCCAGTGAGGCGTCCACGTAGGGTTTGTCATATTGCAAGGAGGTGTCGAATGCGAGTCGCCAACGCAAAGATCGTCGTTCCCGTTGTCTGCCTTGTCTGCCTTTCCATGTTGTCCGGCTGCACCGACTACAAGAAGAAGTACGACTACCTCAACGTCGAGCATCAGAATCTCAAGGGCCGGTTCGAGAATATGCAGGCCGAGAAGCAGCAGATGGCCGCCCAGATTTCTCAGGACCAGCAGACGATCAACGAGCTGCAGCGGCAGATCGAAGAGTTGAACAAGACGCCGGCGGAGGCGACCGGGTTCGGCGAGGGCTACGACGTGTCGTTCGATCCCGCCGCCGGAACCATCACGGTGACACTGCAGAACACCATCCTTTTCGCTTCGGGCAAGGCTTCCCTCAAGAGTGCTACCAGCGCGGAGTTGGACCATATCCTGTCCGTTCTCAAACAGAGTTATGCCGGCAAGAAGATTGACGTGGTGGGCCACACGGATACCGACCCCATCAAGAAGTCGCCCTGGAAGGACAACTGGGAACTGTCGGCGCAGCGGGCGTTGTCCGTGGCGCGGTACCTGATTCAGCGTGGGATTCCGGAGGCCCAGGTGCGGGCGGCCGGATGTGGGCCGGCACAGCCGGTGGCGCCGAACACGACGGCCGATGGCAAAGCCAAGAACCGACGCGTCGAGATCGTCGTCAACATGCGCTAACGGCGCGACCCCGACGTACGACACGCACGCGAAAACGACTATGGATCCAATGTGGGAGGGCTTTCGCCCATCCTGCGAATCCGCGAGCACTACAATCCAGGTTTGCCCGTCGGCGTGACCCGAATCACGAATTCGTGGTTTCCGGGGTCGAATTGGATATCCCTGACGATGCCTGAAACGGGGGACGTCCGCTGCTCCTGCGGGCCCGGGTCTGTGTAAAGAAGGTCTCCCTGGCGGATTCGATCACCGACGCCGACGTTCAGATGACCGGTCGCGCATACCCTCAAATTGACATCCGTCGTCTTCATTTCTTCGGCCGGGGGAAGGGACCGAGGTCCAGGAGCCGGGCGATTTTTCGGGGGATCTCCGTATTGTCGTAAACGCCGGCGAAGGTCTCGGCATTGGGGCCGAAGGCGTAAATGGGTACCGGGGCGCCGCTGTGTCCTTTCGTGGACCAGTGGACCTTTGGGCCGGCCCCTTCCTTGTCGGCGGCGGTGAACGTCAGTCCGCCGGTCTCGTGGTCGGCGGCGACGATGACAAGCGTGCGTCCGTCTTTCCGGGCGAAATCGACAGCCGCCGCGACGGCCTGGTCGAACAGCAACGTCTGGCGAATCATATTGTCGGCGTCGTTGTCGTGACAGGCCCAGTCGATCTGGCTGCCCTCGACCATCAGGAAAAAGCCCTTTCTGCGTCCCGCGGAACCGACGTTGGCACGCCGCAGGGCGCCGATGGCTTTCTTCGTAAGCAATTCCAGGCTGGGTTCGGGCGCCTCGGTCGTCAGGGCCTCGGGTTGAAAGAGTCCGAGCAGGTGTCGGTGACGCACGGCTCTCAGCTCTGCGGTCGTCTCGATATACGTGTAACCGGCCTCCTTTGCCTCGGCGATCAGATCCCGGTCGTCCTTGCGGGCGCTGTCCGGGGCTCCCTTCGGCAGAAAGAACTTCCTTCCGCCGCCGAAGAGCACATTGATGCGATTGGCGATCAGGTGCTCGGCGATCGTGGTCTCCATCTTTCGCGACGTGACGTGCGCGGCGAACGACGCGGGCGTGGCATGGGTGATGGCGGAGGTGGCCACGAGCCCGGTCGCCATCCCGTCGGCCCGGGCCAGTTCGAGAATCGTGCCATAGGGTTGTTCGTCAGGGGCCATGCCGATCATGCCGTTGTTGGTTTTGATGCCGGTCGCCAGCGCCGTTCCGGAGGCCGCCGAATCGGTGACCAGCGAATCGTTCGAGTGCGTGCGTACCAGGCCGCCCACGGGCATCTTCTCCATGTGGAGCTTGCCTTCGGCTCCCACGGCTTTGAGGCGCGCCAGGGCCACCTGGTTGGCGCCCATGCCGTCGCCGATGCAGAAGATGACGTTTCGCACGCGTCGGGCCCGCGTCAGCGGATAGCTCTCCGTCGTGATCGGTGCCCGGTAGAAGCTCAGGTCCCCGGACATTGCCGCGGGTTTGGGATAGTCGTTGCTCGTGGCCGCTGCGCGGGCCGCACCTGCGGCCGCGACGCCAAGAAGCACCAGGAGAGCAATCGTGACGGTGGCTACCGTGTTTCTCATCGGCTCAATCTCCATCTTGAACAATATAGGGCGTTGTTTCTATCATGCCCCGGGTATCTACGCAAACAGTAATCGCCCCGTTCGTCGCCGTGCACCGCAGCACAGCCCCGGTGTCGTGGCAGAGGGCCGCTTGCCCGGCCTGCACCGGTTTGCTGCAACTGCACAGCAGGACGCGGGGCCGGAGCTTTCGCAGGAACTCGGGACGCAGGGAGCTGACCGAGCCATGGTGCGGGACGACGACGACGTCGGCGCCGAGATCGGGATAGAGCCCCAGGATTTGCTCTTGGGCGAATTGCTCGATGTCCGAACACAACAGGATTTTGACGCCGGCAAACTCGATCAACGTGACGAGAGAGCCGTCATTGTCCCCGAGTTTCGGGTTTGACGCCACGCCGGGAGGCGGCCAGAGCGTGGTGATCCTCGCAGGGCCGAGGGTGAGAGTTTCGGGGACGCGCTCGATGGTGAGAGTTTCCTGCCGCAGACAATCCGCCAGGAAGCGTGCGGCGCCGTCGGCCCGAGTCTGCGCCAGGAACGGCGTGGTGGCGTAGACGTGTTCGACCCGGCGTCCGCCGGCGATCTCGGGGATGCCGTTGATATGATCGACGTCGTGATGGCTGATGACAACGGCGCGCAGACGCCCCAGGCCCGCGTAGTCCAGGTAGGGCAGCACGATGCGCGTTCCCACGTCGGTTTTGTAGAGGGAGCCGGCATCGAAAAGGATGTTCGTCGAGCCGGGCAGTTGGGCCAGGATCGCCTGACCGTGTCCGACGTCGAGGCAGGTCAGGGACAGGCCGCTTCGGTGCGTGCGGCGCCATTTCGCCAGGCCGAGGGAGGCGAACAGGACCAGTGCCAGAGCCGCGCACACGCCCGTTTTCCAGAGGGGACGGCGGATGCGGACAAACGCCGCGATGAAGACGAGCGTGTAATACAGGACGATCGGGTACAACGTGACGTGGCCGATCAACATCTGCGTGCAATCCAGCTCTGCGAGCAGGCGGACGATTGCGATCAGGAGATCGGCCAGGAGGCAGACGAGGCTTCCCAGAAGGGTGCTCAAGGTGGGAAGGAAGAAGAACAGAGCGAGCTTGGCGAAGCCCAGGATCAGAATCGCCGCGACGAAAGGAAAGACCAGGACCGTCCAGACGCCGGCCAGGGGGGTAACCGTGTAGAAATGGTAGCCAAGGATGCCGGCGCCGCCCAGCCAGGCGGCGAACCCCGCTGCGAACAGGCGGATCGCGGCCCTTGCCATCCGTTGCAGTGGACGTGTTACGGCATGGGGCAGCCGGTCGAATTTGTCGAGCCGGCTTGCGATTCTGTCCTCGAGGACGCGCTCGATTCCCCCGGTCAGTGACAGTATCCCGGCGACGGCTGCAAAGGACAGTTGCCAGCCCGCCTCGAACAGGTTCGTCGGTCGAAGCAGCAGCAGGACGATCGCGGCCAGGGACAGGGAGTTGAGCGGACTGGCTCTGCGGCGCAGCAGGATCGAGAGGCAGTAGACCAGGACGATGATCGCGGCCCGGATCGTCGGCGGGCGGGGCGGGACGACCAGGAGGAAAATGACGGTCGCCGCCATGCAGACCAGGGCGCGGGCCGGCTTGAGGAGGCCCAGCGTCTTGCCGAGCCACCACACCAGGCCGGCCAGGATCCCCAGGTGCATTCCCGAAAGGCTGATCAGGTGGAGCAGGCCGGTCCGGCGGAACGCCTCGTACGTCCGGCGGTCGATGTGACCCCGGTAGCCCAGGAGCAGGGCCTCGAGCAGACCCTCGCTCGGCGTATCCGCGGGAGCGTGGTCCAGCAGGGCCTGTGCGGCCGCCCGGCCCAGGATGCGCCGCAGCCGCGTCAGAATCCCCGCCGGGCCTTCCTGGCCGAGGGTGACCGAATCTTTCGAGGCCACCGAAGCGCCCACCCGAACGTTGCGGCGCCCGAGGTACTCGGCGACGTTGAACTGACCCGGATTGGTGGGGCCCTCAAAACGGTGGAGCCAGCAAGACGCCTCGATGCAGTCACCGACGTGCAGACCCGGCGCCGGCTCGCCTACGTGCACGCGGATCGTGCCCCGGGTCCGCCGCCAGCCCCGGCCCGTTTTGACCTGGCCCAGCATCAGGTAGAACGACGTCGAGGGATCGGCATGGCTGAATCGGGCAAAGGCCCAGTCGCGCTGTTCGACACGGGGCTCGGTGCAGATATACCCGCGAACGGTCGCGAGCCGGCGCTGGGCTCCGACGAGGTGACGGACGTCATCGGCCGCCGGTGTGGTGAATGCGAGCAGACGAATGGCGCCCAGGCACAGGAAACAAAAGGTCGCGCCGCAGGCAAGCACGCCGGGCCGGGAATGCCGGCGCCGGCAAACGCAGTACGCCCAGGTGCCGGCGGCGGCAAGGGCGAGAAGGACCACCCAGGCCCGGAGGGGGGCGGAGGTCTCACGGTGTGCCATCGTCAGTCTGTCTTGCAGCAGGATGCCCGCCATCAGGCCCAACGCGGGAAGCAAGAGCGGGGCGGTACGGATCAGCCGGGACGCTGCGTTTCGCCCGGCGAGCTGCTCGTCGATGCCGTCCAGTTTTCGCCTAATCTCGTCCATATCCTGGCACGATTGTAGCAAATAGGCGGAGGCGTCGCCAGTGGCGAGTTTCGGATTGCCGCGGGAAAAGCCTCCGGTTGTCAATGGCGGCCGGGACCGGTCCGGCCTATACTGGGGAAGGTCGCCCGCCTTGTGCCGGCGCGCGTCACAAAGGCCCGACCTTTCGCATGGCGCCCCGGCCAAGATTATCGAACAAAGCCTGACCGCCCCGGTATATACAGGTGGTTTGGGGTGACTGATGATCGTTGCTTTTGCTTTGACGATGCCGTCGGCAGCCTCAGTCGCCCCTGTACGGCCGGCTCGGTGGAGGGTATGGCTGTGTAGCAGGAGACTGGGATGGATGTAGAACTGACCGGGCATGAGATTCTCCGGATCGCCGAGCGAATCGAGCGCAACGGGGCGAGGTTTTACCGCAAAGCGGCGGTGATTTGTGACGATCCGGAAGTCGGCCGGCTCTTCGCCAAACTCGCCCAGTGGGAGGCACGACACATCGAGGTCTTTCGGCAGATGAAGCAGGAGCGGGCCGAGCAAAACCGGGAGTTGGGACGCCGTGCACCCGATCGACTCAACGGCGTGGACGCAGAGGCGATGGCGGGGCTGGCTGTCTTCGCGATTCGCGCCGAGCCCGCCGATGAGCTGAGCGGTCACGAGAGAAGGGACGAGATTTTACGGATGGCGATCGAGAAGGAGAAGGACTCGATCGTGTACTATACCGGCTTGAAGGATTTCGTCCCGCGCGCGGGGGACAAGGACGTGATCGCCGAGATCATCCAGGAGGAGATGAAGCACGTGCGGATTTTGATGCAGTCGCTGGAACAGCCGGCGTGAGTGCCGGTGGAGTTCCGTTCTGGCAGGTTTGGGACACCGCGTCCGCCTGTGCGGGTCGCGGGCTGAGAAGATGTTGTGCAACAGACGGCTTCTGTTCTGGTTCCTTCCGGCTGTCTCGATGGCCTGCCTGCTGGTCCTGATATGCCGTCCGGGGGTTGTTGCGAGCCGCTTGGCGCCGGCATCGACAAGCCGCGAACGTAACGGTGAAGGAGGCAAGGAAGGCCACATGGACAAAGAGCAAGCAGCAGCGGCGCACGCCAATCGGCTCATCCACGAGACGAGCCCCTACCTTCTCCAGCACGCCCACAATCCCGTGGACTGGTACGCCTGGGGCCCGGAGGCTTTTGATCGCGCCAGGCGAGAGGACAAGCCCGTCTTTCTCTCCATCGGCTATTCCACCTGCCATTGGTGTCACGTGATGGAGCGGGAGAGTTTTGAGGACGAGGAGGTGGCCCGGATTCTGAAGGAGCATTTCATCGCGATCAAGGTGGACCGGGAGGAGCGGCCCGACATCGATGCGACGTACATGAAGGCGGTTCAGATGATGACGGGTTCGGGCGGCTGGCCGCTGTCGGTTTTCCTGACCCCGGAGGGCAAGCCTTTCTACGGCGGCACCTATTTTCCGCCCGCCTCTGCATACGGCCGGCCCAGCTTCAAGCAGGTGTTGCTCGCCCTGGCGCAGGCGTGGCGCGAGCAGCGCAGGGACCTGCTGGCCTCGGCGCAGAAGCTCACGGATCTCATCGAACGGCCGGTTGCCGATGACGCGCAAGAGCCTCTGACGCCCGAGGTTCTCACGACGGCCTGCGAAACACTGGCGCGCCAGTTCGACCCGGTGCACGGAGGCTTTGGCGCAGCGCCGAAGTTCCCGCAGCCCAGCACGTTGATGTTGCTGCTGCATTACTGGCACCGGATCGGCGAGCCGCGCGCCCTGGAGATGGTCGAGACGACGTTGCAGGCGATGTCGCGCGGCGGCCTCCACGACCACCTCGGCGGCGGCTTTCACCGGTACTCGACCGACGGGCGGTGGCTGGTCCCGCACTTCGAGAAGATGCTGTACGACCAGGCGCTTCTGAGCCGCGTCTACGTGCAGGCGTACCAGATCACGAAGAAGGAAACCTACGCGGCCACGGCGCGGGACATTCTCGATTACGTCCTGCGCGACATGACCGATGCGCAGGGGGGCTTCTATGCGGCCGAAGACGCCGACAGCGAGGGGCGCGAGGGGACCTTCTACGTCTGGAAGCCAGGTGAGATCGGGAGGGTCCTGGGCGAAGAGAAGGCCCGCATCTTCCGCCGTTTCTACGGCGTCACCGACGAGGGCAACTTCGAAGAGGGAGAGAATGTCCTGCACGCGGCCATGTCGCCGGAGGAGCTTGCCGGCGAGGTCGGGAAAACTGCAGCAGAAGTGGAGACGATTCTGGCCGAAGCGCGACGGCGGTTGCTGGAGCGCAGAAATCACCGGCCCCGGCCCTACAAGGACGACAAGATCATTACCGCGTGGAACGGTCTGATGATCTCGTCGATGGCCTGCGGCGGGGCGGTCCTGGCCGAGCCGAAGTACGTGGAAGCCGCCTCCAAGGCCGCTGATTTCGTGCTCGGCTCGTTGCACACGGAAGGCCGGCTCCGGCGCTACTTCCGCACCGGCCGGGCCGTGGAAAAGGCGTTTCTCGATGATTATGCGTTCATGATCCTCGGGTTGATGGATCTGTACGAAGCGTCCTTCGAGCCGCGCTTCCTGGGCCGGGCCGGGGATCTCGCCGGGCGGATGATCGAGCTGTTCGCCGATGATGCCGACGGCGGGTTCTTCACCACCGGAACCGACGCCGAACGGCTGCTCGCGCGCGACAAGCCGGGCTATGACGGCGCGGTTCCCGGGGGCAACTCCATCGCTGCGCTGGTGTTGCTCAGGCTCGGCAAGACACTTATGGAGGACGATTTTCGCCGGCAGGGCGAGCGGACCCTGCGCCGTTTCTCCGGGCCGATGAGCGAGTCCCCGATGAACCTGACGGCGATGCTTCTGGCGCTCGACTACCACCTGGGACCGACCCAGGAGATCGTCATCGCCGCCGATGCGCAGGATCGGTCGCAGGCGCTGGTGGCGGAGGTGCGCCGCCATTTTCTGCCCAATGCAACGGTTCTGTTTCGCCCGGGCGGGCCGGACGGGGCCGCCATTACCGGGCTCGTGCCCTTCATCGAGAGCCTGACGCCCCTGCAGGGACGGGCAACGGCATACGTATGCGAGGACTACGCCTGTCGTCAGCCGGTCACGACGGAACGCAGCCTCAGAAACATTCTCGCGGAATTCTCGCAGACGCACTGAATCGTTGACAGGCGATCTGCTTCGGTAATAATGGTGCTGGCAGTATCGAGTGGGCCCTTTTTCAGGCGGCGTCTCTGAGAACCATGTAGCGTCGTGGGATGAGTCGTCTTCCTCATATGAATGGATGGTGACCTTATGGGCAAGGCTGGGAAAAGCAAACGCGAGACCGATGTTTCGATCGTTTTGTGTGGCCAGGCGGGCCAAGGCGTGCAGACCGTCGAATTCCTGCTGACGCGGCTTTTGAAGCTCGCTGGCTATCACGTCTTTGCCACGAAGGAGTACATGTCGCGGGTGCGCGGCGGCGCCAACTCCACGACCATCCGGGTCTCGAGCCGGCCCGTCCGGGCCTTCGTCCAGCGGATGGACATTCTGGTGCCGTTGAACGAGGGGGCCGTCGAGCACGTCGCCGAGCGGCTCTCGCCACAGACCGTCGTGCTGGCTGAGCGGGAAACGATCGGGGATGCGCCGGCGCTGGAGGGGTGTACGATTCTCGAAGTCCCGTTCCAGAAGATCGCGCTGGAGATCGGCAACAAGATCTATTCGAACATCGTGGCGGTCGGGGCGCTCGCGGCCCTGCTCGGTGTCGATCCGGATCACGTGAAAAGCTACGTGCAGCGTTACTTCTCCGGCAAGTCCGAGGACGTGGTGGCCCACAACGTGCAGGCGGCCGAGGCCGGCTACGCCGCGGCGCAGGATTTGGAACTGCCGCAAGGTTTTGCTTCGGGCATGGAGACCGACGCTCGGGTCAAGGAGGAACTGCTCCTCAACGGCGCCGAGGCCGTTGCCCTGGGCGCGCTCGCCGGTGGCTGCAACTTCATTTCGGCGTATCCGATGTCGCCGTCGACGGCGGTGCTGGTCTTTCTGGCGCAGCACGGGAAGGATTTCGGCGTCATTGCCGAACAGGCCGAGGACGAAATCGCCGCGATCAACATGGCGCTCGGGGCCTGGTACGCCGGCGCCCGGGCGATGGTGACTACCTCCGGCGGCGGCTTTGCCCTCATGACCGAAGGCATCAGTCTGGCCGGGATACTGGAAACGCCGGTCGTGGTCCATCTGGCCCAGCGACCGGGACCGGCGACGGGCCTGCCCACACGGACTGAGCAGGGCGATCTGGAGCTGGTTCTGTACGGCGGGCACGGAGAGTTTCCGCGCATCATCTTCGCTCCGGGCACGCTGGACGAGGCGTTCTACCTGACGCAGCAGGCGTTCAACCTGGCCGACAAATACCAGGTCCCCGTTTTTGTGCTGACCGATCAATACTTCGTCGATTCCTACTACAACATGCCGGCGCTCGATGTGTCGCATGTCAAAGTCGAGAAGCACATCGTCGAGACCACAAAAAACTACCGTCGCTACGAGTTGGTCGAGGAAGGGATGTCCCCGCGCGGGATTCCGGGCCACGGAAAGGGCCTGGTGTCGGTGGACAGCGACGAGCATGACGAGGCGGGCCACATCACCGAAGACCTCGACCTGCGCGTCAGTATGGTGGACAAGAGACTGGCGAAGGGGGAGGCCCTCAAGCAGGACATTGTGCCGCCGGAACTGGTGGGCCCGAAAGACTACGAGAATCTGGTGATCTGCTGGGGCTCGACGTATGACGTCGTCAAGGAAGGGCTCGTTGCGTTGGGGCGACGCGATACGGCCATGCTCCATTACAAACAGCTTTACCCGCTGCATCCGGACACGGCCGACTACATCGAGAAAGCCAGGAGGACGGTCGTGCTCGAAGGCAATGCAACGGGCCAGTTTCGCAAGCTCATCCGGCTGCACGCCGGGATTGACGTGGACGAGGGGCTCGTCAAGTACGACGGCCTCAGCTTCGCGGTGGAAGACGTGGTCGAAGCTCTCGGTGAACTCTTTTGATGAGAAAGGCGTCCGATGGCAAGTGACATTTTCGACATGGCGGGTATGGACAACGCCTGGTGTCCCGGTTGCGGGAACTTCCCGATTCACAAGACGTTGAAGGAGGCCCTGGTCGAGCTCGAGATCGACCCGACGGAGCTGGTGATGGTCTCCGGAATCGGGCAAGCGGCCAAGATTCCCCACTACGTTCGCGCGCACGTCTTCAACGGCCTGCACGGCCGGGCGCTGCCGCCGGCCACCGCGATCAAGGCCGCCAATCCGCGGCTGACCGTGATCGCCGAAAGCGGAGACGGGGACATGTACGGCGAGGGAGGCAACCACTTCGTCCACTGCATTCGCCGCAATCCCGACATCACGAACATCGTCCACGACAACATGGTCTACGGTCTGACCAAGGGACAGGCCTCGCCCACGAGCCGGCTCGGCTTCAAGACGCCCGTCCAGGTCGCCGGCGTCTTCCTGGAGCCGTTCAATCCGCTGGCGGTGGCGATCGCGCTGAACGCCGGTTTCGTGGCCCGCGCCAACGCCAAGGACCGCGAGCAGATGAAGGAACTGATGAAGCAGGCCATCGCGCACAAGGGCTACGCGCTGCTCGATATCTTCCAACCCTGCGTGACGTTCAACAAGCTCAATACGTACCAGTGGTTCCAGGAGCACGTCACCTATCTCGACGACTCTCACGATCCGCACGATCGCACGGCCGCTTTCGAAAAGGCCCTCGAAACGGACCGACTGCCGTGCGGCGTGTTCTACGTGGGGCCCGAGAGGCCCAGCTTCGTCGCGAACACGGGGGTATACCGTGACGATGAGCGGCCCCTGTATGAAAGAGACGTCGACACGAAGAAACTCGGCGCGCTGATCGCCCGTTTCAAGATGACCGGATAAGGAGCAAGACCGATGCTGGAAGATGGTGACAAGGGTGTGATTCTGCAGAGAGACAAGAAGAGCTTTGCCGTGGCTCCGCATATTCCGTGCGGCGTGGTGCGCCCGGAGACCCTGCGGCGGCTCGCGGACGTCGCCGAGAAGTACGGGGCCCAGGCGCTGAAGATCACCAGCGCCGCCCGCATTGCCATCGTCGGCGTCGAGGAGAAGGACGTGGAAGCGATCTGGTCCGAGCTGGGGATGTCCCCGGGGTTCGCCGTCGGCCTGTGTGTGCGCAGCGTCAAAGCGTGTCCCGGCACGACCTTCTGCAAACGCGGGCTCCAGGACAGCCTCTCGCTCGGTCTGAAGCTCGACGGCAAATACCACGGCATGGAGCTGCCCGGCAAGTTCAAGATCGGCGTCAGCGGCTGTCCGCATCAATGCGCCGAGACGTGCATCAAGGATGTCGGATTGGTCGGCACGGTGAAGGGCTGGCGCGTTCTCGTGGGCGGCAACGGCGGGGCCAAGCCCCGGCTGGCCCGCGAGTTGGCCCGCGACCTGAGCGAGGAAGAGGCGACCGACTTGATCGACAAGGTCATCGCGTACTACCAGGCCAACGCCGGAACGCATAGGCGCCTGGGGGCGCTGATTGAGAAAATGGGATTTGATGAATTCAAGGCGGCGGTTCTGGGGCAGGAGCAGCTTTCGGAAGGCAGCGTGTAGGTTTCATTGATGTGCCATGATCCCACTTCGACCAGGAACGCAATCGAACTGAAAAACATCTCCGTCACCCGCGGCGGCCATCGCATCCTGGACGAGGTCACTCTCGCGGTGGAAGCGGGAACCTGTTGCGCGATCCTCGGCCCCAACGGCTCGGGGAAATCGGCGCTGATGGCGGTCATCAGCGGGTATCTCTGGCCCTCCGGCGGAACCGTGATCGTGGACGGGCATCTTTACGGGCGAGTGAGTCTGGGCGAGGTGCGGCGAGGCATCGGTTTGATCGAGCCGTCCCGGGCGCCGCGCTTCAGCGACCGGATGCGCGTGCGTGACGTGGTCGCGACGGGCTTCTTCGGAACCATCATGCTTCCTCCCGGCCAGGCGGTCTCCGCCGCACAGCGGCAACGCGTCGAGAAAGAGCTTGCCTCGTTGGATATGCACGCTTTCGGATCGTGTCCGTACGGGCAGTTGTCCACGGGAGAGCAGATGAAGACGTTGCTCGCCCGAGCCCTGGTGGCAGACGCGTGGATTCTGCTGCTGGATGAGCCGACGGTGGGTCTGGATATGGGGGCGCGGGCGGCCTGTGTCAGTGTGCTGGACGCGCTTTTGGCGCGTGCCGAGCCGCCTACCGTGGTGATCGTATCTCACCATCTCGACGAGCTGCCCCGGACGGTACGAAGCGTCGTGCTTTTGAAGAACGGTCGCGTCCTCGGCCAGGGGCCGCCCGAGGAGCGTCTGACGTCCGAGGAGCTGAGCGCCCTGTTTGACTGTCGCATTGAAGTGTTCCGGCGCGACGGCCGTTTTGTCGCGACGACGCACCCACATGGGTAACGGGCTATGGAACCCGAAGGCGTGGATTTTCTGAGAGACCTGCTCGAACGCGTGTACCGGCGCTACAATCGTCGCGAGTGTATCGGGTCCGACCCGCTGCAATATGCGTATCGGTTCTCCGACGCGCGGGACATCGAGATTGCCGCGTTTCTGGCGGCGGCCCTGGCATACGGCCGGGTGCGGCAGATTCACCGCAGCCTGGAGAGGCTCTTCGAACTCATCGGTCCGAGCCCCTACGAGTTTACCGTAGCTTTCTCGGCGGCGAGCCGCACGAAGCTGGCGGGTTTCAAGCATCGCTTCACCACGGGCCGGGACATCGCCGATCTGCTGGAGCTGCTGTCCGGGGTGCTCGGCCGCCATGGTAGTCTCCGGAACTTCTTCGCCGCCGGATACGATGCGCGGGACGCGACCCTATTGCCGGCGTTGACGCGCTTCTGCGACGCGCTCGGCGCCGAGTATGCCTTCGCGCACGGCGGACGCCTCAGCAGGGGGCTGATGTATCTTCTGGCCAGTCCCCGCCGCGGCAGCGCCAGCAAACGCCTGCACCTGTTTCTGCGGTGGATGGTCCGCGACGATGAGGTCGATCCCGGCCTCTGGACGGGAATCGACAAGGCAAAGCTGATCGTACCGGTGGACGTCCACATGGGCCGGCTCTGCGGCATCCTCGGCTTGCACGACGGCCGAACGATTTCTTTGACGTCGGCCGTGAAAATCACCGCCGCTTTTGCTAAGATAGAGCCTGCCGACCCGGTGAAGTACGACTTCGCGCTTTCCCGAATCGGCATCGTCGAAAACTGCAACGGCCGCTACCGGCCCGAATGCGAAGCGTGCGAGTTGTACGGTGTTTGTCTGGCGAAGGAGCATTGGACGAAATGAATCCAAAGGATCTGGAAAAGTATTCTTCGGCGATTACGCTCTCGGATATGGAGATCTTCGTTTTCCCGGAGCTGATGTACAGCCTGGTTCTGGCCAACATCATGAGCCCGCTCATCTGGACGTGGCGCGAGCTGGATTGCTTCCGCAAGCTCGAGGGCAAGACGAGCTACCGCAAGCTGATGCGGCTGCGCCAGTTCATCATGGACGAGTTCGATTTCAATCTGGACCTCGAAACCTGGGGGCTCACCGACCAGGATGCCGAGCTCAAACGCTTCGAGAGCGTGATCTCGCCGGAGGAGATTGCGCGCAGCAACGCCCTGTTCGGTTACCACGGCGACCAGTACTACTTCGACGTGGACATTCGCAAGCACTTCGGCCTCGACAAATACGACAGCCACATCATCCCGTACTGGAAGACCGAAACGGTTGAGGCGATGGATGCCTTCCGGCTCAAGCCGGGCTACGGCAAGGCGGCGGGCGAATGCGTGTCGCTGGCGGCCCTGTATGCGGCCGCGGCCTTCATCGTCTGCGGCATCCCGCTCGAAGACATCTACATGATCCTGACCCCGCTGCACTCGCAGAACTTCCTCGACATGCAGGACGGGATTCTGACCAACAACCGCCGGTTGGTTACCAAGACGATGTGGTTCAACGGCACGGAGATCTCCAACAAGGCCCAGCGCGCCCTGCGCAACGAGCAAGTGACCATCGTGGCCCACTGCAGCGGGTACGTGCACTGCCTCTACGACGAGGCGACCATCGACCCGCAGGCGTACGCGCACTTCGCCGGGCGGCTCGGGAGCTATCTCTCGGCCGCTCTGACCATGACCGAATTTGCCAGCTTCCTGCGCAGCCACCACGGGTACCAGGAGTATTTTCAGATCTGCCGGGACTGTCACGGGCAGGCCCAATTCCTGCCGGCCGAGGTCCTGTTTCATTACGAGCACGGCAGCCCCTACAAGATCGGCGATGCCACGCATAGCAAGCTGCTGGCCGAGGTGCACGACGAGGACTTCGTGCGCTACGAGCTGCCGGGCCGCATCCGCTGCGACCGGTTCGACGAGTTCATGAACGAGCGCAACATTGATTTGCGCGAGGCGGCCGGACGCGAGGCGCTCCGCGCGTTTCTCGATCCGGTGGTGCCGCAAGCCGCCGAGCTCGTCGAGCAAGTCGCTGATTTTGTGCACGTTCAGGCCAACCTGCCCGGTACGGACAAGAACTTCGCCGGCGGCGGGGGCCTTGAGATTTCGGTCGGCCGGGACCGCGAGCAGATCGTCGACTATCTGCAATCGCAGCGGGCGACCAACGCGACCGCCGACCTGGCCTTCTACGCCTTCCGTGACATGGAGAGCTGCGACTGGCAGCCGTTCGTCAAGGCCGCGGTCGAGCGAAATCCCGTCTCCCTGGAAGCGACCGCGTCGATGTCGGTCGAGCAGGCCTGCGAGTGGCTCCGGGGGCTCGCAGACGCCTCGATCTACGACGCCAATCGCCTGGCCCAGCCCGACGAGGTCGCCAACTACGGAACCGGTGACGGCCTGGAAAAAGCCTTCGCCCTGGCCAACGTCATGCGCCGCCGCTACCCCGACCAGCCCGTCACCCTGACCGCCGAAGCCGCCCGCGCCGTAGTCCGCGGCCCCCGGGAATTCGCCTTCGACTCCAACAAAACCCTGCAAGGCCAGGTCACCATCACCGCCAACGGCGCCATCGAAATATCCCGCTGACAACGACGCTCGCCCACCAACCCGCAGGGTAGGTACTCAACCCACGCGTCTGTATGTGGAACCGCCGATGAACGCTGATGAACCCAGCCCGGCCTCGGGCTTCGCCCTCGGCCGGAACCAAAGGAGACTCACACGAAGGCACGAAGCCACAGAGAATGATGGGCCCCGGATTGTTCTGACCTCCGTGTCTTTGTGTCTCTGTGTGAGATATAATTCATTGTGCTCAATGGACTTGTATCATGATCCTGGGATTATCTGGAAAGAATTCCCAGTTGTTGCGAGTTAGCAGTACGGATGGACACGGATTGCTGCCTGTCATTCCCGCGAAGGCGGGAATCCAGGGGTTGGGAACCGCGAAATATGCGAAGGCAAGCCGGGCCGTGGGAGGGATCGGTCGCGACAAAGCGACGGCCCGGCCTGTGGAACCGTTGATGTGCTGACCGCGCGAAACGCGGCGTGTCATTCAGAATCATTTTTCGCGTAGTCCGCGTATTTCGCGGTTCCCGTCCTTCAACTCCGACCGGCTATCGCGCTTGAGAGCCTGCCCCCGCGCAGGCGGGGGAACGACGCTTCACGCAAATCACCGCTTTGCATTGGATTTTTCTGAACATTCTCGTTGACATCGCCATAGCCCCACCTCTACAATCAGGCCGTGCTTGCGGAACGAACGGCCCCTCGAAGACGCAGAGAGAGTCTCGCTTGGTTGATGGCAAGTGTTGGGAGAGAATCGGAAATGAGTAGCTGTGATTCGGAAAAGGCACCTGACGTGCGTAAGCCCTTAGGTGAGAAATCCGCTTTCTTAACGGCACGCAACACCGTTATCGGTGCGTTAATTACTACGGTCGTTGCCCTGGCCTTCAACCCCATTTCTTTGGTAGTGGGCTATCGTCTTTCAAAGGCTCTGAGCAAACCGAAAATTAGGATTGAGTTCGTCAAGCCGATTGTTGGCTACAAGAATGTCGTTTTGGAGGAAGACATCGTTACGGACATCGCGTCAAACAGAGAGGCGTTTGACAAGATCAAAGCGCGGTGGTTTATGTCAAGTACTGGGCCCGACTTCAGCATGATTAGAATGCTGCTTAAATGGGATCAGATGCTCAAGAACACAGAACTCTCCTACGACTTCCTAGAAATCGCTGTCGCGCATGAGTCTGACCTTTTGTCAGAATACGGCGCAAAGATCAAAGTCATGCAGGATAATCTCGAAGCACTGTCTCTTCAGGACGTTTTCGATGTTTCTGTTCTGAGAAAGGTCTCGGGCTTCGACCTCCAACGCGTTGAAGAGGCAGGGAAGAGTGGTGATCCGAACGCAGCTTTGGTGGTGATTGAGAAATGGAAGGCCGGATTGACACAGGAGAGAGACGCTTTGGCGCGAATATTCACTTCTTTTCGCGAACTACTGCAGGCCGAGAAAGAAAGGAGCGGGGAAATCTCGTTCGAGGTTGGGCTTCTGAATCTAGGGGACACTGACGGCGTAGTCTATCCGGAAGGAGAAATGAACACTGGCGGAAGGAGCTTTCAGATCGCCGATGAGCGAGATCGATATGTCGTCATCGAACCACATTCATTCTCAAAGTGCGTGTTCAAAATCAAGAAGGAGGAGGTTGCCGGAAAAGACCTCGACTATCTACGTAGCCTAATCACAAAATTCATACCCGAGCCCTATTACCTGGCTATTAAGACGACGAACGGCGACCGTTCAATTCGGGGAGTACTTCCTGTGAACTGATGTTTTTTTGTGGGAACATTAGGGGAACATTGGGGGTCAGCCCTTATGAAGTAAGTTTTTGTTGTTTTATTCGTTTCTGGGGGAACATTGGGGGTCAGCCCTTATGAAGTAAGTTTTTGTTGTTTTATTCGTTTCTGGGGTTATCCTACTCTGCATGGCACGACCATTGCGTATCGAATATGAAGGTGCGGTTTACCACGTGACTCTACGGGGGAACAACCGACGCGTCATCTTCAAGCGTGATTCTGATCGGGAGCGGTTCATTCAGACGCTGGCCGAAAGTGTGCAGCGGTTTGATATCCGCCTTTATCTGTTTTGC
>JAFGCA010000278.1 GCA_016932895.1 Sedimentisphaerales bacterium | reverse complement strand
GAACTTGAGCTCCCGGTCGTCACCGGTCAGTGCGGCATCGACAAGGCCGGCCTGGAGGGTCTGGTACGCGTCCTCCGTGCCGGAGCGCGTGCCGGTGAGCAACTGCGCCCGCGCCGGTACCGTGTAATCAGTCTGAGTCGAAGCCTCCGCGGCAAGCGGAAACATACCCAGGCATGCGCCGATGGTGACGATCAGAATGAGGCTCTTTTTACCCATTTCCGTTCTCCTTTTTCACTGGACGCGGCGTTCGCTCCGAGCGATTGCAGACGGTGATCGCATTGCATCCCGCGTCCTCTGACCAGTGTCCCGTTGCGATTTATCATGAATGTGCCGGGAACCGAGAAGATATTCCTCTTCAGGTCCCAGTGTACTCGACTGCTCACCAGCTTGCTGTTGCCCGCGGCGGTGATGGCTACCCGGCCCTGGAGCAGAAGCTCGGCCCCGGCCTTGGCGACCGTCGCCCGGCTGCACGTGATACCCAGGACCAGCGTCTGGCCCTCGAAGAAGCCGTAATCCAGGTCGCGGATGACGAGCTTCGTGGCATTGCTGACGTCGATCAGCAGGGAGCTCTCGACCTCGATCCCCTCGAGGTCGCCGCCCAATTCGTATTCCAGAACGCGCAGCATCTGCATCGGGGACGTGGGGTACGCCACGTCCGCGCCGTTGTCACCGGAGTCGGATTCCAGCAATCGCGACGCACCATAGGCCGCCGGCGAGAGAAACGATCCCCCGTGCCGCGCCGGTCCGGCGACGGCGCTGCCGTTGGCGTCCGCTTCGGCGTCCGGGTAGTGGTAGAACTTGGCCTCGAGGTCCTCGATGATGATCGTTTTGTGCAGGGCCGTTTTGAAGAGGCCCAACTGCCCGTTGGCCCCTTGCAGGTTCTCCCAGGCGAGGTAGAAGGCGGGCTGGTACCCGGCCCGGGCATCCAGACGGCGCAGGGAAAAACGTCCCGTCTCGTTGCCTGTGACAGTCAGTTCGGACATGTCCAGCCGCGCCCCGTCGGGCACCCCGGCAAACCGGTCGTCGTTCCAGCACAGTACCGCGCAATACAAAGCGGCGACCAGCCAGCACGCCGTCAAAAAGGCGCACCGCGGGCGCTGCGAAAGAGGAGATAACAAAAAAGTCGCTCTTCGTAGGCGACCGGCCATTCTCTACCCTCACGAACCGCTCGACAAGTACTCCGTGTGTACCGACGGATCTGGTTTGCCCGACGCGCGCACAAAAACCCCACGACGCTTATAGAAGACACACCCCCCGACGCGTCATTTGGCGCGACGCTTCGGACCTGCCGTCTTCCGTCAACAGAGAATCAGTTTGCCGGCGCGCTTGTACGCCCTGTCCCCAATCCTGTCAAGCGATTTTTTTCGTGCGGTCGAAAAAAGATGTCTATGCAAAATATCCCTGTATACGCGTGACAGAGCCCACCGCAAGACTTTCACAGGCACGAGACGGCCTGCACGTCCGTTCCCTTGAGGTGTCGATCAAGGCCCCGCGATATGATATCATGTTCGTGCGCGTATCCGCCGGCAGCATGAGCTGTGCCGCGGGCCGAATACAGCGTGACAGACGTTAGAGCATCTTTTCTATGGGAGTCATATGAATCGGCATATTCAGTCCCTCGCATTCGTACAGACGGTTTTGTCCCTCGCCGGCCTGGTGGCGGCGACGTCGGCGACGCCGTTGCGCGTTCCGGCCTTCACCGCCTACCTCGATCCTGACGTTCGCGGCGCCCGCGTCTCGCCGCGGTCCGGCATCACCGGCTGGAATGACCCGGCGTTGAAGGTCGTCTGGTTCGGCGCCGTCAAATCCCCCGGCCCGCTGGATGGGTCCGTCGTGCTCCGCCTTCCGGACGGGGCGACGTCGAAGCTGCGCCTCACCGTCGCGGGCCAATCGCACGAAACGACCGTCAAGGGCGGCCCGGCGGGCCCTGTCACAGCCACGTTCGGCTCGTTCGACGTCGCCGGCCCGGGGTACCAGCGGTTCACCCTGGAATCGCTCAATCCGGCGGGCCGGCCTTTCGGTGACATCGAGGCGCTCGTTCTCGACGGGCCGGCGACGCGGGACGCGCATTTCAACCTCAAGCCCCGGCGCAACGCCGCCTCGGTCCATCTTCGCTACCCGGTGGAAAGGGACACGAAGGTCGAAGCATTCTACTGCGAGATGACCGGGCTGGAAGATCCGGTCTGGACGTATTATATGGCCTGTGGCTGGCATCGCGGCTACTTCGGCATGCAGGTCAACAGTCCCACCGAACGCCGCGTCATCTTCAGCGTCTGGGACAGTGGCGGCGAGGCGATCGACCGCGACAAGGTCGCCGACGAAAACCGCGTCAGGCTCATGGGCAAAGGCGAAGGCGTGTACGCCGGGGATTTCGGCAACGAGGGCACCGGCGGGCACAGCCACTTGAAGTACCTGTGGAAGACCGGCGAGAAACAAAGATTCCTCGTCACCGCCAGGCCGACCGACGCGACGCACACCATCTATTCGGGCTACTACTTCCACCCGGACAAAAAGCGGTGGGTGCTCATCTCCAGTTGGAAGGCCCCGAAGGAAGGCGGGTACCTGCGTCGCCTGTACAGCTTCAGCGAGAACTTCGGCGGCCGCAACGGGCATCTGCTGCGCAAGGCCCTGTACGGCAACCAGTGGATTCGCACCGCAGAAGGCCGGTGGATCGAGCTGACCACGGCCCAGTTCAGTCACGACGCCACGGGAAAAGCCGACCGGCTCGACCGCTTCATGGGTATCGAGGACGGACAGTTCTTCCTCTCTCATGGCGGTTTCGTCGACGGTTTCACGCAGTCCGGCGAGAAATACACCCGCCCGGCCACGGGCCGGCCGCCGGCGGATATCGTACTGCCCGATTGATTCCCGAGGTCACGCACCGCCGGTCTTTGGACGAGATGCCGGTTGCAATCCTGCGGGCGCTGCGGTACTCTGGCCTCGCCGGTGTCCCGATCTGCGGGACTGTGCAGTTGAGCAAGGAGAATGACTGAAGAGCACTACAGGGAGCCAAGTCAGATGATCCAGCCAAATCCGAACCGTCGCATGAAAGCCAGAACGGGCTGCTCGCCCGCCCTTGTGGTCGCCATCTGCTGCGTTCTCGTTTGCAGCCTTGCCAGTGCGGTCGCAGCAGGCGACTGGCCCACCTATCGGCACGATCCGACGCGCAGCGGCGTCGCCCCGGAGAACGTCTCGGGCGAACTGTCGCTTCACTGGACGTACACGCCGATGCACGCGCCCAAACCCGCTTGGCCGACCCCATCGGAAGAAATGCCGCGCATGCACAGCGACAACGCCCTTCACGTGGCCGTAGCGAACGGTCGCGTCTTCTTCGGCTCCTCCGTAACCGATGAGATCTGCGCCATCGATGCCGGCTCAGGCCGGATCGCCTGGAGCTTTGCGACGGAAGGTCCCGTCCGTTTTGCCCCGACCGTCTCTGAAGGGCGCCTCTACGCGGGCTCGGACGACGGGTACGTCTACTGCCTCGATGCAGACGACGGATCGCTTCTCTGGAAATACCGGCCCGGGCCGAGCGACGAGAAGGTCCTCGGCAACGGCCGCATGATCTCCCTCTGGCCCGTGCGCACGAGCCTGCTGGTGGACCGGGGCATCCTCTACTGCGGCGCCGGCGTCTTCCCCTACGAGGGAATCTACATCTGCGCCCTCAACGCAGACGACGGGTCCGTGGCCTGGAAGAACGACACCATCGGCGACCGGGCCCACGAGCTCAGCTACGGGGGCATCACCCCCCAGGGCTACCTCCTGGCCTCGGCCGACACGCTGTACGTCCCCGCCGGCCGGGCCATGCCCGCCGCCTTCAGCCGTCGCACCGGAGAGTTCCTCTTCTGGGCCTCGCCCGGCGGCAAACAGGGCGGCACCTGGTCCCTGCTGCACGACAACCAGCTCATCGCCGGTGTGGACCGCTCCGGGACCCCGCACAAGATCGCCTACGACGCCCGCACGGGGGCGAACAAGGGAGACGTGTTCGCCTGGTTCCCCGGGCTGGACATGGCGATTCGGGGCAACACCGCCTACGTCCTGACGCCCGCCGGCCTGTACGCCATAGACCGCAAGGCGCACGCCGAGGCCGTGCGAGAGGTCGCCGCCTCGGCGAAACAACGCACCGCCATGGGAAAGGAGCTGGCCCGGCTTAGAGAGGACCTCAAGAAGGCCGAGGCCGACAAGCAGGCCAACATCCGCAACAGGATCGATGACATCACGCGTCGCACCGCCGAGCACGTGGCCCGGGAAAAGCACCTCCAGGGCTCCTGCTTCGCCTGGCATCTGCCGGCGACGCGGTGTCACTGCCTGATCCTGGCCGGTGAGACGCTTTTCGTGGGCGGCTCCGACCGGGTCCTCGGCGTCGAAGCCAAGACCGGCCGGCAAGTATGGCAATCGAAAGTGGCCGGCAATGCCGTGGGCCTGGCCGTCGGCGGCGACGGGCTCCTCGTCAGCACGGACACGGGCCGGATATGCCGCTTCGCCGAGACCGGCCGACGCGCAGCGCCGAAGGAAATCAAAGTCACGCTCGATCCGGGGGCTTTCGACGATCACCCGCAGAAACAACTCTACCGCGACGCCGCACGTCGAATTGTTGAAGAAAGCAAGATAACGAAGGGCTACTGTCTCGTTCTGGACTGCAACCAGGGTCAGCTTGCCTACGAGTTGATGCAGATCACCGACCTGAACATCATCGGACTGGAGAAGGACGCCGGCAAGCGGCGTATCGCCCGCCGGCGGCTTCAATCGGCGGGACTTCTGGGCGTCCGCGCGGTCGTCGAGCCATGGGACGTTGACTGCCTGCCCGCCTATTTCGCCAATCTGATCGTCTGCGACGGCCTGCTGATTACGGGAGACGTCAACGTGGCGCGGGAGCAGTTGCGGCGCGTTCTGCGGCCGGCCGGCGGGACCGTCGTCGCCGGCATGCCCGACGGCAACGATGGTCTGCAATGGCGCACCTGGGTGCGCCCCGGGCTCGAAGGCGCCGGTAGCTGGACGCAGCAGTACGGGAATCCCCAGAACACCGCCTGTTCGGACGAATTGATGGCAAAGGGCCCGCTTGGCGTGCTCTGGTTCGGCGAGCCGGGGCCCCTGGCGATGGTGGAGAGACATGCCAAAGCGCACAGCCCCCTGTCCATGAACGGCCGCCTGTTCATCCAGGGAGAGGAGCGAATCATGGCCGTCGATGCGTACAACGGGACGACCCTGTGGCAACGAGAGATCCCCGGGGCCGTGCGGGCCCGCGTGGACGTGGACGGGGGCAACCTGGCCCTGACCGAAGAGGCCCTGTACGTGGGGGCCTACGATACGTGTCTTCGCCTGGACCCGGCCACCGGCGAGACGGTGCGGACCTACGACCTGCCGGACGCCGGCGGAAAAACCTACCGCTGGGGTTGTGTCTCGACCGACCGAAACATCCTCTTCGGCATTCGAGCCGAGCCCCTCAAGCAGCCCTACGCCGCCCAGCTCAAAGCCCGGCACGCAAACCCCAACGAAGATGTACGCCGGGCCTACACGCGATCGAACGCCAAGTGGTCCCCCATGGCCAATTACCCCTCCTGGGAAAACTACAGACCGGAGGCCGGCTCGGTCACGAGCAGAATGATGGCCGGCGATATGGTCTTCGCCCTCGATCCCGATACCGGCAAGACGCTCTGGACCCACCAGGGCAAACGCATCGCCAACCTGACGCTGTCCGTCGGCGAAGGCAAAGTCTTCCTCGCCGAGGCCATCACCGACGACAGCCTGGCGGCCCAGGCGCTGGAGCATCGCCGGGAGCTCATAGGCAAAGGACTCTACGAAGAAACCGAGAGCATGAAGGAGGCGGATCGATACGGGCCCTCCGACATCAGGCTCGCGGTGGCGCTCGACGCCCAAACGGGCAAGAAACTCTGGGAAAGGCCCGTGGACTTCACCGGCTGCTGCGGGGACACCATGGGTTCGGCCTGTCAGAACGACGTGCTTCTGTTCTTCGGCTGCGTGGGCAATCATGACGCCTACCGCTTCCGGGAAAACCAGCTCGCCTACCGCCGCATTGTGGCGATGTCGGCCTCCACGGGAGAGATCCTCTGGTCGCGCCCCCTCAACTATCGCACGCGCCCCGTGGTTATGGGCGACCGCGTCATCATCGAGCCCCGCGCCTGCGATCTGCGCACGGGCGAGATCCAGATGCGTCGCGATCCCATCACCGGCAAGCAGGTGCCCTGGGAGTTTTTGCGGCCGGGACACACTTGCGCCATCACCAGCGCGTCCCCGAACGCCCTGTTCTATCGCTCTTCCAGCACGGCGATCTACGACCTCGAACGCGACGCCGGGGTCGCCATCTTCGGCGGCATCCGTCCCGGCTGCTGGATCAACATGATCCCGGCCAGCGGTCTTGTGCTCGTTCCGGAGGCCAGCGTGGGCTGCACCTGCTCGTTCCCGCTGCGCTGCTCCTACGCCCTGGTGAACAAGCCGGAACGCGCCCAGCCCTGGACCGTCTTCGTCAACCATACCGAGCTCAATAAGAAGGGCCAGGTCGTGCCCGACACGTACGGCAAGCCCGTACAGCACCTCGGCGTGAATTTTGGCGCCCCGGCGGATATGAAAGACGAGAACGGCACCCTCTGGCTGGCCTATCCCAACCCGCGCACCGTGTACAGCCAGAACCACTTCGCCCATTACGGCGTCAAGTTCGATCTGAACGAGGAAATCGCGGCCGATATGGGATACTTCTGCCACGACTTCAAAGGCGTCCGCATCGCCGGCACGCAAGCACCGTGGCTCTTCACCTCCGGCTGCCTCGGGCTGCTGCGCTGCGAAATCCCCGTCCTTGACAAAGCCTCGGGCGGGGCGCCGACCGCCTACACGGTCCGCCTCGGGTTCCGCGCGAGCCCCGACGACGAGCCGGGCCGGCGCGTCTGCGACATCAAGCTACAGGGCCGCACTGTAGTGGAAAACTTCGACGTCGCCCGCATTTCCGCCGGGGCCGACAGGGCCGTCATCCGGGAGTTCAGAAACATCGCCGTCGAGGGCAACCTCCTTCTCGAGCTTGTCCCCAAGGCAGCGAATCCCAGCGAAAAACAAGCTCCGCTCATCCACTGCGTGGAGATCATCCGGCAACAGGACCGCGCGCTGGCCATGAATGACGGTTGACGACCGCCCGGGTGCAGTGGAAAAGACAACGCGCTTGCGCGATCCGTCTCGTCAATCTGCGCGCGGTATGTCATCCTGAACGAAGCGTAGCAGAGCGAAGGATCCGGCCCGCGGCTTTGAAATGCCTCCCGCTCGCAGACCGAATCGGGCACGGAGGCGCCCCCAGTGCACGTCCGAAAACATCCAGCGGCCCGCCCCGCCAATTCCAATTGTCCTTTTGCCTTTCGTGTCACCGGCGCCGGGGCAAACGAGTTCACGTGTGATATCGGGCTGTTTATGGGGCGACTGTCGGCCGCGCCGCCGGGCCCGCGATTCCGCCTAAAGCATGGTAGCCCCCGCGTCGAACTGTAAACATCGGGCTTGCCCTGCTATGACAGGACCCTTTGGACACGGAGACCTATGAGTCAGGTACAACGACATAGACGGGTGCGTCTGCTCGTCAAGAAGCTCAACCGAGAGCGAAAGCGGCAGGCGAACAAGATAGACATCCTGTGCCACGATCTGATCGCCGCCCAGCGCGAGTTCCTGCGGAAACTGAACGCCATGAGCTTCGCGGCCCATTTCTACAAGGACCTGCTGGGGGCGGCCGATCTGCAAAGCCTGCTCCGCTGTGCCGGTCGGCTCATCCGGGAGGAGATGCCCGGCGCCGAGGTCACGTTCTTCCTGCGGGGCCCCGAAGGCTGCGAAAGGCACATGGTCGAAGGCAATAAGGACCTGAATCTTGCGATCGTGCGGCTGCACGACGGCTTCACGGACGAGTTGTTCGAGAACGTCTGCAAATCGAACCGGGTGTGCACCACCGACGATTTGTTCGGCATGGGCCTGGCGGGCAATCCCAGCGAATTGGCCACGATTTCCGTCGCGACGGTTCCCCTGGCCGATCTGGGGCGCTGCCTGGGGTTCGCGCTGCTGTGCCGGGCGGAGCCGGAGGAGCTGCCGCCGGAGGAGTTGGAGAAGCTCGGTCTGATCACGTGCGGCCTGTCACGCGCAATTCGAGGCTGTAGCGTTCCCTTGCCCGCCGGAAGCTGAAGCCAATCGACCGCACGCACGGAAATGGTTGTATACAAGGAATTTATTTGCCCGACCCGGAATCATTCGGGATAATAGTCAGCAGTTTGCCGGGCTCGCCGGCGTCTCCGGCGCCGTGCGGCCGAAATCAAGAAATACCCGGTCCTCCTGTATTCTGCGGAAGACCGTGAGTTCAATTTGGAGAAATCCGAAATGAATGAAGGCCCGATCGATCAAGGCAACATGATTGAAACGACCGACTGCCTGGAGGCGGTGGGTGTCTTCCGAGGATGGAAGAACTTCTTCTTCTTAGTGGTTTTCATCTGCCTCCTGTTGGCGCAGGGCGCGTTTTGGGTCATCGATCTGGGGCTGATCGAAGGAAGTCCGGCCCAGGACGTCTCGGCGACCGCGGCCGAGGCGACCGCGCCAACCGTCGAAAACGCCGCCGCCAGTGCCGTGGCGGATATGAACGATACACCGGCGACGAAGAAGACCGGAATCGCCGGCCAGATGGACTTTCTCGGCGGGGTCAAAGCCGGCCACCTGGACCGCACCATCGAACTCGTCGACGGCATCCTGATCATCGGAATCTCGCTGTACTGCCTGGCGATCTTCTTCAGCCTGATGGTCTCGCTCATCGGCCGTCTGGGCGGCATCAACCACGTCTCGCGGGCCTTCTTCCTGTCCCTGATCATGCTCGTACTGGTGATCCCTTGGCAGCAGGTCCTCAACGCCAGCGTGGTGGGCGTGATCTACACCCCGGCCGAATTGGCCGAATGGCTGCCCAACAAATCCAACGGCCTGGTCAGCATGGTCCTGTACTACCTGCGCTTCAGCGTCTATTGGTTCGTCGTCATGCTCCTGCTGCTGATGTCCCAGATCCGCAGCGCCCGCTGGACCAAGGCCATCCTGCGCCGACTCGAAATCATCTAACCGGCAACCGCAGGAGTCCGGCGCCGCAGAAACGCCGCCACGACTCAGTTGAGGCGGACAATTCTCAAGTGATCGATGTGGGCGCCACCGAAACCGACGGTTGTCGCCCGAATCGTGTTCTCGCCGCGGAGGAGAATCATTGTGGTGCCGACGGTCCCCCAGGAGGCCCAGTCTCCGGTCGACGCGAACGGCAGGCCGGGCTCTCCAACCTGTCCGTTGATGCTGATCTCCAACGGTTTGTCTCCGTCGCTCAAGGCATAACGAAACTCCAGCCGATGCGGCCCGGAGGCCTCCACGTCCACCGTCCACTCGATGTAGGCGCCCGTCGAATGCACGAAATCAACGTACCCGGTGCCGGTGTAGCCGGGAAGGTCATCGCCGAACACGCACCCGCTCAAATCCGCGGCCTCGGCTTCGTAGGCGGGCTCGCGCTTGACCGTCACGACCGTCAGACCCGTCCAGGCACCGGGATTCTCAATCAGGATGAATCCCGTGTACTGGCCCAGAAGACCGATGTCGCCGACCGCCGCACAGCTACCGTCCGGAGGGCCGAGGATCGCGTCGCCCCACAGCCAATGCCAATCCCAGAAATCCCTGAACACGGGTATGTTCACAACGTCCATGTAGTCGTTGGCGTCCAGGTAGCGCTCTCCCGAACCGTATACGCTGTCGAGAAGAATCTCGCTCTGGGTCGCCACGATATACCAGGGATAGTCGCCTGAAAAAGTGGCGGTCTGCCCGGCAGATTCCCCCAGCTTCACGGCCACGTTCGGCTGCCGGTCGATGCGATGCCAGAAGGATTCGTCAAAGGGAAGCAACAGGCTGTCGGCGACTCCAAAGACGGCGTACTTCGTACCGATCCAATCCTCCTGCGTGAAGCCCGACGTGATCCCGCCGAGGGTCGGATCATCGCCCAGCGCGTGGCCGAATGTTCCGACGAGGGGCGCGTTGCTCGCGTCGAAGCGGGGCAGCACGTCTCGCACGCTAACGGACCCGGCGAAGAGGGGATTCGGATCCAACTCCACGGTCGATGCCTCAAAGCTCGTTCGTCTTGCATTCAGACCCGTGATGACGTCGTGCTCCTCATCGGACCACGACAGAAAGGCAATCCCCAGGTCCGTAATCCGGCTGCCGTCACTCGAAATCGTGCCTTCGAACCACGCCCAATCCCACCACTCCCAGGTCACAGCCTCGCCTTCAATCCGGTCTTCATCGATTTCAAACGACTCGATCTCCCACACGGGCGCGGGAGCGAGGTCCGGCTGCGAAAACGAAAGCGACCCGCTGCCCTCGTAGCCGGGAATCGCATATCGCAGGTCGAGCCGGCCCACCTCCGCCCCGCCCCGAGTCACCGCGAACGTCTCGTCTGATCCGACGGTGTACGTTCCTGCGTCGCCCCCGACCAACGAATCGCGGAGTTCGTTCAAGTTGGTGCGCGCCGTCGCGTAAGCGAGCGAGTCCTCGTTGATGTGCAGCAGATCGTCCGTCTGGTCGTCCGTCTCTGCAACCATGTGATCCATCGCCGCCAGTGCGGCATCCAGAGCGTCAATGAGATTCGCCCTGGCCTGCCCCAGACGATGGTCACCCGTCTCCGGCAGGATCGTCAACAACAGCGGATACGCATCGAGGACCGCCTTGACCGTCGTACCTGCCGGCAGGTCGCCGCAGCCCAGGCCTTCAAACAACGGGTCTGCGAAATCGATTGCCAGGTCGTAGGCGGGATTGGCCGCACCGGAAAGAAACGCCCGGGCCGCCAGCAAAGCGGCCTTGAACGCCAGCACATCGCCGCGATCTACCTCGACCGGTGATGCCAGACGCATCTCCGCCGGCGTCAGCGTCATGGTGAACCTCGTCGGAACGTCGGTGATGGTATCGAGTTGCGCGATGATCGAGTCGATCTCGGGAATGATAACGTCGTTGACGGCCGCAACGGCCGCGCTCGGGTCGGCTCCCGGCGGCTGCTCGTAGCAATCGTTGGGATCGCAGGGGTCCACGGGAAAGTGCACCACGATCTTGTCCGGGGCAGGCCGAGTCTTCGGGAAGAACTCGTCCCCCGTAACCGTAATCCCAAACGGCTCGACGATCTCCACCATGCTCGTTGTAACCGCCGCATCGGAGGTGTCGAAGACGACCATCCCGGCCCGGGCCAGCGCATGCAGGAAGACAAGCTCTCTCTCGTCACCCGTCACGCGAGGATCGTTCAGGCCGTCGTTGAGGATTTGATACGCTTGCGCCAGACCCGAACGGGTCGCGGAAAACAACTTCGCCCGGGCGGGTACCGTGTAGTCGTACTGGTTCGGATCACTCTCTCCGCCCAGAGCGATGGCCCCGGCGCACGCGTTAACGAGGATCATCAGCGAAAGGCTCCCCTGTCTCATGTTCGTCCTCCCTTCCAATCCGATGGGCCCTATTCGTTGAGAATACGGCGGCGGGAACCGCAACGGGTGCCGGCACGGCTTTCGCATCCGGACCCGCCGAAGGCATGCTATGCGCCACAGCGCCGCCTTGTCAACCGAATTGTCGCTCTCCGTAGTTGCCGGCACCTGTTCTCGGTTGTTGACAAATCCGCTCACGTTTGATAGGTCCGACCCCAAGGGCGCCGAACGCGTCTGTTTTGACGCATCTGTTGGAAGAACTCCATGCGGCAGGAGAAGAACGAGCAAGAACACAGGACACAGACATTCGCTTTGTTGAAAGCGATCCGGGGCGGTGTGCAGATACGATATCGAGGCGATAGCATGACGAAATACATGCTGATGGTGTTGATGGGAGTTGCCCCGGCTCTTGCTTGTGCAAAAGAAGCCGCTGTGACGGAGTCACCGCTTGCGCGTTGGTCGAAGGACAAGATACTCCACTGGTACGAGCAGGCCGGCGTGATACGGGGCTGCAACTACCTGCCTCGCACCGCCGTCAACATGACCGAGATGTGGCAGGCCGAGACGTTCGACCCCGCCACCATCGACCAGGAGCTGGGCTGGGCCGGCCAGGCGGGCTATAACAGCGTGCGGGTCTTCCTGCAGTATCTCGTCTGGAAGGACGATGCCGAGGGCCTGAAAAAGCGCATCGACCGGTTTCTCACCATCGCCGACGGGCACGGCATCCGCACGATGCTCATCCTCTTCTGCGACTGTTCCTTCGCGGGTAAGGAACCTTATCTGGGCAAGCAGGACGAACCCGTTGCCGGCGTGCACAACAGCGGCTGGGTGCCCAGCCCCGGGCTCAAGCGCGTGACGGATAGGTCCGTCTGGCCCGACCTGGAGAAGTACGTCACAGATATCGTCGGCTCCTTTGCCGAAGACCGGCGCGTTCTGATCTGGGACCTGTACAACGAGCCGGGCAACAGCGGCATGGGCGAAAAGAGTCTGCCCCTGGCACAAGCCGCCTTCGCGTGGGCCCGCGCGGTGCATCCCCGCCAGCCCCTCACGACCGGGGTCTGGACGAGTTTCGACAGCCCGATGTCGAAGCGGATCATGGAGCTGTCGGACCTCGTCTCGTTCCACGGCTACGACGGCCCCGCCGGCGTGGAGCGCAAAATCGAGACGTGCCGGGCCCACGGCCGCCCCGTGATCTGCACCGAATGGCTGCTCCGACAGCGCGGCAACACCTTCGAGACCATCCTGCCCCTGTTCGCCAGGCACAGGATCGGCTGGTACCACTGGGGCCTCGTCGCCGGCCGCACCCAGACCTACATGCACTGGGGGTCCAAGCCCAACACCCCCACCCCCCGAATCTGGCAACACGACACCTTTCACCCCGACGGAACCCCCTACGACCCCAAAGAACTAACCCTCCTCGCCGCCTTCCGCTTCGCCGGAAAGTAGTGGATGACGAACCACAAACCCGCGTGCCGAAGATCCGCCCCTGCCACCGTCAGCGGGAGTATATCGCAACCACTCCCACCTGCTCGCCCGAATCAGATGTCTTTACCGGCCTGCAGCAAAGCGTGAGCGTCCCCTGGCGTATTTCCCTGGCAAGCTGCGGCTGTCCCTTCTCAATCTCGACGAGGCCAATGTCGGGGAATCGACCCTCCTGGGCCAGAAGTACGCCAACGGCAGAATGGCGAACCAATGAGATCGGAATGCGGATGTTTATGGCCTCCATCGGCTGACCCGTTACGCTCTCAATGACCGACGTGACCGCCTGCGAGGAGGTCACCGAGGCTCCGTCGCGGTCGGTAAAAAGGAAGATGTGTTTCAGTTTGGAGAAAGGCAGTCCGCTCGACAACGACGGGTCCTTCGGCTCGAATGCCGCAGAACACATCGGGATGGGCGTGTCGCTCCCGCACATAATGATCTGCTTTTCTCCGGAAGGCACAAATGTGCAGAACGCTGCGGGGACGCGCGTCGAATCCGGCTGGGAGGCCAGGTTGCAGTCCTGGACAAACACCGTACAACCCCCTTGTGCCAGCCTGGATACAAACTCTAAATCGAGGGCGTGCCACACCACTGTTGAAAGGCCTTCTCCGTCCAGCGGAATCTCCGAGGACGTGCAAGAGACGTGGATTTGGTGCCGTCCGGACCAGGTGGGGTTGATCTGTTGATAGAACCGAGCAGCGTCATCGGGCGTAACGGAGAGCGCGGGCGAGCCAATGCTCAGGACGATGCATGCAATGCGTCCCTCGTCAATCGTTCCTTCCGTCTCTTTCGCCTCTGATTCTCCACTTTGTCCCTGGTCTTCTGATTCTCCGAAAACTCCGCTCACGTTGTTCTCCTTCGTCTTGGACTCAGTTGCCAACCGACGCAGATGACCTGCGTCACAGGCGCCAGGTTGATTTGTCACGTTGGGCAAAAAGGCTCTTCTCGAGTCTGGACATCTCCCCGCCCACGATTTCAACCACCGCAATCAACCGCAGATGATCACGGCCGCAAAATCCGGCGTTCGATTGAAGAGGGTTCCCGAACGAGGACAGTAGATTTCCTTCACCTGCGTCTTGAAAACTCGACGACTCCGGGATCGATGACGATCTGCTCCATCTCTGGAGCGTCGCTTGATACGTAATACCAGGACACTGGCACTCTCCATCCTCACTTGACCCTACTCGGCCGCAGGCCGGCCCTTCGACATGAGCGACGGTCGTTGCTGATACCACAGCGACCATCTTCGCCCAACCGGCCGCGTAAGTCAAGTGGACAGGCGACAAAGTGACAAAATCAGAGGAGGAGGTGTCCTGGCATGCAGCTCGAGTGGAAAATGCTTCGTTGGTTTTGTGTGAGGTTCTCTGACTGTGGGCGAATCGCTACTCCCTGGCTGCGGGCGCCGGGGCGCGAAGCTTGGGGGAGTCACGTGGTTGTGCCTGGTCGAGCGACGGTGTCCTACGGCGTGTAGCCGAGCTTGCCCCAGCAGGCTTTTTGCATCTTCTCGAGGTCTTCGTTATCGGGTTGAGTCGTCAGCCCGGTGCCTTTCTGCGCTTCGGCCTCCTGCCAGCTCAACTGGGCCCACTGGATCGTACGCTGGTCGGTCCAACTGTGAAACTCGGAATGTCCGTCGGCGTGAGAGGCCACGGTTCCCTTGCCATGACGCATCGGGATGGGATTCCACCACTTGGGCGAGTTGTAGTGAATGGCCCAGGCGGCGTCCCAGTCTTCGCCGTAGTCGTCGATAAACACGATTCGCAGGGCGGGATGTTTGAGATTGAGCATGTTCCGGCACACCGGCCCCCCCTGTCCCAGATCCGATCCGTTCATGGCGTGGACGATGCTGTAGGTCCTCATCTCGCGCCGCATGGCTACGGGACAGCGGTACACCTTGACGTTCTGCACATACGTGAACAAAACACCCGCTCGCAACGCCTCCAACTGGGTTTCCTCTGTTGCGTCGATGGGCAGTGTCCCGGGAGGTTTCCTGATCCAGCAATCCTCGATTGCCAGGTTCTCCGTCGCTCCGGCCCGTGGGATCCGGTGGTTGTTCGCCTCGGCATACATGATCCAGGCCAACACGAGGGTCTTGGTGTTGTTCAAACAAACCGCTCGCTTGCCCTGCTCCCGGGCTCGCTGCAGAGCGGGCATCAGCACCGCCATAAGAATGGCAATGATCGCGATAACGACCAGGAGTTCGATAAGGGTAAAGGCTCTTCGCCGAGGACGATCCGACCGCCATGCATAACCGCTGCACATCGTTACACCCTGCCAAATCAGTGCCATTTTATCGCGCCGGCAACAGAAAAGTCAACCCTGAAAGGGAAATCAAACGTATCCTCTGCAATACTCGCCGGAGCTGCGGGGCTGTATCCGTGTAAAATGAATGGGTGGAGGGGTCCACGTTCGCGGGAAAAAAACATCCGAGAAACCTCGTTTTCTCATCAGAATCTCATTCTGCGCTCTGTACTATCACCGCCTTGGCGTGGGTCGATCCGGGGCGGGCCCGGGGGATGATTCGCGGCGATTCCTGTAAAGGAGAATGACCATGAGACGTGCAGGCATGGGAATTGCGATGATGCTGACGGTACTCGGTGCGATGTGCGTCGCGGCCGAGGTGCAGGAGAAGAAGATCACGGTCAAGCCGTCAGAGTTGCCGGCGGCGATCAGGGAGGCCATTAAGCAGGCGTTCCCCCACGGCAAGATCCTCGCCATCGAGAAGGAAGTCCAGGGTGAGGACCCGGGGCAGTACGACTTTGAGATACAGTCGCAGGGCAAAATCTACGAGGTCGAGGTCTCCCCGGCCGCAGTGGTGATCGAGGCCAAGCAGATCGGCGAGGCTGCCGAGGTCGACGCCGCCGACACAGAGAGCGGCGACGATATGAAGTGGACCGATGAGTTTCACCTGGCCGAGCGGACCTTCTCACCGACCGGACGAAACCGCTTCTTCATCCTGGAGCCGGGCTATACCCTCGTCATCGAGAGCAAATCCGACAAGGTGATCATCACGGCTCTGGACCAGACGAAAAAAATCGGCGACGTCGTGACGCGCATCGTCGAAGAGCGGGAGTTCGAGGATGGCAAGCTGGTGGAGGTCTCGCGCAACTTCTTTGCCATCTGCACCGCTACCAGCGACGTCTTCTACTTCGGCGAGGAAGTCGACGACTATCAAGACGGGAAGATCGTGGGTCACGGCGGCGCCTGGCGCGCGGATGAGAAAGGCTGCAAGGCCGGCATCATCATGCCCGGCACCGTGCTGCTCGGCGCGAGGCACTACCAGGAGATCGCGCCGAATGCGATGGACAGGGCCGAGATCATCGCCGACGACGTAACGATGACCACGCCGGCCGGGACGTTCAAGAATTGCATCAGGGTCAAGGAAACCTCGCCGCTGGAGCCGGGCGATATATGCTACAAGACGTACGCGCCGGGCATCGGCATGATCCAGGACGAAGACCTGTTGCTGACAACGTGGTCGAAGGACACCGAAGAAACCATCAACCTCAAGGACCTGCCCCAGGCCGTCCGCCGGACCATCCGCAAGCACCTGGACGGCGGGAAGGTCACCGAGATCGAGAAGAGCAAGACGGATGAAGGCATTGTCTATGAAATCGAAATCACCGAAGACGGCAAGCAGCGCGACATTCTGATCTCAGCGCGGGGCAAATACCTCGGCGTCGAGGACGAGGAAGACGAAGACGCAAATGAGAAAGAGGACGCCAACGACAAGGAAGACGACCGGTAGCCCACCGGCGTTCTGCCCGACCGACGTTTGCGACGGCCCTCTCAGCCCTTGTCATCGTAACCAGGGTCGGTGTCTCGGGTTCTAACTGAACTTTTGCAAAATGGAGATTAGGCTTACTTTAGGGAGGAAAAATCTTCTTCGTGATTTTTCCTCCCGAGAACGTAAGTGCTTTTCGTATCGAGATATAAGCCCCTTCTTCAAGGAAATCACACCAACGATTTCCTTGAAGAATATAAGCCTAATCTCCATTTTGCAAAACTCCTCCTGTAACTTATCATGAGTTGCGGCTCGGTCCGCCCGGGCAGTCGGGGACGACCGCAGTGTGCGGAAACTATGAACAACCGGTTTGAAAGGCGAAAACCATGAAGTGTCATGTCGCTCTTGCCGCAGTCATTATCGCAGCGCTCTTTCTAACCGGGTGCAATAACACTCGATCCTCCAAGTTCGAGTACAAAACGGATCAGCGAAACGTCACCATCACCACCGAGCCGTCGGATGCGTCGGTGTATCAGATCAGCTTTCTTGACAATTCTCCGATCTCGCTGGGGAAGACGCCCCTCCATCAAGTCCCCGTGATGGTCCTGACCTGGGCGAAATTCAAAAAGGCCTCGCCGGCAAAGGTCAATGCCGTTCACAAGCAGCTCAACAGCGTGGTCGTGCGGATCGAAAAGGACGGGTACGAACCCTACAGCGGCCCGCTGAGAACCGATCCCAATCAGGCCGTAGAACACCACATCCAACTGAGGCGCCAAGCCCAATGATGATTCCGGGCAAGAATACGTTCTGCGGACTGCCATCGCCAATGAGAATGCGGTCGTCTTTAATTCGTGCGGACCTTTGAGAAAATCATGGAGTGCCGGGATACCCAGACAGGCCGCCGACAAGAAGCCGACGGCGACGCGGTGCTCCTGAGGCGACCTTCAGACAACAACTGCTAAAGGTGGTGACGATGTCGATCCAATACCAGGCGTTAAAGATACCAAGGCTGTTCCTGTGCGTGTCGGTATTGGCAATACTCTGCTCTTGCCTTGTGGGACGCACGGCCGGCGAGGCGATTGCGGCCGATAGGGCGCCGTCGAACGGCCTGATCGCGTTTGCCAATGCGCCCGGCCGCAGACCGGGCCCCCGGGCAAACCAATACGCGCAGATCTTTACGATCGCACCGGATGGCGGAAACAGAAAGCAACTCACGACGGGCGAATCGGGAAACTTCTTTCCGGCCTGGTCACCTGACGGCAAGCAGTTGGCATTCACCTCCATTCGAAATCAGAAGCACGAAATCTGGATTGTCGATTCCGACGGAAAGAACGAACGGTTCATCACGTCGGGCTTGCTGCCCGCCTGGTCTCCCGATGGGAAGCAACTGGCCATCACGCGACCCCAGGCGAACGGCCGCCGCCAGATATGGATCATCGGTACCGATGGAAGAGGCGAGCGGCAGCTTACGTCGGAAGGCATGAACCACTGCCCCACCTTCTCGCCCAAGGGCGACAAGATCGCCTATTGGTCGGGAGATGCCCAGGGGTTCGGGCAGGTTTGGATTATGAACAGTGATGGTACGCAAAAGCGGCCGTTAACCGGTCCCCGCAAGAATGAATACAGTCCGGACGGCAGCAGCGCGAACGCCCCGGCCTGGCTCTTCAGCGAACGAATCACCTACTGGTCTGGCATCGAACATCGTTACGGCCAAGTCTGGACCATGAACGCCGACGGCAGCGACCCGAGGCAGTTGACGGACGAACCGGCGCCGGCTTCCAGTGACAATCCGACCTGGTCGCCCGATGGAAAGAAGATTCTCTTCGATACGCAACGTCGCAGGCGCCCCGAGATTTGGGTCATGAAGGCCGACGGCTCCGATGAGCGTGTGCTGCTGTCCGATCTCACGGTGATTCCCATGCGCACTTCATGGCAGCCGGTGTTTTCCGCGGCGGCGCCCGACAAGCCGAAGTCCAACGACGGCAGGTAGCCGCGCCCGACCCGCGACGTCACAGGGCTCAAGAGAGTGACAGGAACATCACAATGAGTATTGAAGTATTGGGGATTTCCGGAAGCCCGATAGAAAACAGCAACACGGACCGGCTGATTCGGGCCATGTTGGAGGCGACCGGACGAAAATACGAATTTGTGAAATTGAGCCGGATTACCGTCAGACCCTGCTTTGCCTGCAAACGGTGTGTGCGGGACAACATCTGCAAGGTGAAGGATGATTTTCCGGAGCTGGCCGAAAAGATCAAGAAATCCAGGGCATTGATTATTGGCGCCTATACTCCCTATAAGCAGATAGACGGCTTCACGAAAGCACTTCTGGAGAGATTCTGGTCGCTCAGACACGTGCACAACCTGCTCGGGGGCAAACTGTGTGCGACGGTTCTCACCCACCTGACGTCCGATGCGGCGGATCGTGTCAATCGATCGTTGGCCGTGGAGTTGGAGCAGATGGAACGCATGGAGCTTGTCGGACAGGTGCTGGTCAAGGGCAACCTCACCTGCCTGACCTGCGGCGTGGGAGATGAATGTGAGATGAGTGGAATCAAGAGGCGATACGGACCGGACGCCCGCTCTGGCGATGTGCCCTACGCGCCGGTGGAGGATCAGAAAGACGTGTGGGACGAAGCGATGAGAATCGGCCGTCTCATCGGCGAACGCATACGAACGACCGATAGGGACTAAAACACCGCGTAACCCGCGCGTGAACTCGGGCGTGTCTTCCGCGGCACACCCGTTGCGCCGGTGATGCGAAGTGCTATGTCATTGAAGAAAGATCGTGGACCCTATGTCACTGAAAAAGAAGATCGTCTCACTTGCCTCCTCTCAAGGGGCCAATCTTGTCGGGGTGGCCCGCCCGAGCGTTTGGGCCGACTACCTCGAGGAAGTCCGTGCCCGGCTGCGGGAGACCGGAGCCGCCGGAGAGGACTACATGCTCTGCGAAGACGCCATGACGTTCTTCGAGAAGTTGTCCGATGTGCATCGCACGCTTGCTTCGGCGAAGTCGATTGTCATTTTGGGCGTGTATTCGTTTGACGAGGAAGGGGATTACGGCGCAACGAGACAGAAGTTGCAGGGCAAGACGGCGCGAACCTATGCGTACTATCCCGTGATCCGACAGATTGCGGAACAGGTGGCGGCGTTCCTTGCCGAGGCCGGCTATCGGGTAATCCAGGGCCAGCACATTCCGCTGAAGCACGTAGCCCATGGGATCGGCCTGGGGACCTACGGATGGAACGGCCTGTTGCTGACCCGAGATTTCGGCTCCTACGTGGCACTGCGCGCGGTCGTCACGGACGCGGAACTGGAGCCGGATACGTTCGAGCCTCCCGCGCCACCGTGCCAGGGCTGCGGACGGTGCGTGAAGGCCTGCCCGACCGGCGCGCTCTACGCCCCCGGTAAAGTCGACCCGGCCCTGTGCATCAATCCCCTGACGCGCAAGGCCGAGGATATTCCCCAACATTTGCGTCGGAAGATGGGCAACTGGGTGTGCGGCTGCGACATCTGCCAGGACGTCTGCCTGATGAACCGCAGCCTCAAACCGCGCGTACCGGACCCCCGCGCAGGATTCGACCCCGCCCACCACGCCAGCCACCGGACATTAGGCGGACTGACCAGATACCCCGAGCTCAAAGGGTTGCTGGAGAACGACCGTATGCCCGTGATGCAGAGAAACGCGGCCATCGCATTAGCCAATATCGGCACCGCCGAGGCGTTGGACATGCTCCGGAACCACAAGGACATGGATGCGCGCGAGCCCAACCAGTACATTGCCTGGGCAATCGACCGAATTTCACAGAGGAAAGAACGCACTCATGATGACCCGAACCGCCTTTGAGATCGATTGCAGGCCGGTGATCCCGGAATGTGGCTTTGCCTGCCCCCAATGCATAGAGGAAATTGCAACCACACTCGCCGGCATCGATGGCATCACGAAGGTGGTCATGGGCGAAGGAGCGGAGGAAGGGAAGGTCATCGTCGAATACGATTCGGCTCTGGCGACTGTCGGTCAACTGCTGGGAGTATTGAAAACGCTGCCTTCGTTCTACCAAGGCTTCTTTATACCCACCGCCATTCCATCATAACAAGCGTGCACGCCGGTCTTTCTTTTCCGCTTGCACTTCCTCCCTCGTGCCGTGTAGATTCATCCCAGTGGAATGGCCTTGACGTATGGTTTCGCTGACGGCCGCTGCCGACCCGGCCAGACTCGGCCCGACGGTCTCTGAGCCCAAGACGTCGGTGGGTCACAGGCAAGCCGCACATCGCTCGCATGAGGACGGCATATGGTTTACTACTGGATACCCATCGCGATCCTCTTCCTTGCTGCCATACTGAGCGACACCAATACCTGGTCGCCCTTCCAGTCGGATCAGGTCAAGGAAATCTGTTCACACATGACCAGAACGGAACGCCGGGCCGCCGTCAAGAGAGGCGCCGTGTGGGGCCTCCTGATCGGCCTGGTTCCCGCAGCGACGGCACTGATTCTGGGGATCGTGGTCTTCCGGTCAGCCCTCGTTGTCGTAACCGTCTGCCTCCTCCTGTTCCCCCTGATCGCTCTCGTGCTATACAAGAAATGGCTGCCCCAGGTGGTCCGATCCCAGCAACACTTCCTCGCCTCCACCGAATGGGCCCAGAGCCAGGGCATCAAAGCAGAAGATATCCAATTGTACCGTTGGCAAGAATGAGCATGACCACGTCATTGGCGATCAAACGTAGTCTGGGTGTGTTTATGCTGATACTGGCCTTGGTTTCCCTGGCCGGATGCATGAGCATTCACCAGGCGGCGGAAGCAGGAAATGTCGACGTCGTAAGAAGGCGTCTGGCCTCGGGAGTCAACCCAAACAGAAAGACCCTCTGGTACCGGGTCGCCCCGCTGCACAAGGCCGCCGCCCACGGACGCGTACCAGTCGTGGAATTGCTGCTGGAACATGGCGCCGAGGTCAACATACGCAATGAAGGCGGCGAGACGCCACTGCATTACGCCGCCCGCCACGGTCACCTCCGTGTCATGAAACTCCTTCTGGATCATGGTGCGGATCCATCGCAGAAAGGCACCGGTTGCGGCACAGCCATGCAGTGGGCCGCAGGCAACGGTCAAATCCAGGCCATCCAGACACTATTGGATTACGGCGTCAGCATCGACCAGCCCGGCAGCGGAGGAGTTACGGCGTTGATGGAGGCCGTATCACACGACCAACTGGACACCGTCCGATTCCTGCTGGCCAAGGGCGCCAACGTGAACGCCAGGGCCAACAATGGCAGTACAGCACTTTTCCGGGCACCCAACGCCGAGATGGGCAGGATTCTCTGGGAAAACGGCGCCGACACTGAGGTTGAGACCAATGACGGCCGCAAAATACCACAATCCCTCATCGAACAGATTACCAGCACCAAAGCGGATCCGCTGTGATTCTTCCGGAGGACCATTGGCGATAGTCGCCAATGCCCGTCCCTGCCTTCCTAAACCGCAGCGCCATTCAACCGGACAGACTATGGCCACACAGATTCCGTAGGAAAACAAAAGGAAGACGAAAGGCGCCAGGCTTTGGCTTCAGGCATGGACACGGATTAGAGATGCTGTTCAGGTCACGACGGCGCGAGCGGATGCGCGGGACAACGAGCCCTCTGAACCACAAGTGGATACCTGACTGGTTATTTCCTGTGCGTCCGCCGCACACGGTTGATGGAAGGCCCACGCATAAAGCGAGGTCGGTGAAGCGAGCCAGAGCGTCATGAATGACTCCCTCCGCATCTTTGTGGTACGCGTGTCGAAAGGCATGGCGCCATCGCCAAGCTGCGCTTGACGCTGCCACCCGGCGCGCCGGGGCGGGAGAATCGACAACGGTCGGTATCCATCTACTCTTCTACTCCCTCGAACGCGCATTTTTTCCTTGACGGCTTGGCGGCGGCGCATATGATATATGAAGAACGAAAGCGAGTCATCGCGAGCCGAGTCAGGAGATGGCAACATGCGACATCGCCACTGCCAGATCGTACATCCGGCGCCCGTTGTCTTCGGCGGGTTTGGGGAACCCGTGGACAGCGGACGCATCGTCACTGGAGCCAATGTGCCAAACGAACCCAATGTGCCTCGTTTCTGGCGCAGGAACGAGAGTCGAGATGAGAAACAAAGCCAATTCGGCAGGCCAAGATTGCCGCGTCGTTTCGCTCCTCGCAATGACACCAGCACGCGGAGACCCGCTCATGCCAAACAAAGCCAATTTCGCGAAGCGGCGAGTCGGCGGGCACGGCCCGCCCTACGGGATGGCCGGCAAAGCACCGGAAGGCCGGAATGTCAAACAAACCCAATTTGCCGAAGGCCCGATTTGCGCGGACTTTCTTGCAGAGCGGGCGTTATGAGTATTTCGCTGGAAACAATGAGGTCTACACTGCCGCTGACACCGGCACAGGGGGACGGCCGCGAGCGCCGTCGGGCGGTTTACAGGGAGAAGGTTTTGGGTATACTCTCGCTATGAGCAAGATGGACGAACATTCAGTGGGTCTGGTAGAGACCCGGACGATTCGGCTGATTCAGGAGGATCGGCCGCTGCGGTTGGAGTCCGGCAAGACCTTGGCCCCAATCGACGTGGCCTACGAGACCTACGGGCAGCTCAACGAGGCCCGGGACAACGCGATCCTCATCTGCCACGCCCTGAGCGGCAACGCCCACGCGGCCGGCTATAACAGCCCCGACGACAAGAAGCCGGGCTGGTGGGACGGCATGGTCGGCCCAGGCAAAGGGATCGACACCGACAAGTATTTCGTCATCTGCTCGAACTTCCTCGGCGGCTGTGCGGGCACTACCGGGCCATCCTCGGTCAATCCCAAAACGGGCAAGCCCTACGGCCTGGATTTCCCCATCATCACCATCGCCGACATGGTCGAGGTCCAGAAGCGACTGCTCGAAGCGCTCGGCGTCGAGCATCTGCTGGCAGTCGTCGGCGGGTCCATCGGTGGGATGCAGGTGCTCCAGTGGGCCATTTCCTACCCGGACATGATCGACGCGGCCCTTCCCATCGCCACGACCACCCACCTCGGCGCCCAATCCGTCGCCTTCGACGCCGTGGGGCGAAACGCCATCCTCGCCGACGCCGACTTCGCCGGCGGACAATACCACGACAAGCAACAGCCCGCTCATGGCCTGGGGATCGCCCGCATGATCGGGCATATCACCTACCTCTCGGAAGAGGGCATGCGGCAAAAGTTCGGACGCGCTCTTCGCACCGCCGAAAGTTACCGCTACGACTTCAACTCCGAATTCGCCGTCGAGACCTACCTGGACCACCAGGGCCAGACCTTCGTCGAACGCTTCGACGCCAACAGCTACCTCTACATCACCAAGGCCTCGGATTACTTCGACCTGGAGAAGGACTTCGGCTCGCTGACGCAGGCCTTCGCCGGCGTGCAGAGCCGGTTCCTCGTGGTCAGCTTCAGCAGCGACTGGCTCTTCACGCCCGCCCAGTCGGAGGCAATGGTGGACGCCCTGATCGCCAACGGCAAGGACGTCAGCTACGTGGACATCGCCTCGAGCTACGGGCACGACGCCTTTCTGCTCGAGAACGACACGCTCGGCTCGTTCATCCGGTGTTTTCTGGCCGCCACGCACGGCGGACCGGGAGCCGCCGTCAAGGGCCCCTGTTGCCGGCGCGAGACCCCCGCTCTGAGCCGGTACGAGCAAGCCCACCGGGCCCGCGTGGACTACGAGCGCATCGAGTCGCTGATCGAGCCCGACAGCTCCGTGCTGGACGTCGGCTGCGGCGACGGAGAGCTGCTGGCGCGCCTCCGACAGGACAAGCGCATCGGCGGAAAGGGCGTCGAGCTGCAGCAGGACCTGGTCCTGGGCTGCGTCTGCCGGAGCCTCTCGATCATTCAGCGCGACATCGAACGCGGGCTCGCCAGTTGCGCCGACAAGAGCTTCGATTACGTCATCCTCTCGCAGACCGTGCAGACGATCGAGGACCCCGAGAAGGTGTTCCGCGAGCTGCTGCGCATCGGGCGGCGGGTGATCGTCAGTTTTCCGAACTTCGCGTATTGGCGCTGCCGGCTCCAACTCCTGCTCAAAGGCAAGGCCCCCGTCACGTCGCAGTTGCCCTTCCGCTGGTACGACTCGCCCAATATCCACTGCCTCTCGCTGAGGGATTTCGACGCGTTTTGCCGGAGACTCGGGGTCATCGTGGAACGACGCATCCCCCTGGTCAAGACCCGGCGCAGTCCCGTGCGTTTCGGACCCAATCTATTCGCCGAACAGGCCATTTACGTGGCCAGAAAGGAGTAGAAGCATGCATTGCGGAGGAATCGCCCATGGCCAAACTTGAACGCGTCGGGATCTCGCTGGACAAGGAGCTGCTGGCCGATTTTGACAAGCTCATCGCCGGCCGGGGCTATCAGAGTCGCTCGGAGGCCATACGCGACCTGGTCCGCCAGCAACTGAGCCAGGAGAAGCTGGCCCACCCCAAGGCCGAGGCCGTGGCCGCCGTATTCATCGTCTACGACCACCATTGTGCCAAATTGACCGAGAAGCTGATCGAACTGCAGCATTCACACCTGCTGCAGGCGATTTCCTCGCTGCACGTGCACCTCGACAGGCACGACTGCCTCGAGATTATCGTCCTGCGCGGCCGCGTCAGCGAGATCAACAAGGTCGGCCAGAATATCCTCAGCATGAAGGGCGTCAAGCTCGGACGCGTCAACCTCGTCGCCATGTAGCCGATTTTCTCACGACCGCGACCGGAGAAAAACTTGACAAGCCGCCAACTCTGCGGTTTAATCAAGGTTTCGGGCGATTAGCTCAGTTGGCTAGAGCGCACGGATCACACCCGTGAGGTCACAGGTTCGAGTCCTGTATCGCCCATTCCGGACCCGCATTGTCTCGCATACCTTCGCTTTTCGTCGAATTTCGCCGATTCTGTAACTGCAAGCGAATCCATTCGAGACTGTTCGTGCATGTGCTGCGCCGCATTCTGCGCCGCCTCCGGTGAGCCGGTTGGCAGCGCCGCCCGCTCGAAATGCTCATCGGTCACTTGCAGATAATGCTTCCGTGCCACCGACCGGGAATTTCCGATCCAGGCACACACCACATGCTCCGGCCAACGCTCACATAATTCTGTCTGCCGAGTAGCCCGGAGATTCTGAAAAAGTTTCGGCCATGGCTTTAGTCCGGCCTTCCGGATAATCCGCAGGAGTTGGGTCCGCAGGTTGCAGTTGCGGTCCCTGTATTTCGTGATGACGTATACCGTCCCGGCCTCCGCTTCCTCAAAGGCGTCCCTCAGATAGGGCAGCAGTTCCGGAAACAGCGGCACTTGTCGAGATTCGCCCCCTTCGTGGTGTTCCGTCTTGGGACTCCGGACCAACATCCGGCCCCGATCCCAGTCCACGTCCTCCCACCGCAAGGCCAAATGCTCGGACGGGCATCGCAGGCCCCCAAAGCGGCTCAGAGCGAAGATCAACCGCCATTGGGTATCAGGGCATGCCTCCAATACTCTCGACGCTTCCTGAGGCGTGAGGAAGTAGAACCGCTTCGCGTTGCCCTTGACCGTGGAGGTTAGGTCCACAAAAGGATTGCTCGATACCAAATCGCGCTTCAACGCGACCTTGAAGAACTGCTTCGCAATGCCGCATCGTCTGCGAACGGTGTTCTCGGACAGTCCCTCCGCGAACAGGTGCGACCTCCAAGCATCCGCGTCACCGGAAGTGATTTCCCTCAAGGGCTTGTCCGCACCGAAGAACTCGACAAGGTTTCTTCGCGTGTGCCCGTAAACCGTAGTGGTGGCGGTCTTCACGTCGTTCCGTTCCTGGATGTAGGCGTCGAGGAACGCGCCCAGCTTCATACTGTCCCGTTCACCGACCAGCCCCACGGCTGCCAGCTTGTCATAAATCGCATCGTCCAGGCCCCCTAACCACTTGGCCGTTTCATCATCCACAACGCCGGTGACACCCGTGGAGGCCAAGACCAGTTGTTCCACTCGCACCTTGACGGCCGCCGCCTGCCGCACTGTGGCCTTGCCCAACCGGATTGTCTTGCGGCTCTTGTCACCAGCCACAAACTGAATTCGCTTCCGGCCGTTAGGGTCACTGATTACGCTTGCCATGTTTCACCACCTTCCGCTTTGCCTTTTGATGCTTTCGCTTTGGTCGAACCACAATCTCCAGGCCCAGAGCCTCCGCCACTCTCTCCGTGCTCTCCACGCTCAAGCCGCAATCCTCGGCCATGAACCGGGCCAACTGCCCTTGGTCAATGCCCGTCTCCTGCCACAAACGATAGCGGCTCTTGTCGCTGGCTCGGATAGCCTTTCGCAGTTCATCATATATCGCTGCCATGCAACTCATGATAGCACTGCCTGAATAGAAGTCAAGTACTATTTTGAAGTTCTTTCGACGTCGGCTGTCACCACCGATTCGGCCTGTCTCTGAAGCCAGTCGCGGAGCGAGTCCACGGGGTACAGAATTGCCTTGCCCAACCGGATATGAGGCACCAAGCCCCGATCCGTCCACTTCCATAGCAGACGGTCGCTAATGCCAAGGGCCTTCGCCGCTTCGCGCGGCCGCATTGCCAAGCACGGGGTTTCCGGTTCTGTTCTGTTCGATACATTCTTGGGTACAGTAATCACTGGTATTCGCCCTCCATGGCGTTTTGTTTCTATTGAAGGATTGCAGCATCCAGAAGGTAGTCTTCGGGATATCTCTTGGTCTTGGCCGAAACGAGGGGAAATAGTGTGCGACGCGGACCGTCGAACTCGATGCGTCTGTAGCGCCGCCACCTCATTTCTTGGCCTGTCAGCCTCTCAATGATGCGTCGCACATCCATAGGTGACCGCGCCAACAGACTGCGACGCCGACGCGCCGGTTCCCCTGGGTCCCACAGTCTGTCGATTATCGAGGCGTTGGCTTCGGCCTGTCCAAGCCAAACCCGTTTCGTCGTGATTTCACCCGTTTCTCTATCCAGATGCTCTTTCATCTCGAAGACGTTGACCGAATCTCCGCACGTCGCTATTCGCTCGCGGTATGTCTTGCTACTCCTGGCCCGCGTGCGTTTCGGTTTTGTTGCCGGTCTTGAAGGTGTCCGCCAGAAACCTCTGCTCTTTCCGTACCGACAGATGCGGCTCTTCTTTCCCATGTCGAGCACCCAATCAGGAAAGCCATGCTCCGGAGCTTTGGTGAGATACTTGGTGGCATAGCGCGCCGCATGGACAGGACTGGCAAACTTGGGGGCCGCGAATTGCACCGTTCCGAAAGCGGGCCGTTTACCCTTCACTGGACCAGCATCCTTCGGCCTGTTGCTGGACCACAGCTCCAAGAGAACGTCCCACGGAATATAGGTCGAATCGAACAGGATGTGGAAATGTGCTTGTTCGGTGTCCTTCTGCCATTCTACGACGTAGAAATACTGTCGGCTGGAGAGATATCCCCGGCGGTCAAGAGCCTGTGCCAGAACACTTATGCAGCGCTTGTCCTTCACGTACCGGTAGGCCGTTGCGGGGTCCGGGAACAGTTCCGGATCGATTGTCAACGTCACCATGATGAGGCCTCGAAAGGTCTCGATAATGGGAATCAGTCGCGCACGGAGGTTCTGCCCCATCGCCTTGCAACAATCAGGACAGAACCAGGAGTTGCACCGGCATTTTGCAATCTCGTATGGGTCACCGTATTCGTTGACGGGGTTTGTTACAACACTGTTGAAGTGTTCAAGTAAATTAGACTTACTCATCTCTGTCGTCCTGTGGCGTTGTGCCTTCGAGTACCCTCAGCACGAGCGACATTGCTTCGCTTGAAGGAATGTACACACTGCAAAGAGGCCCTCTGCCATGGGCATGGCGGTCGAACAAACGCACCTCACACGATCCTTCCGAAGGCATCCTCTTGTGTTGTCTTGCGGTTCGTCTTCTTCGCCTCAGTTTCTTCTTGCTCTTTTTCATTCCGTTCTGTCCTTTCTGTACCTTTTTCTCTGGTCTGCGCAGACTGCCAGCGCAGACCCGATCCGGGACCTTTAATGAGGTTTGCTAAGACTGTTTCATGCGGCCTTTGCGAACAACGCAAAGGCCGGGATTTAGCGCTTTGGGGCTACCGGACAGGTAGGCCAGCCGGGAGCTTCCAACGTCGGAAGCTCCCAACCCTGCCCGTATAGCCTGCCCCGGCGCTCGGTTCGGTTCCCACCGTTGACCTATCCTCCGGAGCAATGATAACCGTGTTGTGAATGAACAACGTCACTATCGGCGTCACAAGGCGGGAATGAAAGGGGAGAGGGCGGACACATTTGAAAATTGATTTGTCCGGTTTTTGTGATCTGCACTGGCATGGGATTTGCTGGCTCTATGAAGTGAAGAAGGGGGACTCTGACCACTCGCTCTTACGTCTGTTCACGGCCTTCCGCCACTGGTCAGATTTGCGGTGTATGTCTGGGTCCTTGTGGACGTGCTGGTCTTCAGGTGCAAGGTCACGCGCCAAGGCATTGAACAGTTCGCCTATTTGGCTTGGATTCAGAGAATGTCCCTTGGCTTCGCTCATCCTGGCGATTAACCCAGCCACATCGAGTTTGGCCTCACGCATCTCGTATCTAACCAGATGAGGACGTTTGGCCAAAGTTCTGTGAATCCGCTCGAATTCTTCACTCTCGTTGTCCTCACTGATCTCGGCCCACAGTTTGGCAATTCGGCGTTCACAGAGTACGTTTCGATCTACCAAGACGAGCTTCTCAATGGCCTCTATGTCACCGTGCCTTGCACGCTTATACAAAGGCCAGAAAGGTTCTTTTTGAACCAGCCAGCACGCTACCCATACACGAAAGAAAAAGATACATTCAATGGGCACATCCAGCGAATCTTCGCCTTCGGCGCTTCTGTCCGCCGTCCGGTTTCTTACACGTTGAGACGCATGATCCTCAAGCTTTGCAAATAGGTAATCATAAAACGCAGGCTTAAATACTTCGGGCGGAACATCGGGAACATCCAACTGTTTCGCCGCCTCCCTGTCATTTGACACGAGGAGGGCTTCCAAGGCTGCCAGAAATGGTGCGACCACGTCCTTGTATTCAAAGTCTTCGGGAGGGCCAAAGCCCATATGCGTCCAACAACCTTTGAGGATTCGTTTTGGGCTATGGTAAAGCTGCGCCCATTGGTCGATGTCCGGCACTCTTAGTTCTGGATGGTCGTGTGCGCCTGAGTAGATTTCGCCGAACCCGCCGTATATCAGGTCTGGTGACATGGCCAAGACCACAGAGATGAAGGCCAATTCTGGGGGCTTACCCTTCATCCATTCCCTCGTGTGCTCAAGTTTCATGATCGAGAGGATAACACAAGATCGGCGAAAGACAAAGGGGAGAAATGCCCTGTATACCACGGCGTAGAAACCAGTAAGAATCGGCGTTTTCCGGGGATTTTGATTCCCTTGGTTTCCTCAGAGGGGTCCCGGAACCCCGTTTCGGCCCGGTATCCTACCCGTTCTGGGAAGGAAAGAAAGGGCTTCCAGTGGTTGACAGGGGCTCTGTGTGGGCTATCATTACTCCGGTGAACCGGTTTCCCCTTGGGAAGGAAGACCTTACCCGGAAGAACCTGGATGCGAAGAGAGAGGCATTGTTCAAGCGGCATGGATGGTACGCGGCGTACCCAACACCGATTTCCTCCGACAGACATGAAGGCGGCAACATCAGAATGAGCGCGAAACAGGAACATCTCTTTCCGTACATGGACCGCGCACGCTACGGAGAGCACAGGCGAAAAAGGCCCCTCTTCTTACCCGTTGAGCTTAGAAAGGACTCACAAGACAACCGCCTGCAAGACGATAGGCAGCGGCACGCGTACGAAATCTTGACGAAGTGGGCCGATCTTGAGTCAAAGGGCGCTCTGGAGAGCCGAAAAGAGAGCACCATCGAGGCAGAGTTTCTCACCGAAGTATTCGGTGGTGCGCTGGGCTACACCTTCTTTTCGGAGGGGCAGAAGCAGTGGAATCTCCAGCCGAAATTTCGCGTTGATGGTCAGGTTGCCGACGCGGCAATAGGCATCTTCGAGGCACGAAAGAGGACTACGCCGCGAGCACTGATTGAACTCAAAGGCCCCAAGGTCAATGTGGATCGAGACAAGTCCGGCGGTCGAACGGCCGTACAGCAATGCTGGGATTATCTTAATGAGGTGCCGAAATGCCCTTGGGGCATCGTCTGCAACTGTGTGAGTTTTCGCCTATACCACAAAGACTACCCGCCGCGCGTGTACGAGTTGTTCACTCTTCAAGACCTTAGAAAGCGTGACGTTTTCCTACAGTTCTACTGGTTGCTTGAGCGTGGCGGATTGCTGCCTCCGGGCCTGGGCCAACTTCCCCGCGCCGATGCCTTGCTTGAGAAATGCAGCAAGCGACAACGCGAAGTAGGCGACAAGCTCTACAGCGATTACCACGACAACCGCGTACGCCTGATTCAGCATCTTACCAGCCCCGTCCACGACAAAGCTCTGGATTCCGCGATTCGCATAGCACAAAAACTCGTAGATCGTGTCGTGTTTGTGGCCTTCTGTGAAGATCGAGGATTGCTGCCCGATAGATCACTATTCCGCGCGTGGAACGAAGTACCGCCGTTTCACCGTGTGACAAATCCGAAGTGGCAGAATTACCTGGACCTGTTCCGGAGTGTCGATGAAGGCAACGAAGCACGGGACATTCCCGGATACAACGGAGGGCTGTTCCGCAAAGACCCTCTGGTCGATGACCTCCAGCTTGAAGACCTCTGGACCGATTTCTTCAAGAGCATTGGCGACTATGACTTCGGCCATGAAATCAATGTTGACGTGCTTGGGCATTTGTTCGAGAAATCGATCAATGACATCGAGAGAATCCGTCTCGGCGGGCTCTTCGAGTCAAACGCGAGTGAAGAAATCACGCCGAAGATGAGACTGTAGCAACGTTACAGAGCATAGTTATCCCGTTTCGCGGCGTTGTTGATGAAGGGTGACGGTGGTCCGGCGGCGTGCAGGAG
>JAFGCA010000277.1 GCA_016932895.1 Sedimentisphaerales bacterium | reverse complement strand
TATTCGCGGCCGAATTGCCCGCTGGGACGTATGTCTTTGGCAGGATGGATTCGGGCAAGAACTTCTACACCATCGGAGCCATCCCGGCCCAGTAGGCACCGCAACACTCGACCGGGCTGAGATGTTCAGCCTGGCAAAGTAACGCTAACAAGGCCCGGGGACGCATATGTGTCCCCGGGCCTTTTTCATGCATCTCGGGCCGGTGCCCGATGCAGAGACGCCTTTGGCCTCCGAACGCAAAGCACCTCAAAGTCGCAGCCCAGATCTTGTGCTTCGCTGCGCTGCATTCAGGATGACACGCCGCGCGAGAATTTATCAGAATTCGTATAATGGCTGGATTGAACGGATACCATGACGTAAGCCATTGCTTTCGAAGCAACCCCGTGTCGCTTACTTCTGCAGCGGTGCTACGGGGACGGTCACGGTGGGGTCGGCTTTGGCGGTGGCCTGCGGCGCGGCTTTGCGGATGCTTTCGAGCGTTCGTATCGCGGCGGTGGCGACGGCCGTGTTGTCCTCTTGGGCGATGATGCTCTCAAGCAGGGCGCTCGTCCGTCCGTCGGGGAAGTTCTTCAAAGCGTAGATGGCCGCGGTTCTGCCCGACTCGGCCGAGACTTCCTTGTTGCCGGCCGCGGCGTAGAGAAGCGAGGCCTGGGCTTGCTGCGAGGTGATCTGACTGATGGTGTTGAAGATATACCCGCCCTGGCCCGGGGAGGAAGACTCGAGCTTGCGCAGCAGATAGCCGACGCTCTCAGGAGTGCCGATCTTGCCCAGCGCGGCCACGGCCGCTCTCTGGAGACTGTCCTGGATGGGGGCCGACGCTTTGCCGGCGAGGGACAGCAGGGACTCGGCCGCCTTCGGTGAGGTGATGCTACTGACGAGTTGGGCCAGCCGCTCGGTTTCACTCTCCGTGACGCCGGCCTCGAAGCGGGCGGCGATCTCGTCCAGGATCGGGGCGTCGGCCATCTTCGATAGCGAGGCGCCGGCGGCCCGCACGACCGTCGCGTCGTCGGTTTCCAGGAGGGTATCGAGAAGGACGGGCCAACTGTCGTGGTTGGTGATACCGGAGATGCGCTTGGCCAGCTCTTCCTTATATTCGCCGTCCTCGGTCTGCGCCAGCGTGTCGAGGAGGGCACTGGCAGCTACCGGCGTGCCCATCCGGGCCAGCGCCTCGGCGGCCCACAGCCCGGCCTCGCTGTCGCCCTCGGCGATCAGTTCGAGCAGCGGCTCGATGGCATCCTCGCCCATCGCGACCAGTTCGTTCAGGCATCGCTTGATGGCGACCTGGTCATTCTGTTCGGCGGCGTTCTTCAGCACCGCTATGACCCCGGCGGCGCCTTTGACCGGCGGTACGACGTGTCCCGGGGCAAGGTTGCTTCGGGACGGCGCGTCCTCGGGCGCATCGATGGTTTGCCTGGCTCGCGCCAGAGCGCGCACCAGGGCCGTGTTGCGGTTCTCGGTTTCGTCAGGGGAGGTACCCAGTGCCGGCGGCGCCGTCCGGTCGTTTCGCGTGGGGACATCCGGGCTCGTCTGCTCGGGCGTGAAAGTCGTCGGGGGGTTGTGCTTGAGGGAATGATTGACGGCGTACAGGACACCCAGGGCGGCCAGCACCATGACGGGAAAGGCCAGCAGCGGCCACTCGAACTGGATTCCTCGGCCCTGTCCGTCGGAGGCCGCCGTTTTTGCCTTTCCGGCATTCTTCTTGCCACGCGCCTTTTTCATATTGACCCTACCCCAAAACTCTATGCCTCTACGTCCTGAACAAACGCCCGTCAGACTCACTGTTTCTATACTGCCTATGTCGGTCAAACGACATACGCTCCTTGAGCGCCGGTTGTGCGTGCCCGCCCGCCGCAGGACGATGAAGCCTGCGAACGAAACCCCCTCAAGCGTGAACGTGACGGTTCTTATGTGAAAGAAACGCTGGCTGTTTGACGGCATATTCATTGTAGCCGACCCGTCGCGAAATGTCAAGTCCGCGCCTGGAGTGCCACCGCCGGCCGGGCGAGTGCTCGCCATCCGCCCGATAACTGCACTGGCCTGTCGGCCTCTAAGGCCCGATAGACGCAAATCCGACCGCCAGCTTATCCATAGCTTGCCATGCAATCCGCGAATGTCATGGGCCAAAGCAAAAACGGAGGGCGGGGTGCGGGTGAACATCTTGCAGGCCGGACCGGGGCCGACACTTTTTGCATGGACGCTCTCGTGTCCTGCTGCTACAATCCGCCTGTCGTTGGGGAGAGGATCGATACTGTTTTGGGAGGTTGACAAGGATGATCCGGAGCTTGTTGTTTTTGGCCGCGACTTGCGCTTTGCTGGGAGGTTGTGTCAACGTGCAGGAGACCCAGCGCGTCTGTGAGGAAGAGGAGTGCGTGGTGACCGGGACCAGCACACCCGTCCAGGTCTTGCGGCACGTGGTGCTGTTCAAGTTCAAGGAGGGCACCAGCGCCGCCGAGATCAGGGAGATCGAGAACGCCTTTTGCGCGCTGCCGACCAAGATTGCCACGATCCACGACTTCGAGTGGGGCACGGACGTGAGCGTCGAGAACCGCCACAAAGGCTTCACGCACTGTTTCGTCGTGACGTTTCGGAGCGAGGCGGACCGGGGCGTCTATATCCCGCACCCGGCGCACAAGGAGTTCGGCGCGCTGCTGGGCCCGCATTTGGACGATGTGCTGGTCGTGGATTACTGGGCGAATTGAGGCTCCGGACGGCGGCGGTGCCCGCATTTCTGGGGCCGTTTCGCGGTTTGCTTGTTGTTGATTTCTGATGCGAATCATTGCCGGCACAAATCGCGGCATGAAGCTCTCATGCCCGAAGACCTATGACACCCGGCCGATCACGGACCGAGTCAAGGAGTCGCTGTTCAGCGTTCTGACGAACTACGATCTGCTGGCGGGGGCGCGGGTGGCCGATCTGTTTTGCGGGGTGGGCTCCCTGGGACTGGAAGCCTTGAGCCGGGGCGCGGCGTTTGTGACGTTTGTCGAGAGGAGTCCCGAGATTGCCGCGTTCCTGGAGAACAACATTGCCCGGGCCGGTTTTGTCAAGGAGTCCAAGGTCGTTCGCGCCGGCGCCTTTCGGGTCGGCGCGCCGATCGGGGCGCCCGAGGAGAAGTACGATCTCGTTTTTGTCGATCCCCCGTACGCGGCCACGCGCGAGGTCGATGAGCATTCGTCGCTGGCCGGTTTGCTCGACGTTCTCCAGGACCAGGTGACGCGGCGCGGCGTGGCCGTCGTGCGGACGGCCCGCAAGGTGACGCTGCTCGAGCGCTACGGGATTTTCGGCGTCGTTGACCGGCGGCACTGGGGGACCATGTCCGTGACACTGTTGCAGGCGAGGGGCAATGACGAACAGGCAAGCGGCCATTGAGATCGTTCGGCAACTCCACCGGCGGGGCTTTGAGGCGTTGCTGGCGGGCGGCTGCGTGCGTGACATGCTGCTCGGGCGGTGCGCCAAGGACTACGACGTGGCCACCAACGCCCGGCCCGAAGAGGTGATGCGGCTGTTCCGACGCACACTGAAAGTCGGGGCGAAGTTCGGCGTCGTGATCGTCCTGACGCGCGGCCGGCAGGTGGAGGTGGCCACCTTCCGCTCGGAGGCCGGCTACGAAGACGGGCGGCATCCCGGCACGGTCGAATTCACGAGCGCCGCCGAAGATGCGAGCCGACGCGATTTCACCATCAATGGCATGTTCTACGATCCCCTCGAAAGGCGGGTCATCGACTACGTGGACGGGCAGGCCGATCTCAAGAGACGCATCGTGCGCACCATTGGCGATCCGCAAGCGCGGCTCGGGGAAGATTACCTGCGCATGCTCCGGGCGGTCCGGTTCTCGACGCAGCTCGAGTTCGAGATCGAATCCCGGACGTATGCTGCGATTCGTCGCCACGCCGAAAGCATTGTCCGAATCAGCGGCGAACGGATCGTGGCCGAGCTGGAAGGAATCCTGTGTCACCCGAATCGGGCGGCGGGCGCATCGCTGCTGAGCGAGATGGGCTTGCTGGCGGTGATTTTCCCCGGCCTGGAGGCCGAGCGTGCCGACCGGGCGG
>JAFGCA010000276.1 GCA_016932895.1 Sedimentisphaerales bacterium | reverse complement strand
GTTTCAACAAGATATGTCAAGGCAAATCCGGGCGTGCGAGCCTGGCGTTGATTGCGGATTATTGATAGTTGATTAGAACCGGCATGGGCAACACGTGGCCTGACCAGAGCCGGCAGTCGGGGCTACAGGTCTTTCAGGTCTTCGAGGTCGGAGTCGGAGTCGTCGAGTTGGATGAAGCTGTCGGAGGCGTCGAGGTCGGCGAAGCTGTCATCGAGGACGTCGTCCTTCGGCTCCGGCGGGGCGGGTTTCTTGGGCTGGGCGGCCTTCTTGGAGGGGGCGGAGATTTGTTCGGGCTTTCCGTCGATGCGGCAGACGAAGGTCAGCGGCCCGATCTTGATGGTATCGCCGGCCTTGAGGGCGGTCTGGCCGTTGACGCGGGCGCCATTGACGAAGGTGCCGCCCTTGGAATCGAGGTCGATGATTTCGAGCGTATCTCCGTTGCGGGTCAATTCGCAGTGCCGTCGGGAGACCGTCGGCAGCGGGATGCGCAGATCGCAGTCGTGTCTGCGCCCGATCACGGTAACGCTGCTGGGCAAATCGAAGGACTTATGTGCCCCGTTGCTCTTAAAAAGCACTAAACTGGCGTCCATTTGGCCTCTCCACAGTTACTATGCCGGACACTCCAACCTTATCTATTGTAACAACAGGGCCGTCCCATAACAAGGATTTAGTGGCGGCGGCTCCGGCGTCCGGCCGCCCCGCGCAGCGAGTTTTTTCTAAGTGTTGGCTAATCTTGGACTTAGCACGCGAGAGAACGCGTTACATTGCCTGGTCGGGCAGGAAAGAACCGCGTGGCGGCGGGCCTTCTCTGGGGTGGCGGTGTGAATGAGACGATACTTGACAAAGGAGGCGGTTGCGGTATATTTGGATTTCAGTGGCAAACAAGACGAACGGTATTGGAAAGGCTTATGGTAGAAGTTACGCTTCCTGACGGCAGCGCATTGGAGGTTGCCGAGGACACGACGGCGCAGGCATTGTCGCAGCAGATCGGGCCGGGTCTGGCGAAAGCGGCTGTGGCTGTCGCTCTTGACGGTCGTCTTGCGGACCTGAGCACGCCTATCACCGCCGACGTGGCGGTGCGGTTTTTGACCCCGAAGGACGAGGAAGGGCTGGATGTGATGCGCCACAGTTGCGCTCACGTGCTGGCCGAGGCGATCTGTCGTTTGTGGCCGGAGACGAAGCTGGTGTACGGCCCGACGGTGGAGGACGGTTTCTACTACGATATCGACCTGGATGAGCCGATCCGGCCGGATGATTTCCCACGCATCGAAGCGGTGATGAAGGAAATCGTCGATGCCGACGAGCCGTTCGTACGCAAGGAGATCTCGCGGGCCGAGGCCCTGGAGAAGCTCAAAGACGACAAGTACAAGACTGACAATATTCAACGCGTCGACAGCGAGGTGATCAGTTTCTACTCGCAGGGCGACGGTTTCGAGGACCTCTGTCGCGGCCCGCATGTGCCCAGCGCCGCGAAGGTCGGGGCGTTCAAGGTCATGTCCGTGGCCGGGGCGTACTGGCACGGAGACCCCACGCAGAAGATGCTCCAGCGGGTCTACGGGACCACTTGGCCGACGAAAAAGGAGCTCGACGCGCATCTGAACCGGCTCGAAGAGGCCAAGCGGCGCGACCATCGCGTGTTGGGCAGGCAGCTCGATCTGTTCAGCTTCAGCGAGATGGGGCCCGGTTTTGCGTTCATGCACCCCAAGGGCATGGTCATCTGGAACGAGATGGTGGGCTTTCTGCGGTCTCTGAACCAAAAGTACGGGTACCAGGAGATCAAGACGCCGATCATTTTGAACGAGGAGCTGTGGCACCGCAGCGGGCACTGGGACAACTATAAAGAGAACATGTACTTCAGCGAGATTGACGGCACCGCTTATGCCATCAAGCCGATGAACTGCCCGGGGGGGTGCCTGGTCTACAAGACCACGAAGCACTCGTATCGGGAGCTGCCGATGCGGATCGCCGAGTTTGGCATGGTGCACCGGCACGAGGCCAGCGGCGTGATGCACGGGCTGTTTCGCGTGCGGCAGTTTACGCAGGACGATGCACATATTTACTGCCGGCCGACGCAGATCGAGGCGGAGATCATCGGCGTGATCGACCTGATTTTCGAGACGTACCGGGCGTTCGGGTTTGAGAGTTTCGCCATCGAGCTTTCGACCAAGCCGCTGAAACACATCGGCTCGGACGAGATCTGGGAGACTGCCACCAATGCCCTGAAGGCGGCGCTGGAGCATAAGGGGATCGCCTACAACGTCAACGAGGGGGACGGGGCGTTTTACGGGCCGAAGATTGATTTTCACGTTCGGGACTGCCTCAAGCGATCGTGGCAGATCGGCACGATTCAGCTCGATTTCTCGATGCCGGAGCGGTTTGGGCTGGTTTACACCGACGAGGACAACACGGAAAAGGCGCCGGTGATGATTCACCGGGCGGTGCTGGGCTCGTTCGAGCGGTTTTTGGGCATCCTGATCGAGCAGTATGCCGGGGCGATGCCGGTGTGGCTGGCTCCGGAGCAGGCACGCGTGCTGCCTATCAGCGAGAAGACCAACGACTATGCCCGGAGCGTGCAGGACGAAATGTGCCGCGCGGGGCTGCGCTGCGGGGCCGATTTGTCGGACGAGAAAATCGGCGCCAAGATTGCCCGGTCGCACGCCGAGAAGGTGCCGTACATGCTGGTCGTCGGGCCCAAGGAGGCCGAATCGGACACCGTCAATGTGAGATTCCGCGGCAGCAGGGAGAGCAAGACGGTGGCGCCGGCCGAGTTTTTGGCGGCCGGGATGCAGAAAATCACCGACATGAGCATCGAATTGGCGTTTTAGTGTGACATGAGCCGGCAAAGATATGATAGACTAAGCAAATCGATTCCAAGCAAGGGGTTTTGTCAAGAAAGGTAAGGTGGTGCACGATAGTGAAACGAGGCCTACGTGTTAACGGGGGGATCAAGTCCGACAGCGTTCGGCTAATTGACGAGGCAAACAACCAAGTTGGTGTTGTGCGCACGCGAGATGCTCTGAGCCGTGCCCGCGACGTGGGCTTGGACCTTGTGGAGGTAGCCCCCACCAGCGAGCCGCCGGTGTGCCGTATCATGGACTACGGCAAATGGCAGTACCAGCACAAGCGGCGACTGCGGGAATCCCACAAGAAGAGTCAGCGGCATGTGGCGACGCTTAAGGAGATCCGACTCCGACCGGAAACGGACAAGCACGATTTGGAGATCAAGGTCAAGCACGCCCGTGCGTTCCTGGAGAAGGGGCACAAAGTGCAGTTCACGGTTTTCTTCCGGGGCCGACAGATGCTGCACAAGGACCACGGGTACGCGATTCTCCAGCGGATCACGGAATCGCTGGAAGATCTGGCCAAGGTGGAACGGCCCGCCCGGATGGCGGGGCGGCGGATGACCTTGATGATCGTTCCCAGGTAGCGGGAGCGTTCGTGGGGATGCACGCTGTCTGGTCGCGGGCTTCGCGGCGAGCCTGGCAAGGGGGGTGCGTCGTGCCCACAGCGGCCGAATTTGCGTAAATTTCTCCCGCAAGTCTTGACGTGCGCTCGATGGCGAGGTATACTCATGGTTTCGCCTGCATTTAGCCAATGATGTCTACATTTACAGAGGTAGTGGATCAATGCCCAAGCAGAAGACACACAAGGGACTGGCCAAGCGCGTCAAAGTGACGGCCCGCGGCAAAATCAAGCATCGCCGGGCCGGCGGCAGCCACCTGATGAGCAGCAAAAACTCCAAGCGCCGCCGTCGCATCAGCAAGCCGGCCATCGCTCGCACCGCGACCGCCGACTCGATGCGCACCAAGCTCGGCGCCTGATCGTTTCCGGGTCCGCCGCCCGCCGGCGGGGCCCTCTCACGCTTGCTTCTCGGCGTCAATCAGCTGCCGCCAGCAAGCCAAACGGTACCATTTTCAAAGGAAAGCTGATATGCCACGAGTACGAAAAGGGGCTGCCAGACGGCAGGCCAAGAAACGCATCCTCAAGACGGTCAAAGGGCACCGCAACCCCCGCGGCAGGCTCCTGCGCCTGGCCAAGGAGGCCGCCACCCGGGCCGAAGTCAACGCCCGCATCGGCCGCCGGCGCAAGAAACGCGATTTCCGCAACCTCTGGGTCATCCGCCTCAACGCCGCCTGCCGCCAGCGCGGCCTGCGCTACAGCCAGTTCATCAGCGGCTGCAAGAAGGCTGGCATCGAGTTGAACCGCAAGATGCTCAGCGAGATCGCGATCGACGATCCCGCCGGCTTCGACGCCATCTTCGCCGAAGTCAAAGCCGCTTTGGGCTGAGCTGCCCGGAAGCGCGAAATCCGAAACGTGGGTACGTGAAGCGTGAAGAGTGAAGCGTGTCTCGTCAACACTACCACGCTTCACGCTTGACGGGGTGAAAAGATGCTGGAGCAATTCGAACAAACCGGACAACAGGCTCTCCAAGAGCTCAAGACGGTCGCCGACCCAAAGGCTCTCGAAGACTACCGCATCAAGTACCTCGGCCGCAAGGGCCTGGTCACCCAGCTCCTCAGCCAGATCGGGGCATTGCCGCGCGAAGAAAAGCCCCAGGCCGGCCAGCTCGCCAACCGGATCAAGAAAGAGGTCACCGCCGCCTTCGAGCAACGCAAGGGCGCCCTGGCGTCCTCGGCCAAGCCCGCCGGCCCGCTGCAGGACGTGACCCTGCCCGGTGTGCCCTTCCACGTCGGCTCGCCGCACGTGATCACGCAGACCATCAGCGAGCTGCTGGACATCTTCGGCCGCATGGGCTTCGGCGTCGCCTACGGACCCGAGGTCGAGGACGAGTGGCACAACTTCGTCGCCCTGAACATCCCGCCGGAACATCCGGCCCGCGACCCGCTCGACAACTTCTACATCGAAGACAACGTCCTGCTCCGCAGCCAGACCTCCACCATCCAGATCCGCGTGATGGAGAAGACCAAGCCGCCGATCCGCGTCGTCGCCCCCGGCCGCGTCTACCGGCCCGACACCGTCGACGCCACCCACATGTACATGTTCCACCAGCTTGAGGCCCTCGTCGTCGACGAGGACGTCACCATGGTGGATATGAAGACCACGATCGAGCAGTTCATCCACGTCTTCTTCGGGCCCGAGACCCAGTGGCGCTTCCGACCCAGCTTCTTCCCCTTCACCGAGCCCAGCGCCGAGGTCGATCTGCTCCTGACCGGCAAGGACGGCACCGAGAGCTGGGTCGAAATGGGCGGGTGCGGCATGGTCGACCCCAACGTCTTCAACGCCGTCGGCATCGACCCCGAAAAATACACCGGCTGGGCCTTCGGTTTCGGCATCGAGCGTCTCGCCATGCGCAAATACGACATCACCGACATCCGCTACTTCACAGAAAACGACCTCCGCTTCCTCAAGCAGTTCTAAACCCGGCGGTGGCCGCACTCCGATTGTCATTCCCGCGCACGCGGGAATCCAGAGCGCGTAGGATGGGCTTCAGCCCATGCAGATCGTTTAACCGCAGAGGACGCCGAGGCACGCGGAGGAAACAAAACCGATCCTCTCGCCAAGAACGCCAGGTACACCAAATCAATCGTCAAGAATCAATAATCCTTCATCAATCCCAAGGGCTACGAACGACGAGATACGAGATACTGACTGTGGAACCGCCGATGAACGCCGATCTTCCGGGCCACGGGTCACGGGCGACGAGACACCGCTTGCCAACCACGAAGGTCGTGAAGAAGAGGAATCAACCATCAATCAAAATGGGCGGCTATCGCCAATATTTTGCCAACGGTGATAATTCGGCAAGAGTCTAGCGATCCCGGTTATGCTGTCATTCTGTTTCAACGACGCGCAACAGTGTTTGCGTAGCCGTCTTCACTATGGATCTTGGATCCAGGTTGTTGCTCAGTAGCTGCCGTCTCGCGGTCGCCCTCCACGCCTCTTGACCTGGCCCGGCGTACGCCGCTCGCAGGTCGCGCAATACGTTGATTGCGTTGATCGCCCACTTCCGAAACTCATTGATGTGCCACCAGCTAACATCGCCTGCATATGTTGGAACGTTTGGATGAATCTTCGTCTGTGGCGTGATCATTACCGTATAGAGTTCCGCACTGGAGTCCAGTCGAACATTGTCCCTGATCCAGTTCGCATGCGATGCGGCCTGCCGAGCGTGTTTTACCGGTACTGCATTGTTTGGGTTTGAATTGCTCTTGTCCTCAGCAACCAAGCACACGGCTCCGTTCGAAATCCACCATGGATCAGGAGCGGCATCAGCATTGGAGTTGCCCGCTTCGAACCCCAACATCTCCCCCAACAGTCGATGTGCCTCTTCAAAATCATCACTTTCATGCGAGTCGAGCCCTGCAAGAATTTTCTTGGCCACCTTTTCAAATCTCTGGGCCAATGCAAAAGATCGAGACTCAAACACCATTTCCATCCGCTCTATATTCGCGTTCAGAAGATCCTGATGCTCAATGGCGGTTTCAGCGGGTATCGATTTGCAGCGAGCCGCAGCTATATGAAGCCAGTGTAACGCATCCAGGCAAGCTGCAGCCTTTTTGTAAAGCGATCCTGCTTTGTCTGTGAACGCGCTGTTGCTCAACTGCTGACTTGCTAGCTCAGACGCGGAGGCAGCCAAGTAGTACCATAGTCCTCTCAAACCTCGCAAGTCATTTCCGGAAAGGATGCCAGCCACTTGGTCAGCAATACTGACGCCCTGCTGATAGTCTTTGCGCCACATCGCGTACATGTATCGAACCTCCAGCTTTGCGGCGCGAAACAGCTCATCTTGACCCGGGATTGGTTCTTGAAAGACGCCGTCTCTATATTCACGTATATCTCCATCTACTTACTCCCAGTCATTGCTGTGCTCGAGAAATATGTCGAGGTTTTCCAGAAGCATGTCGCGATTCATATCTTTGGCTTGCTCCGCGCCAAATATCAGTTCGCCTTGCAGCTCGGGATGAAAGAGTGAGCGATTCTCAGTGATGACAAGCCAGTCAAAGAAGTCCTCACCAATAACAACTACTGCCGCGTAATCAGTTGCACTTCGTGTGCACCTTCCGAATGCTTGCACAATCCTTGTTCGGATTCTGTCTTTAAAGAGATTGCCTGCAACCATGCGCGACATAAGATATACCTCTTGGAGATTACCGGTTTTGGGAAGTCCCTCGATGATAAGTAGTCGGCATTCATCATCAACAAGGTCTATGCCATCATATCTGTTTGCGAGTACTGCGACCGCCTTTTCTTCCGATATGAAGTTGTCTTTGGATGTTTCTATGTCTTTTGCTGCGTAGACATGCGTGTCAGTAAATAAATCGCGGCACTTCTCAGCCCGTTTCTCACTCGGCACAAGAACCAGCGCGCGACCGGCGTGCTCGACCATACGTTGAATTAACGGAATCACTTCGTCTTCTGATAGACTCATCTCAGGGAATACGAAGTATCGCCTGCCAATTCCCTGCTTATCCCATCCCGGTGGTATCGGAAGTCGGTGGAATGACTCTATACCTGTTATTCGCTCCAAATCACCGCCAAGTCCGAGCGTCGCTGACATAAAAACTCTCTGAGTAGCATGTGCAAACGGTTGATGAGTTAACGATGGCGGTATATATGGTCGAATGAGGATTTCGTTGTAACTCACATACATGTGGCAGGCATCAAGATGGCCGCGCAAGAGTGACCACGCGTACCGAAGACTCGATTGAGCAGTGTTTTCGTCGAGGAATGGGCTAATCTCAGGCAACCTGCCAACGAACTCAACCGTAGGGATTTTTTCTATCCACGGCATTCCGAAATCATCTCTGTCGTCCGAAAAGAAACGATGTTGCTGTCCTAAGGGGAGCGATTCCTTGACTAGTCCAAGCAAGCCGAAGTATGTGTGCTTGTGTTCGTCCCGGTCGATTTTTAGAGACCAGTTAGAAGCGATGTAGTTCTCAGCAGCATGAGCGTCATCAAGGATGATAAGCTGAGGTGTCTCAAAGAATGGATTGATATTGAAGAGTGCGCTGTAAGGTGCAACGGCGATCGTTTGTCCGGTCTGGTATTTGCGTTTGCTATTTGGATCATAGTCTCTCTTTCTGCCAATGAAGGGTGTTGCCGATATTCCATATTTGCGTTCGGACTGTTCGCACACTTGGAGAGTCAACTGTCTTGTTGGACAAAGGTATAGAGCACGTTCGCCCCGTGTTAGTCGCCGGAATTCGGCAATCAGGAGGCCGACGAGTGTTTTTCCGCTGCCTGTTGGCAGTTCGAGAGCGACATTTGCCTTGTTGAAGGCTTCCTCTATGTAGCGACGAAGAACATCAGATTGATGCGAAAGGAGGCCTTGGACGGTGCGATGTCTCCTGTCACGAAACAACGCTTCCGGGTCCGCATATGATGTTTTATTCTTTTTCTTTCTTCGAAACGCCATGTTGAGTTCCTTTTCGCCGAATTCCGAGCGAAGCCGGGGGGGAGTTTATCTATTTGCGTCATGAATTGAGTATCGTGTCCCCAGATATCCTCCAGTTGTCCGTCTCACGTGTCTTCCTCCGACTCATCCAAGGCGTGCGAAGAGGAACTGGACGAAGACACAGAAGGACTAGGTGAAGCAGAGGGACTGGGGGGAGCAGAAGGAAGATGGCGGAGATAATCCTTGTCAACCACTCCCTTTGATAGGAAGACTCTCCTCAGATGGTCGTCTGACATGATGTGACCGACAAGAAAGTAAAACTCGTTGTCACTAAGTCTGCTGAAATCAAAGGATCGCACCCGACGACCCAAGGGATCGTACCTACCGGTAGAAATGCGGCTGTTATGTTGCTGTACACGCATCCGAGTCAACTCGAGAATCTCTTCCAAGAGTTCGCGGTCGGACCGTTCCTCGCCTTTGCCCGTGTCTCTGTGCTCTGCAAGCACTTTTCCGACCTGGCCTTCGAGTTTAGGCCACCACATCTCGAAGACATCGCTGAGAACGGCCTCCTCTAATTTGGATTCAGTTTCAGCGTCGTTAATCGTCTCAATTAGTCGTTTGAAATCGTCTTTGCTTGTGAACTGAGTGTGCTGAAACAGTGTGAGTGGTCCGGTTACGTCTGTTGGCTCCAGATTGAACAGCACCGTACAGACCCGCGACCGTTCGATGTTCTTGGACAACGCCCCGGCTTCGAAAAGCACCCAATCACTGTGGAGGTTATCTGGGGTGAGACAGATAATGCCTACATTGGAAGTTTCTAACTCGCCCGAGATTTCCGATGCCCACTTCGTTCCCTTTTCAACGTCCTTGGGCGTGAAGTAGGGTCTGACGAATTGGAGGGTAGATGGCAGCCATCGCCGGATCGCCTCCCCTAGTTTCCTACTAAGCTCTCCAGACCAACTGATGAAGACGTTGGTAGCCATCTCTCATCTCCCATAGTCTCTATAGTCTTGGCAATGAGTAGGGGCAGTCACCGGTTGCTTTCTTGGCACATCGCCTTTTGCTATCTTCCAGAATCTCACGGCGAGTCGCTCATGGGCGCCAAGTTATCTGAGACCTCGAATCAGGCCGCCGCGCTTCGCAGATGTCACTCAATCTTCACACCATACGAGGCGCGCGACACCATACGTGCCGCTGAAGGCCGCAAACAATGTCTCGACCGCATATCCAAAGGTGCCGCGTCAAAGTCTCCAATCGTATGATTGTGGACCGGCGGTTTTGGGGACGCAAGCGAAAAATCGCCAGGAACGGTATTTTTTTCTGTAAATTCCGGGGAGGGGAGAGGTTTTGGCAGGCTGGAGGCGGGAGGCTGTAGGCCGGAGGGGATGAGTGACGCTTCGCGGGGCTCGGCTTTGCAACCACGGATGAACACGGATGAACACGGATTTCAGACTGACGCACCACGGAGGCACACACAATGCGGAGAGAACCCGATCAATAATCAATCATCGATAATCGAT
>JAFGCA010000275.1 GCA_016932895.1 Sedimentisphaerales bacterium | reverse complement strand
CGCAACCGGCGGCGGATCGTTTTGTTTCACGTCGCCGCCGCGGCCGTAGTCCTTGCCCCGTTGGTTCTGACCGAACTGGCGCTGCGAGGGGCCGTCCCTGCGCCGGTCGGTGACCTGGAAGACCCCTACGTTTCGTTTGATGGTCTGCGGCCCTTGTTCGTTCTCGACCCGACGGGAGCGCGCTACGAGACCGCCCCGGAGCGCCTGACCGCCTTTTGGCCCCAGTCGTTTGCCGCGGTGAAAGAGCCGGACGGATTTCGCGTGTTCTGCCTCGGCGGTTCCACCGTGCAGGGCCGGCCCTATTCCGTGGAGACGTCCTTTACGAGCTGGCTGGAGCTCAGCCTGCGCGCCGCCCGGCCCGACGGGGCGTGGGAGGTTATCAATTGCGGCGGGATCTCCTACGCCAGCTATCGCCTGGTGCCTATCCTGCGCGAGCTGCTCGAGTACGACCCGGACCTGTTCATCCTCTACACGGGGCACAACGAGTTCCTGGAAGACCGGAGCTACGGTCGAATCAAGCGCGCGCCGGCGTCGCTGGTTCGGCTGCACCGGACCATGCTCAAGCTGCGCAGCTACGCGCTGGCCAACCAGTGGTTCGCCGGCCGCCGGGGTTCCCGGTCGCTCAGGACCGTACTGCCGGCCGAGGTCCGGACCAAGCTGGACTACGAGGAGGCCCTGGAATCCTACCGGCGCGACGAAACGTGGCGGCGCGGCATCACCGAGCATTTTCATCGCAACGCCGAGACCATGGTTCGTCTCGCGCAGGCGGCGGGCGTGCCGCTGATCCTGGTCAATCCGGTCTCCAACCTGACGGACTGCCCGCCGTTCAAATCGGAGTTTCGCGCGGACTTGTCGGAAGCCGAATTGCGGCAGGTCATGGACTTGCGGCAGCGGGCCGGCGCAATGGGCTGGGACGACGTGTACGCGCGGCTTGGCCTCCTGGAGCGGGCGGTCGAGATCGACCAGCGACACGCCGGACTGCTCTATCAGGTGGGCAAGTGCTACGAGCGTCTGGGCCGATTCGCCGAGGCAAAGGACTGGTTCGTGCGCGCCAAAGAGGAGGACGTGTGCCCGCTGCGGATGATCGAGCCGATGCGCGAGATCCTTCTGAGACTCGCTGCGCGGTACGACGTACCCCTGGTAGATGCCAGGGCCCTCATCGCCGATCGCACGGAAGATGGGATTCCAGGTCGCCAATGGCTTCTGGACCACGTGCACCCGCGTATCGAGGGCCATCAGCTTATCGCCGAGGCCCTGTACGAAGCGATGGAGCAGATGCAATTAGTGCGCGCGGCCTCGGGCTGGCCGGCGCGCCGGGACGAGTTGTGGCAGCGGCAGCTTTCGTCCCTGGACGAGGCCTACTACGCCCGCGGGGCCGCACGCCTCCAGAGGCTGCGCCAATGGAGCCGGGGACGCATCCCCCGAAATGACGGGGCCGGCAGCGACGCAGAGTAGCTCACGGGCGAATGTCTTCAAATATGACGTTATCCGCCAGTTCGCTGGCGCGCGCCAGTTCTTCGTTTGTCCTCACGGTCCAGGCCAGCAGCGGAATGCCGCGACGATCTCTTTCCCGCTCGACGAACCGATTCGGCAGGCAGCGGAGGTCGTAAGCGAGGAAGTCCGGGGCGCTCAGGAAGTTGAGGTAGTACCGCTTCAGAAGGAACTTCTGATGGTACGGCGCCTCGGCATCGCGGAAATCGCCGGAAAGCTGGCCGCGGGGCACGTGCGGGGCGTGCCGCTTGAACCAGCGGAGGGAGAAGGGATTGAACGATTCAATCGCATAGGTGCACGCGGACGCCTCCAGGATGCGGAACAGCGAAGCTTCGAGTTTGCCGCCAATCCTCCTGCCTTTGGTGTCGACCAGGATGGGAACGGACTTCCCGACCAGATCGAGAACCTCTTCGAGCAGGGGAATCCGCTGGTCGGTGCCCCGGAGCCGCAAGGGCTTGATGTCGTCCGATGTCTTTTCCTCCAGCCGGCCGTTTGCGTCGGTCAACCGTTCGAGTGATTCGTCGTGGAAGACGGCGAGCTTGCCGTCGGCCAGCAGGTGGACGTCGAGCTCGATGGGCGTGGACGCCGCGACGGCCGCTTCGAAGGCCACCATCGAGTTTTCCGGTACGACCTCGCCGTCGTGGAGGCCGCGATGGGCGATCGGCCGGTCCATCAACCACGCCATGGTATCTCTTACTCGTGACCGAGATTCTCTCATTTTTGTTGTACTACGTCCTTTCCGTTCGGGGAGCTTTCGCGCCGTCGCTGCACAGTCATCCATCTGAAAAACACTATCTTACCCGCAAAATAGCCGAAGCTCAACATTCCTGCGTGGGCGCGTTCGACCGCACTGGCTCGATCGTTGGATAAAACGAGTTCCAGGCGGCTTCTTGAAGAACCACGCCCAGGCTGTAACCTGTACGGCATTATTGTTACTGTCCTTAAAAGGGGGCTTTGCAGCCCATCGGGTTGCAGACCAGCATCCCACGTAGAAAGGGCAAATGATGAATGCACCATCGTGCGTGAGTGTCCTGGCATTCTTGACCTCGGTGGCTCTGACGCTGCCCGGCTCGGAATCCCGGGCTCCCGGGGCGAAAACCCCCATCGTCGATACGGGCCAGGCCCGGTGTTATGGCAATTTCCGAGAGATTCCGGCTCCCGACTCCGGGCAGCCGTTCCACGGCCAGGACGCCCAGTACCTGGGTCTGCAATCGGCCTACAGGGACAACGGGGACGGCACCGTTACGGATCTCCATACGCACCTGATGTGGCAGAAGACGCCCAGCTTCGAGCACTATACGTGGGCCGAGGCGGCCGTGTGCGCGCAAGAGCTCCGCCTGGCCGGCTACGACGACTGGCGGGTGCCCACGATCAAGGAACTGTACTCGATCGTGCTTTTCACCGGCAACCTGCATGAGCTGATGCCTTATCTGGACACGGACACCTTCGATTTTGCGTATCCGGACACGTCTCTCGGGTATCGCATCATGGACGCCCAGTACTGGTCCAGCAACAAGTACGTGGGCACGACCATGTTCGGGGACCTCTCGGCGTTTGGGTTCAACTTTGCCGACGGTCGGATCAAGTCCTATCCCACCGGCGAAGGCCGGGGCCCGACCAAGCGGACCTTCGTTCGCTGTGTCCGCGGCGCCGAGGGCTACGGCGTCAACGATTTCGTCGACAACGGCGACGGAACCATCACGGATCGCGCCACGGACCTGATGTGGATGAAGTTTGACAGCGGTGCGACAATGAACTGGGAGCAGGCGCTTCGGCATGCCGAGGATCTCGAGCATGCCGGCCACGATGACTGGCGTCTGCCGAACGCCAGGGAGTTGCAGAGCATCGTTGACTACTCTCGTGCACCGGATGCGGCCGATCCCAACATGCGCAGTGCGGTGATCGATCCGATCTTCGATCTGACCGAGACCGAATCCTGGTTCTGGACGAGCACGACCCACGGCGACAACACCAGTCATGCCATCTACATCTGCTTCGGGCGGGCCCTGGCCTACGACCGGTGGACGGGCGATTTCGACGTCAACGCCCACGGCGCCGGGGCCCAGCGCAGCGATCCCAAACAAGGCGATTCGTCGCGCTGGCCGTACGGGCTGGGACCCCAGGCCGACCAGATCCGCATCTACAACTACGTCCGTTGCGTCCGCGGCGGAGATGTTCAGTCTACGCATGAGGGAGAGGCGGGCCGCTGAGTCAATTTGGCACAATCTCCAACAGTGGTGTAACCCGGTCCGTGATGGGAGCACTGTCCGATGGACAAGGTCGCCCTGCGGTTCTGTCCCGGGGTGCATGGGATTGCCGGATGCGGTGGGGACGGGCAAAAACCTGGGCCACGCAGCAGTAGGGAAACCGGATTTTGAAAGGATCAGGCGATGTCGAAGAAGATGGTATGGTGTGGTGTGTTCACCGTTTCGCTGATAGCGGCCGGCTTGCTGCTGGCCCAGCCGGGACCGGCCGGGCGGCGCGGGATGCCTCCGGGCGGACCCCTGGGACCCTGGCTCGACGACCTGGAAAAGGCCTATCAGCAGAAGGACATGGACAAGATGGGGGAATTGATCGCCCAGATGAAGCAGCAGCGTCAGCAGGTCCAGGGTCGCATGGGCGGGGACCGGCCCGGAGGCCCGCCTCAGTCGATGCGCGGCCCCGGCGGCCGCGGAGGATTCGGCCCGCAGGGCGGCGGTCAGGGCATCGAGAGCAAGGCGCCTATGGCGAGGACGGATTTTGAGAAGAAGGTTCTGACCGTGCTTGAGGACATGGACCGGAATCAGCGTCGGGGAATGATGAACGTTCCGGAAATTGACGGCAGACTGCTGAGACTCCTGGCCGAAACGACGGGCGCCAAACACATCGTTGAGATCGGCACCTCCAACGGCTACTCGGGCATCTGGCAGAGCCTGGCTTTGAAGGCCACCGGTGGAAAGCTGACCACCTTTGAAATCGACCAGCGCCGGGCGGCCCTGGCACGAGAGAATTTCCAGAAGGCCGGCGTCGAGGATGTCGTCACGCTCGTCTTCGGGGATGCGCATGAGAAAGTGGGCGACCTCGACGGCCCCATCGATATCATCTTCCTGGATGCCGACAAGGAGGGCTACATCGACTACCTGAACAAGCTGCTGCCCAAGCTCCGTCCCGGCGGCCTGGTCATCGCCCACAACATCAACCCGGGGCAAGCTGATCCCAAGTACCTCGAAGCGATTCAGACCGACCCGGAGCTGGAAACGCTCATCCTCAACTACAGCGGCGGCGTCAGCATCACGCTCAAGAAACGTCCGGCGGACTGATCCGAATCACGGGCGATACCCGCCTTCAGCAGGCACGCGTCCGGATCAAACGAACGGGCCGGCGGCTCCGTTTTCCGCCGGCCCTCTGGTGTGGGTGCCAAGTGGGTGAGATGTCCTATGGTTTCACCGGACGCCCGTAGATGCGGAGGTCGTCGATCAGGCCGGCATCGGGTATCGCCAATTCCGCCTGTTCGTCCCGGGCGACCTCTTGCTCATCGACCAGCAGGATGCGGCCGACGTCGTCCGAGACCATGCCGATACGATGCCGACGGGACAAGTTCACCGCAGAACTCTGGTCACACCCAAGTGTTTTTCACTCTGACTAATGGAGGCTATTCACAGCCCGGATTCTGACTGATCGCCTTACAAGCCCGCCCCCGGCGGTAGAAGCATGGGCATCCGATACTCCGGCACTTCGTAATCGGTAGAAAAGATCGGCTCTTCGTCAGCGTCCGGGAATCCATCCCGCGGGTCGGTGTCCTGATCGTGTATGTCACCAAACATAGGATGATTGGACTCATCACGTCCGCTATACACTTCGGCGCGACCGCTGGCTACGATGGTATCCGAATCGGTGGCCGTTGCCGTTCCTCTGTAGACCAGCATCCAAACCACATCGCCATATCCGGGTTCGTGCGTTCCCGTGGTTCCGTAACCTATATATGTGTAGTCCCATGTATTCGGCCCGGTTCTGAGCCACGTCCCCAAAGAATCGGTCCGTGTGGTCACATCCGGGAACATGCCAAAGAGGGCTGGATCTGGATTGAGGACCTTCATGACAACCGTTGAGATCCCGTTCTTTTCTTCGCCGATCACCTCGATCCAAGCCATATCCTCCTCACCTGCGGCCCCGCGAGGCAAGCGGCCTGTCCAGATCCCTCCGGGATCGACTTCGTCAGACATCGCGGTACAGACGAGTCCCGGACCGGGCCAGGGCACCGGATTGGGAATCAAGCCCTCGTACATCCCGAGGTTGGTGATGAAGAGAGTGTCTTCGCGCGCATTCAGGGCCATACTGGCGGGCGCATCGAGCGGACAGTCCGGGTACACGGCCACGGTATCCTGCGACCGGTCGTCGGCATTGATACGTACGATCGCGTTCCGGCTGACCACGGCGACGTACACGTTGCCGTTCGTGTCGACGGTGAGGCCGTCCAACATCACGGGGAAGGCCGGCGACTGATACATCGTCGATTCCGGAATGTCCTCGACCGTCTTCCACACCTCCGGCGTACCTGGGCTGCCGTCCTGGAGGACCGGAATCCGGACGACCAGGCCCTTGTCCGAATTGACCACATAGACGTCGTTGTGATAAAAGCCGATACCGTTGGCCCCGACGGGATACGGAAACAGGGCCGGAGGTAATCCGGTCAGCAGTTCGTCGCGGAGCCAGAGCTGGGCGGTTCCGCCCCTGGCGATGCGCCAGATCCCTCCCTGCCCAAAGTCGCCACTGGCGAGATCCCCGGAAAACGTCTCGCTTACATAGAGGGTCTCTTTGGGGTCGAAGGCCAGGGCATTGGCACACGCGATCTGTTCCGTACCGGGCAGCTTGAGGGCCTGGCCGTCCGGGGTAATCCGATACACGCCCGGATTCATTATGGCCCGGCACATGTAGACATTGCCGGCGTCATCGGCGGCCAGGCCAGCAGCGCCGCCCGCAGGTTCGCCCAAATCGCTCAGCATCGTGCCCACGCCGGACGGTGAGTACTTCCAGACCTGGTCGCTGGTGGCGGCGCGCACGCTGACGTAAACATTGCCGGTCCCATCGGCGGCCACGCCTTCGGGCACTCCGGCCGTGGTTGTGAACTCCGGAAATCCGCCCAAGGTTACTTGCGTTGAGCCGAGCATAGTGAGTGTAAGTGTCAGGGCGATCACGAATTGTATCGACCTCGGTTCTATGTTTTGTCTCGTCTTCATGGTTTCTCCCTTTCGTTACCTGTGGTCCTTGTACTAACTGGACTTTTGCAAAATGGAGATTAGGCTTACTTTAGGAAGGAAAAATCTCCTTCGTGATTTTTCCTTCCGAGAACGCAAGTGCTTTCGAAAGTGGTATTTAAGTTCTGTCTTCAAGGAAATCACACCAACGATTTCCTTGAAGAATAGAAGCCTAATCTCCATTTTGCAAAAGTCCTCTACTAAAACAAGATTGAGTTTACACAATGGCTACAGCAACCCTGTCGATAGTCATCTTATCATTCTGGATTTCCTCTCTGGTTTGTACTAAGGTAGTCATATCCTATCTCCGTGCGGGCAAACCAACTCCGCGGAGCAGGTCCGGGCTGGTGAGGATGTGGTCAACATCGAGTTACTCACCAGCCCTCAACTTTTCAACGTTAATCTGGATCCATTGCCGCGTGTCTCTTATAGACCGGCATCTGCTGCCGATGTTCTATTCGTACACTCGTTCTCATACCAGGCGATCTTGCCGTCACGAGAAGATGCCGAGAGCACGTCCAAGTCACCATCGCCATCCAGGTCCGCGGCATGCACGCATCTGGGATCAAAGGTTTCGGCTTGAAAGACAACGTGATCCGGCCAGACATCAGCGTACACCGCTGAACCAAAGCCAAACGCGGATATCTGCAAAACAACTCCCATCACAATTATGCTCAACCTGTTCATGATCGCTCCTTTCATGTTTTGTCTTCTCAGCGATTTACCACCTAATCTTGTGACCCTGTCGGTGAGTGTACTTGCATGACGATCATCCAATGTCCATTTACGTCATTTTCCCAAACCGAGAGATAGACACCCAGCACCAGTGGAGAATCCTCGGTACTGTCGAACCGAGATTGATAGATCCCGAGCGTGTGGCCGAGATCGCCGGAACGGGAGACCTGCGCCTCAAACGGTACTGTGGTCAGGGTGAAATCGGGCTCCACGGCCTCGGCCTCGAAAAAGGCACAAATGGCAGATTCGCCGTCAATGGTGGGAGAACCGGCGGGATAGAAGACAGCATCCTCATCGAAGAATGCAGCCATCGCATCGAATTGACCGGTGGCAATTCCAGCGGTCATCGCTTCGGCCAAGTCTTGATCCGTCTGAAGTAAAACGGCGCGCTGCGTGTCCATGTCAATATCCAGTGGAGGATCAGGCCATCTGGGGACGGGAAGCTCGGCCACCGGTGGCTCAGGCAGCGTCCCCTCTCCCGGCGTCGGTGGACTCAAGGGCGAATGGATGGCCAGAGAATTCTTCCAGTTTCCGTCTGCATCCCTGCGCCATAGGTTCACATACCGGCCCGAAGCGACAAGGGGAGTTCCTTCAGAATTGCTCGAAAACGTTTCGAACTGGCCCACCGTATAGCCCAGATCTCCGGCCGGGGAAACGTAAGCCTCTACTGGTGCAAAGATCTGGTGGAATCCCAGCATCGTCCTGCTGGCCGTCTGGAAGACCAGGATTTCCGATTTGCCATGCACCGCCGGACCGTCGCCAGGATACAGCACAGCGTCATCACACAAGAAGGACAAGACATCTTCCGGATCGCTGCCGGCGGTCGCCGCCGCCCACGCCTGCTCCGTCTGGAGCAGCGCCGCACGTTCAGCTTCGACCATGAGCTGGCGATATATCTCCTGGCCGATGACCAGGTGTCCTGTGCGTGTGGGGTGGGCAGCATCCCAAAAGAAGAACGCATCGTCATTGCCCGGCCTGCTTTGGGCTGGATTGTTCAGGTCTGTAAAGCCGTAGACCTCCGGGGCCGCCCATATGTCGTTGAAGAACTGAAACATGTCCGGCCGAAATACGGTGATCCCATGGGCCTGCTTTAACGCTGCCAGCCTCTCGTCCACTGTCCTGTTGTATTCGAGGCTCAGCTCATTGGTTACATGTGGGTAATACATGCGGAACGCTGGGATCGACTCCCCTGGCATGATGTGAGGGATCAAGAAAATGCGGGCGCCGGCGTCAATCAGTCGTTGGATGTTTGCCATGTGCCCGGTCATTGCTGTGTTTATTGAACTTCCCGTGACAATTTCATACGCAGCTCCGCCATCCCACCATGCGACCAGAGTTCGATCGGTGGGCTGATTGTGATTCAAATAGCTGGTAATCTGTGCAGCCACGCCCGCGTTGCCGGCAGCGCCCGTTGCATAGTTGCGATAGTGCGTGGGGCGAATGCCGAGCAACTCGGCCAGCCGATCGACCCAGGATGGGCCATTGGAATACTGGGCCATACTTTCACTTGACCCGAAGCAGACCAGGTCCGTCCACCGCGCCAGTTTCAACGCTGCCGGCTCGCTGGTCACTGCGCCGGTCGAATCGGCAATGGTGACCGTGTACAGCCCCAGATCCGATTGCCTTACCTCGTCGATGGTGAAACTCGCCGCCGTAGCGCCGAAGATATCGATCCCATTGATCTGCCACTGGTAAGTGAGATTGCTACCTCCGCCCGCACTCGCGGTGACAATGAACGTTGCTGCTTCACCCGGGTCGACGGCAAGGGGCTTCGGTTGAATGATGATTTCTGGTGACGCAGCCGTTTCACCGGCGCATCCAAACAAAATGACTGTCAGGATAGTAATCATCGTCCATAGGGATGTGTGTATCGTCGCCTTCATAGTCCTCTCCTTTCCAGGATGTAGATATGCTCTAATCTCCGTGCGGGCACACCAATTCCGCGGAGCAGGTGTGGGCTGGTGAGGATGTGGCCAACATCGAGTCACTCACCCGCCCCTGCTATATCGGTTTCACCTCAGCCCGACTGTCGTAAGGCACAGACTGGAAACCATGGTCTCCAGCCTTTTGTTTTTCACTGTACCGGCCCTAAGTAGCGATCCAGCCAGTCGACTACATCTTGGTGAACTTGATTGCTAAACAAACTGAGCACGCCATGTCCGCATGGATATGGCTTGTGTTCCTTGAATGCCTCCGGTGTCCCCAGGAACTCATACATCGGTCGTTGCGAGGTTTCGTAGGGAGCAGCATAATCATCTTTACCGTTGATCATGAGCACGGGTACCTTGACTCTAGGAGCATGGTGCATAGGATCGATGGCGCGCGTGGTTGCAGTCACTCTATTGGTGAAGAATCCTCCCGTCACCAGGATCCCCGCTTGGAAGCGGTCTTCAACTGCCAGGACCATTGGGCCGCATCCCCCTCCATTGTCCACCCCATAGTATGCTATCCTGTCTTTGTCGATATCAGGCCGGGTTTCCAAATAGTCAATCGATCGACGCACATCCTTGCAGACGTGAATGATCCAATCCGTGGTGGCGTGTGGCTCGACGTACCAATTCAGCATTCTGCCGAAACTGCGCTCATAGGTGCCCTGATAGATGGGGAACATCAAGGCTCGGCCACTGAGAAGGACCATCTCTGTGAAGCCCCGTTGCTCCAAGCCGGTAAAAGGTCGCTGTTCCAGTGCGGTATTATCCGGAAAATAGACAACGACCTGATAGGGAGGTACAACGTCCTTGGGCAAGAAAAGATGGGCAATCACTCGTTCCCGTTCATAGGCCGCGTTGAAGGTGATCGTCTCTTCCCGCCAGAACGGCGCGCTGTCGTCCACGCTCTCCACTTCCCAATCCAAGGGCAGCCGATCGTATTCGAACCGTCGCAGGATGAAACGATACTCTTCGTCGGAGCAGGGCTCCGAGGTGGTATAGTCCCTCGTCTTTGGCAGTGGCACGGGTGCCAGAAACCCATCTGCAAATGAACGGATGCCTTCCGAGTATTTCACGCAGCGAAACCCGTTAACACGGCTTCTATTCCACGGAGATCGGAAGTCCTGGGCGAAAAACTGATACATCTGCTCCCCGTAGCTCCCCCCCAGGATATAGCGCTCGCCGCCGGAATCATCCGTGGCATTGAAGCACCATTCTTTCACGTTTCCCGCCATATCGCAGAGCCCTGTATGCCCCATGCCGGGGAAACTGCCCACGACGGCCGTTCCGCCTACGGCGAAATTGCTGTGGGGCACAATCGAAGAGGACTCCTCCAAGCACGCTGCTTTTTGCCAATGATGGACCGTGGGCAGGCTACTACCGGAGAACCTGGCATAGGCCATTGCCTCGAACCAACTGACACCGGAAACTGGATATCGCTCCTGCCCCTGCGGATAAGTCCCGTCCTCCCACGTGGCCGGGCCCGGCTGATCCGTCTGGTCCCGGAACCGGGCCATCGCTTCCTGCCAGGATAGTCGACGACCATACTCAATGAAATCCAATCCTTCCCAGTAGTCGGCGTTGGTGTATCCCCCCGCATTGACGAAGGTCTGGAATTGCTCATTCGTGATTTCATATTTGTCCATTAAGAAGGCCGGCACCTCGACGGTCGCGCTTTGGACATGGGCATCACGAGGCCGTTCAGCCGAAATTCTCAAGAAAGGCGTGGTTGCTGTAAAAGCTGTGCCCGGGGCATGAGAATCGCCGGGCAGTACAGCCTGCCAGCCCTCGACCCAAACCATCTCTCGCCCGAGGTCACTGGGACACAACTGAACCGACAGGGACCGATCGGTGACGCATTCATGGGGGATGAAGCCCTGCTTTTCGAACTTCCAGTGATAGATACTGTTGGCGAGGATGATGTCTTCCAAAGGACATCGCCCGAGGTAGTGCCAGGGCGCATCCTGGTCAGAGTATTTCCGATAGAACACCTCAGCCCCTGCCGGCGTCGTGGTAATCGAGTATGTCTTGCTGATACGTGGCCACAGATCCTGCAAAACAGGATCCCGAGGAATGATCTTGCGGGCCTGCCGGGCCAGAGGGAAGGCCGTGTGGTAATCCCCCGCTTTGACAAGTTCCTCCAGGCGGGGTAATGCTTCACCTTTGGCCCATTCCAGGCGCAAAGTGTGCCGGTACTTGACTGCCGTTATGACCAGACCGACTGCGAGCACCGTTACCACCACGGCCATGGCGATGCGTGACCGGTATCTGCGGACAAACTTCTGGAGGTGATAGAGTATGCCCAGGGAACCGGCCAGGATCGGCTCGTTCTTCAGGTGACGCTCAATGTCCATCGCCAAAGCAGAGGCATTATCGTAGCGCCTTTCCCTTGCTTTTTCCAAGGCCTTCATGACAATCCAATCCAGGTCGCCCCGGATGGCCTTGCGGAGCAGATCCGCAGTACAGCCGCGGTGTTTCGCCACATCCGTCAGTGTTGCGCCGAGGGTGGTCAGCTTTGTCGAGGGCTTGGCCGGTTCCTGCTCTCGGATGATCCGCTGCATCTCAAGGTAGCCGGCCTTGCGGAGCTTTTCTTCGCTGAACGGTATGGTGCCGGTAAGCAGCTCATAGAGCAGCACGCCCAGCGAGTAGATATCGGTCCGGGTATCGATATCCAGATCGCTTAGCCCCGCCTGCTCGGGGCTCATGTAGGCCGGTGTGCCGATGATGTGGGCGTAGCGCGTAAAGAGCGTCTTTTCTGTCAGCCGCTGGTTGGTCGCCTTGGCAATCCCGAAATCGATGACCTTGGGGACGGACTTGCCGTCATGGTGCGCGACCATGACGTTGGAGGGCTTGATGTCGCGGTGGATGATACCTTTCTGGTGGGCGTGCTGGACGGCGTTGCACACCTGGAGAAACAAGGCCAGACGCTCCTTGGTGCTGAGATTGTCTTGATCGCAGTATTCGGTGATGGAGACTCCCTGGACCAGTTCCATGACGAAGTACGGCCGGCCTGTTTCGGTCGCCCCCGCGTCGAACACCTTAGCGATATTGGGATGATCCATCATCGCCAAAGCCTGGCGTTCCGCCTCAAAACGTGCGATGACCTGCCTGGTGTCCATTCCCAATTTGATGATTTTCAGCGCCACCTTGCGGCGGATGGGCTCTTCCTGCTCGGCCATATACACCACCGCCATGCCCCCCTCGCCGATCCTCTCCAGCAGCTTGTACCGCCCGATGACCGTGCCGGGCCCTTCGCTCAAGGGCAGGGGCCCGGACATTGTCTCGCCCACCAGGACAGGCTTGTCGAGCATACACTGCGAGTCGTGCGCGCTGAGTAAGGCGTCGACGTCTGCACGCAACCTCGCATCGTTTCCACAGGCCCTTGCCAGGTAGGCAATTCGCTCGACAGGGCTATTGCACTGCAGGGCGGCGTCGAAAATTGTCTCCTCATTCTGCTGCATGGGCGAACCGCTCCAACCTTCAGGAACTCCATTTGACAGTGCGAAATCGACGGTCGCGTTGGCTCACGAATTTCGGGAAAAAGACCAAAACATGGGACTTTTCAGCCGCCGGCGGCATGCTTAGGGCGTGCCGTCCATTTCCCGAACGAGCCACGCGCGGGCATACGTCCACAGTCGTTTGGCCGTCGCCGGCGAGATATCCAGGCTCTGCGCGGTTTGTTCGATGGTCAATCCGGCGAAATAGCGCAGCTTGACCAGTTCCGCTTTCCTGCTGTCGATGCGGGCCAGCCGCTCGAGAGCCTCGTCCAGGGCGATGAGGCTGTCCGGATCTGCGGCAGCCGGTCCGGCCGGCTCGGACCCGGCGAGATCGACCCTCCGTTGGCTGCCCCCCCGTTTGATGCTTGTCTTGCGCCGAGCGTTTTCCACTAAAATCCGGCGCATGGCCTCGGCGGCGGCGGCGAAAAAGTGCCCGCGACTGTTCCAGCTCTGGGGCTCGTCTCCCACTAATCGGATGTATGCCTCATGGACCAAGGCTGTGGCCTGGAGCGTCTGGCCGGGAGTCTCCTTCGCGAGTTTTTGGGCCGCAAGCAGGCGCAACTCCTCGTAGACCAGCGGCAAGAGTTCGTCCGTAGCCCTGGCGTTCCCCCGCTGGATCGCGTTCAGTATACGCGTGACGTCACTCATGCCGACTCCCCACCGTCATGGTCTCCATCGGACCGGTCCTATTGTCCACGAATTCGGCTCGATTTTCAACCGTCCAATGGGCGGCTGCGAATTTGCCTGGCACCGGCCCGCGGTCCCGTTTATCATCCTGGGCTTGAACCGATTGATGGTACGACTTGGAAAGGCAATGCCTTGATACGCAAGCAGATGATCCTGTGGGCCTTGATGGCCGCCGCAATATCGTGCTACGCCGAGGGCGACGGGCCGCCCGATCCGGACCCGAATCGGTTCGCCAAGGACATCGAGAACTTTGCTGCGTGGGACAGCAAAAACGCCGTGCCCGCCGATCCGATCCTTTTTGTGGGCAGTTCGAGCATTCGCATGTGGCGCACGCACGAGTCGTTTCCCGATCTGCCCGTGATCAATCGCGGCTTCGGCGGCTCGCACATCTCCGACGTGATCCACTTCGCCAAACGGATCGTGCTGCCGTATGCGCCGCAGATGATCGTCTTCTACGCTGGGGACAATGACGTTGCCGGGCGCAAATCGCCGCCACGGATCCTGGCCGATTATCAGCGCTTCGTCCGCCTGGTCCACGCGCGGCTGCCTCGAACGCCCATCGTCTTCATTACCATCAAACCCAGCGGGCGACGCTGGTCGCTCTGGAGCGAGATGGACCAGGCCAACGATCTGATTCGTGACTTCTCGATGAAAGACGAGAGGCTGTTCTTCGCCGACCTGGCGACTCCGCTTCTGACCCCCGAAGGCACACCCGACAACGGTTTTTTCCTGAAGGATCAACTGCACCTCAACACCAAAGGCTATACGGTCTGGACCAGGGCCTTGAAACCCGTGATGCGTCAAGCCCTCGCACGTACGAAATAGGCCGGTTACAGGTTGATTTTCTCCGGGGCGGATCGCCGTTTTGTCGGCGGTCCGGCACGAGGTACCCGGATGCGTCAGGGGCAGGCGCATCGGCGGCCGCTGCGCGCCCACGCGGCCGTTGCGGGACGATTCTTCTGGAAGACCGATGTCTTTATTCCCTGAACGCCACCGGGAATAAGGGACGCCCTTTTTCTCCTTTTGACCTGTAAAGGTTGCCATCGGGGTCGGCATGGGCTATAATCAACCGGGGCACGCGGTTGTGACCGACGCTGTGTTTGTCCAGGTGGCTGGCCTTTAGAATCCTCGTACGTGGGGAAGGAGGAACGACCTTGGGTAGAAGATCGGGCTTCACATTGATCGAACTTTTGGTAGTTATCGCCATCATTGCCATACTGATGGCGATTATGATGCCCGCTCTGAGCCGGGTGAAGGAGCAGGCGCGAGACCAGGCCTGCCGGGCGAACCTCAAGAGCGTAGGCGTGGGCATTCTGATGTACCTGCAGGACAACGACTACAAGATGCCCGATATGTACACGCACACGGGCAATTGCAACGGCCATCTCTGGTGGGACACCGCCGGCAGGCCCCTGAGGGCGGGCGACAATAATGCGTATTGGGGCATCGCCTACTTCGATTACGTCAAGGAACGGAAGGTCTTCGGTTGTGCGGCCTTCCGCAACTTCTGCGAGACGATTGCCCAGGACCTTCTGTACGGCGGCGACCCCAAGCTCATTTTCACCTCCGCCTTCGGCGCCAACGGCTGGCTGACGGAGGAGAACACGGTGCGTCTTCCGCATCACGCCGAGATCATCGTCGCCCATGACCACATGGAGCCGCGCATCGAGAATGGAGCCAATTCCGGGAATTCCGACATGCTGTTTCCCAGTCCCAACGGCACCAATCTCACGCATTATCGAGAAGGCGGTGGCCGTGCGAACTGGTACCGGGGGATCTTCCGACACAACATTCGGTCGCGCAGCCGGTTCGAGACCGGCGGGAGCTTGAATGTCCTGTGGCTGGACGGCCACGTCAGCAGCATCAAGGAGACCACCGGCGAGGGCGTGCTCAAACGCTGGTACGATCCGCTCAACAAGAACTAAGCCACGCCTGCCCGGTCGAACGGTATTTCGCAGCCTGCCAGGGCCACGGACACGGTCTTCGCTTCCCTGGAGCCGGTCCCGCATTCACGTCGTCGGCCTCCATGGCGTTGACGTTCTGCGGGCCTTTGGGGCCCCGAAAAGCCAATCTCTCGGAAGAAGACCATCTTCGACGCTTTGGGCGTTTTTCCTGGACAGCGGTCTTGTTGCTCCCCTGCGGACCGGGTATAATACATGGTGCGTTGCCAGAGATAGGGTGACGCCGCACGGGCCGGCGAGCCGGTCGAATGAGGCAGGATGGAGACACACGAGGAGAGCTATGGGCCGCACATCGAGAGCATTCACGCTGATCGAGCTTCTTGTCGTCATCGCCATCATCGCGCTGCTGATGGCCATTATCATGCCGGCCATGCACAAAGCCAAGGAGAGCGCCCGCGAGATAAGCTGCCGGTCCAACCTGCGCAACGTGGGGCTGGCATTGACGATGTTCCTTCAGGACAACGACTTCAAGCCGGCCAACAACAACAGCACCAACGGGTTCTTCTGGTACGACGCGGCCGGCAAAATCCGCCGAACCACCGACGGCGGGGCCTACTGGGGCGTGGCGTACGCGGACTACATCAAAGAGACCAAGGTTTTCGGGTGTCCGAGCTATCGCAGCGTGGCCGAGCTGATCTACGACGAGAATCCGGAGCTGATCTATCATGCGGCCTACTCCATCAATCGCTACTTCTTCTGGGACCCCGAGATCGACGATCTCAGGGGCACCACGACCAACATTCGGCATCAGAACGAATTCATTATCTCCCACGACCACGTCGAGCCCAAAATCGAGCAGGGCAGCCGCGATATGTTCCATAATGACGGTCCCGGCACCATGAATCTCACGCACTACCGCGAAGGCGGACACCGCTCGCGATTCTATCGCGGCATCTTCCGGCACAGCATTCGCTCCAGCGACGCCTACAGAACCGGTGGCCGCGCCAACATTCTGTGGCTGGACGCCCACGTCTCGCCGCTCCAGGAGACCACCGGCGACGACATCCCCGACTGGTATTACACCGGCCACTGTCCGCACGGCGGGCATTGACACGCACCCGCGCGCCGGCCCAACCCGCCACCCGGCAAATTGGCTTCGTTTCGCACGCCATATCCCCATTCTTGGCCCGGCAGGCCCGAAATTGGGTCCGTTTGGCGCGCGCTGGTCTGTTTCGGTCATTGGCATTTCGAATTTGTTTCGGATTTCGAGCTTGGGATTTCGGGTTTTCCGGCTCCGGCCGGGCCGAATTGGCTTTGTTTGACACACCCGGGTCCAGAGCCCGCGGCAGGGAGGCCCCTGCGGATTGGTCCGGGGCCAGCCCATTGACACCTGTCATCCGAGCGTAGCGGAACGGGATAAACGCGTCACCGGCCGTCATTCGCTATTCTCTGCTTCCTACCTTGACTTACTGTATTCGTTCTATAACCATCATAAAGGATGGCCCTGCGGGTGTCAAGGGCGATTCCGGCAGGGCATGCGTTTCTCAGGGACGCGCCATTGCCGGACGCGCCGGGGGGGGAATTTAGTTGCGATGGCTCGGAAAACGTGGTATAGTGACGACACTGGGACGTGGCGGAACATGCCACCATAAGAGCCTGTCTTTTCGAAGGCAAAGGTTCTTTCATACCACAAAAGGGCTCGGAATCGCAGACGAATACAGACGGACACCGGTGGAAGATTCGGGTTCTCGCCAAGATCGCCGGGAATGAGCAGTGAGGCAAGCAAGCTTTCTTGAGCGCTACCCTGACGTTGTTCGCGTGCCTGGCGGGAGAGATGCGGCCAGCGCTTTGAACGAAGTGGATCGGTCCAGTTGGCATTTGAGAGGGGTGCAAATCATGAGAGCCTTGCTTCTAACGTTGACTACCTGTGTGTTCATCGTGCCCGTTCAGGCCCAATACAGCGGCGGCACGGGTGATCCTAACGACCCGTACCAGATCGCCACGGCCGCCGATCTGATCGCCCTCGGCGAGACGCCCGAAGACTATGACAAATGCTTCGTTTTGACCGCCGACATCGACCTGGACCCGAACCTGCCCGGAGGCAGGGTCTTTGATCGGGCGGTCATCGCGCCGGATGTCAACGATGCCGACGACTGGTTCGAGGGCGCTTCCTTTACCGGCTTCTTTGACGGCGCCGGCCATACGATCTCCCATCTGACGATCGCGGGAGGAGACTTCCTGGGCCTGTTTGGCCAGGTGGTCGGGTATTGGCGGCCACCTCTTGGCACAGTCGTGAAGAATCTCGCGGTCGCAGACGTCCGCATTAGCGGCACCGGCGACTACGTCGGCGGACTCGTGGGGCACAACTACGGCGGCACTGTGACACAGTGCTACAGCAGTGGCCTCGTCAGTGGCAGTTCGTATGTGGGTGGCCTGGTGGGTATGGAGAGTATTCCTTCTCGGGGCGGCGCCAGGACCATCATGGATTGCTACTCGACAGCCGCCGTTTCGGCCACGACCGCCTATGCCGGCGGTGTGGTGGGATACAACGACGGGAGGATCATCAGATGCTACTCCGCGGGTCCGGTCTCGGCGCCCGTCGGCGCCGGTGGATTGGCGGGAGGCGATGAGTATTACGGATCCGTGACGGACTGCTTCTGGGATATCGAGACCTCGGGGCAGACCACGAGATTCGGGGGCATGGGCAAGACGACGCAGGAGATGTACGCCGCGAGCACGTTCGTTCCGTGGGGCGCGTGCGTGTCGGTCTGGACCATCGATGAGGGCCGGGACTATCCGCGCCTGGCGTGGGAGAATGCGCCCGGTCAGATCATCGCCGGGCCGGCCTACGCCGGCGGGACAGGCACACCGGAGGACCCGTACATCATCGCCACGACAGAGGACCTGGAGACCCTCGGATTGTGCTCCTGCCACTGGGACAAACACTTCACGCTCGTAGCGGATATCGACCTGTCGGGCCGGACGTGGACCGGCTCTGTCATACCGAGTTTCTCAGGCGTTTTTGACGGAGACACCCACGTCATCTCCGGTCTGACGATCAACGGCGAAGGTGTCCTGGGGCTGTTCGGAGTACTGGCGTCGGGCGCCTGTGTCACGGATCTGGGTGTGGTCGATGTCAACATAGTCGGCTCAGGGACTGACATCGGCGGACTCGCAGGCTGGAACGACGGTTCTGTAACCCACTGCTACAGCACGGGTGTCGTCAGCGGCAATCGGAATGTCGGCGGGCTCATAGGGAACAATCGCGTCATTGTGACCCACTGCTACAGCCTCTGCAGGGTCAGCGGCGATCAGTACGTCGGTGGCTTGGCGGGATACAACTCAGGCGACATCGCTCGCTGCTATAGTGCGGGTCCCGTCAGTGGCAATACGCTCATGGGCGGACTGATCGGTGAGGGTTCTCCTGTGGGCGCCCTGGACTGTGTGTGGGACGTGGAAACCTCCGGTCTATCAGCGAGCGCCGGCGGCGTCGGCCTGACCACCGGCGAGATAATGGACCCCAGCATGCTCGGCCTCAACGGCTTCGCCGAGGATCCCAACTGGGTGCTCGACGCAGGCCGGGACTATCCGCGACTGGCCTGGCAGGTTGCGGCGGGCACGATCATTCCTGAGCCGATTGTCGACTGGCTGGAGGGCCAGGGAACCGCCGAGGAGCCCTACCGCATCGACAGCGCCGACCGGCTCATCCTCCTGGGCAGGGCAAGTGCCCTGTGGGACAGGCACTTTGTGCTCGGCGCAGATATCGACCTGGACCCCAACCTGCCGGAGGGAGCTGTTTTCGGGCAGGCGGTCGTGCAGGTCTTCTCCGGCGTCTTCGACGGCGATGGCCACGCGATCTCACATCTGACGATCCAGGGGGGCAGCTACCTGGGACTGTTCGGATGGGTGGCCGACCCCAACAGCGAGATCAGGAACGTCAGACTCATTGACCCCAACGTATATGGCCAGGATCATGTGGGCGCCGTGGCGGGCCAGATTGGCGAGGGGTCTGTCACCAATTGCACCATCGCCAACGGCCTTGTCTGCGGCGAAAACAACGTCGGCGGACTGGCAGGGGCGCATCAGAGCGGAACGATCACCGACTGCTCCGTCCTTGGCGGACGTGTATCGGGCAACAGTACCGTGGGCGGTCTGGCCGGCAGCGGCGACAGGATCATCCGGTGTTGCCTTCAGCAGGTGGAGGTTGTCTCAGCAGGAGAGTTCTTCGGGAGCGTGGGCGGGCTGGCCGCCAGCGCCAAGGAGATCGTTGACAGTCAGGTGACGGGCGGACTGGTTCGTGGCCTCTCGGAGGTTGGCGGTCTGGTGGCGCGCATGACGGGAGGCACGATCTCCGGCTGCTGCACATCCACACGGGTCGAGGCCGCGGATCAGGGCTTTTCCCTGTGGCTCACCATCGGTGGATTGGTGGGCGATAACGGCGGGACCATCGAGAACTCCTATTCGACCAGTGGTGTAACACAGGCGAATGCGGGCAATCTCCTTCTCCTTGGTCTCGGGCCCTCGGGCGCCGGCGGACTGGTGGGATCCAATCGTGGCACGATTCGCCTGTCCTACTCGACAGGCGCTGTTGTCACCGCGCCGAGCGTTGGCACCTTCGGGTGGACGCTCGAAGCGGGAGGATTGGCCGGCTCTAGCTGGGGAAGTGCGGAGTCTTCTTTCTGGGACACGGAAACGAGCGGCCAGACGACCAGCGCCGGAGGCACGGGTCTGACCACGGCCGAGATGCAGACAGCCGCGATCTTCCTCGAAGCCGGCTGGGACTTTGTGGACGAGACGGAAAATGGGACGGAGGACATCTGGTGGATTCTCGAAGGGCAGGACTATCCGCGCCTATGGTGGGAGCGCGGCGACGAAGCGCCGCTTGAGATCAAATAGCAAAAAGCAAATCGCAAAATGACAAAGTAAAACCGAGAATGCTTTTCGTAGGACAGCCTCGCCCGAAGGGCGAATCCGCAATTTTGGTTTTTGCTCTTTGCTCTTTGATGTTCCGTCGAACGGCGATTTGGGTTTGTTTAGAGTTTAGGATTTCGTGCTTCGAGCTTCCCGGCGGTTGCGGGGCGTCGGGTGAGAGCCAGCAGGACGGCGATGACGGCGAGAATGGCGATGGCCAGGCTCCACTGGGGGGGCAGGCCGCAGGCGCTGGGGATGTAGGCGAATGCCAGGGCGATGGTCGCCACGAGCAGGCTGTAGGGCAGTTGGGTCCGCACGTGCTGGACGAGATCGCACGAGCTGGCGATGGAGCTCATGATGGTGGTGTCCGAGATGGGGGAGCAGTGGTCTCCGAAGATGGCGCCGTCGAGCACGGCCCCGAGGCTGATCATGGTGGTCAGGCCGTAGGCGTTGCCGTCGATGGTGAAGGCGATCGGGATGGCCGTCGGCATGAGAATCGCCATGGTTCCGTAGCTCGTTCCCGTGGCGAACGACGTCAGCGAGGCGACCATGAAGAGGATCGGGGGGAACAAATACGATGGAACCCGGCCGGCCAGGATGGTGGCCAGAAACTCGCCCGTTCTCAGGGTGTCACAACAATTCTTGAGCGACCACGCGAGAATGAGAATGACAAACGGGATCATTGCCCGCCGGATGCCCCGCTTGAAGCACTGGGTGAGTACGGGCTGGCTCACCGCCCCGAACAGTTGCGAGAAGATCAGGGCCAGCGTCAGTCCGAACGACGAGGCGCACGCCAGGCAGAGCGGCGTATGCGTGGCGTGGCCGATGACCTCGCGCCAGTAGATCCAACTGCCCGGCGAGAGCGTTTCGATGTCCACCGGCTGGGGCGGCATCGCCTCCAGGGGCGTTTCCTGGCTCTGTGCCTGCCATTGCTGCAGATCGTTTCTCAGTTGGGTCGTCCCGTCGAACCAGAGCCCCGTCAGGTGAAACAGGACCAAGCCCGCCAGCGGAATCAGCGCCTTGATGGCCCGGTCGGATCTTTTGGCCGAGGCGGTCAGATCGGCCGCAGGCGACGTGGAGGCCTCGTCGTTTGCCTCGTTTGCCTGGGCCCGCGCCTCAGCCGTCTTCATGGGCCCGAAGTCGCACTTCAACACGATGTGCAGGAACACGAACGCGATCATGAGCAGGCAGTAGAAGCGAAAGCTCAAGGCGTCGAAAAACATGGCGTACCCGCTTTTTCCGATGCCGAGACTGCCTCCGATCTCTCCGAGCAGGCCCACCTCAAAGGCGATCCACGTGCTGATTACGGCCAGTCCGGCGATGGGTGCGCTGGTGGCGTCGACGAGAAACGCCAGTTTCTCCCGGCTGATGCGAAACCGGTCCGTGATCGGCTGCATCATCGAACCGACGACGATGGCATTGGTGTAGTCGTCGATGAAGCACAGGATTCCCATCAGAGCGGTCGCTGCCTGGGCGGACTTACGCCCCTTGATCCACCTCAGGAGCCAGACGATGATCCCTCGGAACCCTCCCGAGGCGATGAGGATCTCGATCATGACAAAGATGGGCGGGATAAACGCGAGGATCTGGAGGTAGGTGGCGTCCGTTACCGTTGCGGTGATATGCGTGGCCGATGTCTTGAATCCCTCGAACCACGCGCCCGCGCTGAGCGGGGCCCGCGGAACGTGGCTGAGCAGACCGCCTGTCAGGATGGCGATTCCCAGACTCGGCAAGACCCGGCGCGTCAGAAAGGCCAGCACGATCGCTAGAACGGGGGGAATTACGCTAAACCAGCGTGCTTCGGCGCCGGTGCCCTGGGCCCGACCGAACCAGGCGGCCACGCCACATACCGCTGCAAAAACGACGGCTGCCCCCACGATCCTTGTTTGTGTGTTTGCTTTCAAGCGACTCCCGATTCGGCTCTGTTCGGCCAAGGCCAACGTGTTTGGGCCGCACCATTCTGCAAAAACGCCGCACGCATTTTCGCGAAAATTCGCTGCGAATCAAGCACAAACCTGATGTGGCACCGATCGTGCTCCCCAAGGCGATGCCGGCGAACTTCATGTGCGTCTGTGCCGTATGCCTGCCTTGTGCAGGTCCGATATCGTACGGGACCAGGACGCTCTGTGGGGGCAAACTGCTGTTTTCGTGTCGCCGTCGGCGGCGTCGGCACGTCTTCCTGGAACTGAGAAAAGCACGCTGTTGTCGCGATTGGTGCCGATTGCCCATGTGTCTAATACGCATTAGTAGCACTGTTATCCTGGTTTTTGCTTGACTTTTCTCGCACTATCGTGTAGTGAGGTAGCGTCTGTCGTGGGCATAAGTTGGCTGTCGCTGCTGCGGGGGATCGGTTGCCGGCCAACGCTGTGTAAGGATTTGGAGTGCAGAACATGAGAATCGTTTTGGTCGCAGTACTCGTTTTATGCTTCCTGGCCGGCTGTGCCTCCATGGATCGGAAAGGTCTGCTTGCCGCCGGCTACACTCCTGAATATGCGGACGGATACGTGGACGGGTACTCGGCCGGTTGCCATGTTGTCGGACATCCGTTCTGCCGCTTCACCAGAGACACGTCGCGGTACGAGCAGGATCATCAATACAAGCGGGGCTGGGAGGACGGGTTCACGATCGCGCGATGTGATTACGCCGCCATTTGGTGAGACCGGGCCGTTTCATTTAGATCTTCTTAAGAGACTCTCTACGCTGCTTCCACGCGCCGGTGTGCCGTGCCGCTATTCGCAAGCCCTCCGTGCATTTCCCGGCGGGTCGGCTCTGCGCTTAGAAGACCATGGCGTAGGACGAGGGTTCGTATTCCAGGACCCGGAGCAGGTCAAAGCCGGCGGGGATCTCGACGATGGCGGTGCGGTCAAAATCCATGGAGATGTTGCCGTTGACGACGGTCGGATCCTGCGAGTAGCTGATCATCGTGCCCTTGACGACGGCGCTGGCGTTGGCTGAGAAATACATGCTGCTTGCGGCCATGACTCCGTTGACCGAGGCGAAGTTTCCGGTGAACGAGACGCCGAAGCCCGGCGCGAGAATCGAAGAGCCCTGCTGGTCCCGGATGGCGTCGAACTGCGAACCGGCCGGATACGGCCCGGAAGCGAAATTGCCCTCGAAGTTGATCGCGTTGGTGCCCGGGCTGGTAGCGTTGCCGTTGGCAACGATGAGTCCTTGCAGGTCCATGTTTCTTGCAAACGTTACGACGTTGGGTTGTTCGATGAACAGGATGCCCTGAATGGTAACGTTGCCGGTGAAGGTGGGATTCATGCCGGCGGGGATGACCTGGTTGACCAGCGTCGTGCCCGGGGCCGTCAGGACGGCGGGGTCGACGTTGCCGCCTGTGGCGTAGGACTGGAACGGCGCGGTCTCGGGGATCGGGAACTCCACGGGTTCGGCGCCGATGTTGACGTGGTTGTCGATGGCGGTTTGGCCGTGATCGCCGGCGATCTGCACGTCGCCCTGGAAGTCCACCGTGCCAAGGGGGTTGCCAATGTCGATATCGCCGTCGAAATTGCTGTTGCCTCCGACCTGAATGGCCAGGACGTCGCTGAGGCTCTCGACGTAGATATCGGCTTCCCAGTTTTCGGCCGCTCCCGTCAGCGTGGGGTTCTGCGGGAAATTGAGAGCGCCCTTGGTGGCCAGACCGTAGTCGAAGATCGGAAATTCGTACGGCTCTATGCTGAAATCGACTTTGATCGTCCGGGCCATTGCCCCGCAGGTCCCGCGCACCGTGGCCGTAAGCACATTCGGGGTGCACGGATCCACGTGCAATTGTCCGGCGAAGCTTTGGCCGGTGGCGGTGTCCAGCGTTACGCTGGGGATGGTGCCGTCGTCGTTGAGAGTCACGTTTGTGACGCCGTTTGCCAGCAGATCGCTGCGCACGGCACTGATGACGGTGGCGAAATAGAGGGCCGTCGGTGTGGAACTCGGTATCGTTACGTGGCTGAGCCAATAGCGAAGGGTTTCGAGTCCGGACTCGGCGCTGGCGAATGCCAGGTTGGCTCCGCGCTGGTTGTCCGCGAGCTGGACGTTGGCGCCGGAGATGGCCGCAAGGCCGACCGCCAGGGCCGAACAGACCACCAGGACGATCATGCAGACGATCAGCGCACTTCCTTTCAGAAACGTACGCGATTTCATTTTTTTCTCCCCTGTAGAAATCGTGTGTACGGCGTGTGTTGCTGCTTGAACTTCTAAATCGCGTGTCTAACCAAAGCATAACAAACACCCTTCCGCCCCCCAAAGAAGCGCGCGAGCGGACCGGGCGTGCGCTTCAGGCATTTCTCCGGGCCCGCAAAGGGGCTGATTGCCAGGCGGGCGATTTGGGGAAACGCCAGATGATTCGTAGACTATGTTGGGAAACTCGCATCGCTCCGGTCTCAAGCTTTTTTTTGGGGAGGATACGACATGGGCTCGAACCGTTCGCTGCTTCTAAGAATGGCCTGTGGCCTGGCGATCGTGATCCTGGCGTCCTGCGACTCGGTGAGCGTGTATCGCCTGCCGGCGCCGGGTCGGGGGCCGGGAATCGGTCATGGACCGCCTGCCCACGCCAAGGCGCACGGTTATCGGCGCAAGCAGGTCCACGGCTACGAGATGGTTTACGACTCCAGTCGCGGCCTCTACGTGGTCGTGGGAATGTCCGACTGCTATTATCACGACGGCTATTTCTACCGCCTGCGCGGCGACGTCTGGGAAATCAGCGTGCGGGCCCGCGATTGGAGCCCCGCAGGCGCCCGATCGCTGCCGCCCGGGCTTCAGGCCAAAGGCAAGACCAAGGCCTTTGCCAAGGGCAAGCTCTGACTGTAAGACCGGCGTGAGCCGGACAATTTGGTTTGTGGCACGCGCCGTTCCGCCGCCTCAGGTGCGTGCCACTCTTTTTTTCTCCCCGCGCAGAGGCGGTCCAAGCTTTCGCATTGCCCGGCAGGGCGTCTTGTAGATCGCGCGACTATAGACTCCTTCGCTTCGCTGGCATTGACACAAAATCAGCTAACAAGAGTTTTGCAAAATGGAGATTAGGCTTATATTCTCCAAGGAAATCGTTGGTGTGATTTCCTTGAAGAAGGGGCTTATATCCCGATACAAAAAGCACTTACGTTCTCGGGAGGAAAAATCACGAAGGAGATTTTTCCTCCCTAAAGTAAGCCTAATCTCCATCTTGCAAAAGTTCAGTCAGCTACGACAGAGCGTTAGGCTCTGCGCGACTGCCGGTATGCGCCGATGGCGCAGGCGAGCCGATGGGCGCGGGCCCTTGCGGAGGGGAGATTGCAGGCCATGGGCCGCGCTGTGCGTCTTGAGGTTGAATCGTCGGCGCGGCCGGCGGCTGCCGGCCAGCGCCGTCTGGTTTCGGGGTGTCGAGTCGAGCCCGTCGGACCGCAGGCGGTCCGCCGGCCGCTACAGCAGTACGACTTCGTCGATGTCCTTGTGCTGTTCCTGTTCCTGATGCCGCTGCGGCGGGGAAGCCGGGAAGCTGGCGTATTCGTTCTTGGGCTCTTCCACCTTCTCTTCCTCGAACGGCGACCACCGACTTTTGGCCTTGTTGACGATCTCGATCAGTCGGCCGATCACGGCCTCGGGAGTGTCGTCGAAGGGGTCCACGACGAAGCTCTTCAACTGCTCGTACAACTCGTCAGATACCTTACACGTCCTCATGGGTCTTCTCCTCAAATATGTCCGTGCTATGGTTCCTTTCTCAGGATGCCGATACATGGGCGCGGCATCATGTAAAATATAGAAACAAACCTGACGGGGAGCCAAATCGCGGGCTGAATTGGCTTGTCCTGCGCCGCGTGATTCGCTTGCTGCGTCCGGAAATGTGCGTCGGGCCGGCCGCGGGGCGTTTGGCCGGCTATGCTCGGTCATTGTTGAGTGGCTGTCAGAAATATCTTGCCACCGGCAGAGGCCGAGGAAGGGCGGGATTCAGGCTCCGCGAGATTTTCACGCACGTATTGCCGACGGGATTGCCTGCGTTCGTTTGTTCTGCGTGGTTTGAATTAGCATACTTTACAAAGGGCCTCGATCCGCCTGGCCAACGTTGCAGGTCAGAGGACCCGGCTCCGGAAACCTGTAACGGGGACCGCTGGAGAAGCCGTCCATGAGAAATGGGGAGAAGATGAATGTCTCAGTCCAAAGACAGCAAGAAGGCCCGGTGCAAACGCAGTCTCATTCTGGTGATGCTTGCCTGGGCGTTCATCGGGGGGCAGGCCCTGCTTGCGGCCGGCAGTGCGTACGACTACAGCGCAGGCGGGCAGCGGGCCGAAGGGGCGAGTGTGCCGTGGGGATTGATGGCCCAGGGGGCCAACCGGATGCGGCTTGTGGCCATGCAGGCTCGCCCGGACGTTATCGGAGACGTGGCGATCTTTCTGGCCGTTGCTAACGCGCTGGGCATCGGCGCCCTGGTCTTTGGGGTGGTTTCGTGGTCGCGGTCGCAGCATCGCAGCGGCAAGCTGACGATGGCGGTCGCCGTCGCGGTGATCCTGGTCAATTCCCTGTTGAACCTGCCCCACGCATAGAGGCCGCCGTTCGAGGTTGTCGCGCCGCGGTGCAGGCGTGAAGACGGCCGGCGGGGTTAGCCGGAAGCTGCCATGCCTGTATACGGCGTGGGGGCGCTGGCCAGGGTGGACTGATACGCCACGGGAATGATGCGCCGCGTCGATATCCCCAAAGCGGTTTCCGCGTGCGTCCGGTCGGTTGCGGCGGTGACCACCACCGGCTCGAATCCAAGCTTCCGCCACAACGCCTGGGCCAGCGGGTTGCCTTCCACGTAATTGACGGTCATGAAATCGATGCCGCGGGCTCGAAAGAATCGTAACAGCGGGGCAATGATCCGTGTGGACAGGCCGCAACGTCGATGATCGGGGTCTACCCAGATGTCGATCAACTCTCCCGACCGGGGCGGCAGGTAGTCGGCGTGCAGCCAGATCTTGGCCGCTCCCATCCCGACTGTGCGCGAGGATTCGCTCTGGACCGCGATCATGACCTGCGCCTGCGGGTCCTCGATCTGTTGTTGATAGTATGCCTGGAGCTTGTCGACGTTCCGGTGGTTGAGCCGCAGTAATCTGCTGCCGATCCTCTCCATGCTCTCCTGAAGAGCCATCTGCATCCGAACCAACTCCGTGATGTCCCCCGAAGAAGCCGAACGCACCTGATATGTCGTGCTGCTTGTCAGTTCCATGAACCTCCCGAAAAAGAACCCGTCATGGTTGTTTTCGGTGCGAAACACGAATGGTTAAGCCCGAACGGACAAAAGTCTCTAAAAATACGTAGAACTACGTAGTCTCCCCCGTGCGGGCTCAACGCGCCCCGTTGGCCGATTGCACAAAAAGTTTCCTCCCGCGACAAGATTGAGCGTAACGCGGCCCCGGTTCTCTGGACATACACGAATAGATGCTGAAGAACCGTCGCGAGGAGCCGGACCTGCGGTTGCGGGAAGCCGAGCTGGCGATGCAAGGCGGAATATCATTATTATTCCTGACAATTACGTGGTATACTCAATACGGAAATCGGCGATTCAGTATGCGCGTGGGCTCGACCATCGGTCGAGACAGCGGAAATCAAATGACAGGGAGAGTGCCATGAAAGCGAAAGCATTTCTTCTCATCGTGTCGTGCGTATTTGTTGTAGTCCTGGCGCCGGGGGCGCCGCTTCTTGCGGGCGGAGCCGGCTGGGCGAAGTGGGCATCGCTCGGGGGCGATTTTCGTCGCAGCGGCCTCAGTCAGGACGCCGGGCCCGCGCCCAATTGCGTCAAATGGACGTTCGAGACAGGGGGCTCGGTCGTGGGCAGCGTTACGGTCGGGGCCGAGAACCAGATCCACGTCGGCTGCGAGGACGGCACCCTCTACACTCTCGATCCGAATGGAATGAGCCTTTGGGTCCTCGATGTCAATACGCCGCTCGTTAGCGCGCCCAGTATCGGGCCGGACGGTGGTCTGTACATCGGCGCCGCAGATGGCGGCCTCTATGCCACCGATTCGCAGGGCGCGCTGCGCTGGACCTACAATACCGGCGACGCCATCTATTCTTCGCCCGCCATCGCGCCGGGCGGGGATGTGTACGTAGCATCCACGGACGGAACGCTCTATGCGCTGGATCGAGACGGTGCCGAACTCTGGCAATTTACCACCGACGGTCCAGGCGTTCTGCCGGCGGGATCGATCTTTGCCTCGGCGGCAATCGGCGCCGACGGCACCGTGTACATCGCCGGACTGTACGATCCCAACCTCTATGCCCTCGATCCGACCGATGGAACCGTCAAGTGGGCGTGCCGTTTCCCGCCGGCGCAGGTCGGCGATGAGGAGGGCTGGCCCTACGTCTCGCCGGTGGTGGCCGAAGACGGGACGATCTACCAGACCCTGGTCTACGACCGGCATCTCTACGCGATCGATTCCAACGACGGTGCGATCCTCTGGTGTACCGACCTGCTCGACCCGAACTCGGGCATGTTCGATGCCAACGATCTGGAGCAGTACGCCGACGCCAGCGGCTGGTCCGAGCCGGTCCTCGGCCCGGATGGGACCGTCTACGTCAGCCTCGACGATCCGTTTCTTCGCGCCGTCGATCCCAGCGGCGACCTCAAGTGGGCCACGCGGCTGGGCGAGATCGGGGGATTCACGCTCACCGTTGACCGAGAAGGCTGGGTCTACGCCACCGGCGATGACGGGCACGTCTATGTGGTGGATTCCACCGGTCTGGAAATCGGCCGCATCGAGACCGGTGGCTGGCCCGCCTCTCCCGTCCTCGCCGCCGAGGGCCTGCTGATCGTCGCCGATTCGCAAGACTACTCCGGCTTCAACACGGATGCGACCAATGCGGTCTATGCTGTCTCAACAGAATCCAGCGATGGTTCGTCACGTCCCTGACCAGGACGGTGCACCCGGCGACATGGTTTGAAAGAAATCGGGATATGAAACGTGGGATTCAAATGCGAAAGTCAGATGTTATTGTCCTCGTGTTGAGCAGTTTTGTTTCGCTTCTGGTTTTTGGAGCCGCCTGTCACAGCTTCCGCCCGCAGTCGCATGCTGTAGGCTGCCAAGCCAATCTGGGCCAGTGGGACGAGGTTTTTCAGGAGTACCTGTGCCGCGAAGACGGACGGTTTTTTCCCGACCTGCCGGGGCGTTGTTGGAGTTGGATTGCTCGGCTCGATGATGAGCACAAGGATTACAGGGGGGCGAGCATCTGGTTCTGCCCGCAGGCGAGTCAGCCGCTGATCGATGAAAAGGGCAATCGCACGGGGGGCACGAGTGTTTTCAGCGCGTGGGGCATCCATAAAGGCGGGGAATGCGGCCCTTCTGGCATGGCGGGCAGCTACGGTCTCAACGGATACACTCTTGACACAGGAAGGACGGATGTCTTCGAAGGGGGTGTTCCAGCGAAAGACGGTTGGCGAGAGTTCGACAGTGTTTCGTGTGCCGACAACGTTCCCGTGTTTATCGATGCCTTGCGTTTCGATTTGTGGCCGCGAGATACGGAGCCGCCAGCCGCAAACGAATTCGCTGACTGGTCGGGCAACAACATGGCCCGCTGTTGCATCAATCGACACCAGGAGGCGGTGAATTGCCTTCTCATGGACTGGTCGGTGCGAAGGGTCGACCTCAAAGAACTGTGGACTTTGAAGTGGCATCGCTCGTTCGACACTGCCGGTCCGTGGACGAAGGCCGGCGGGGCGCTGCCGAAGGATTGGCCCGAGTGGATGAGGGGATTCAAGGACTATTAGCGGAGCACTTTCTGGATGCCAAAGGAGCGATAATGAGACTCATACGTACGAGAACGCGTTGGGACCATATGGTCGTTTTCGTCTGGACCGTGCTGGCCTGCTTGACTCTTGGGGCTGTGGGGCAGGGTGGACGGAGGCGAGCCAGGGAGTTTGTTTGCGAGGCCAACCTGCGCCGGTGGGGTGCGATGTTCGACAAATACACTGCCGAGCATGACGGCCGTTTCAATCGCGGCTGGGGCGGTCTCGGCACGACCGAGCTGTGGATGAATGCGCTGCGTCCCTATTACGACGATCAATGGCACCTGTTGAAGTGCCCGATGGCCACACAGATCGTTCAGCATATTGGTGACTCGGGAACGTTTCGAGCGTGGTACCGGTTCGTTAGTCTCCCAGAGGGGGGCGAATACTTCTATGTCAGCAGCTACGGCATCAACTCCTGGACGAACGATACGGCGCATGATCGTGGCACGCGCTTGGAGCGGGATTTCTGGAGAACCACCGAGAATGTTGAGAATCCGGCGACCGTTCCGGTGTTTGCCGACTCGACTTGGCACGATGCATGGCCGAGGCACACGGATCAACCGCCGCCGGCTGCTCGCGGTTCCGGTTGGGGCAACACGGGCTTGATCAATGAGATGGACCTTTTCTGCATCGACCGGCACGGCGGCGGCGTCAACGTCCTTTTCATGGATTGGTCCGTGCGGAAGGTTGGCTTGAAGGAGCTCTGGACGTTGAAGTGGCACCGCAACTACAACACGGATGGTCCGTGGACGAAGGCCGGCGGGGTGGTGGCCAGTGATTGGCCCCAGTGGATGAGACTGTTCAAGGACTATTAGCGGAGCACATTCCAAATGCGTAAGGAGCGATCATGAGATTCATACGTACGAGAACGCATTGGGACCATATGGTCGTTTTCGTCTGCATCGCGCTGGCCTGCTTGACCCTGGGGGCGGTGGGTCAGAGTGGACGGAGGCGAGGGAGAGAGCTTGTCTGCCAGTCGAACTTGCGGCAGTGGGGCGGCATCTTCCAGGGGTACATTGAGCGCAACGATGGCTGGCTCTTCAGCGGGGCGCCGGGGACGGCGGGATACTGGTGGCCCAGGGAGCTTGACGAGGCGCACAAGGACTGGAAGCGGATGCGAATCTGGTTCTGCCCTGAGTCAACCGGCCCGGTCGTTGGAGAAGACGGAGTCTCCAATCCCGGGCTGAGCGTTTTCAGCGCATGGGGTATCTACCGTGGAACGGAACTGGGCCCCAACGGGATCTCGGGCAGCTACGGTCTCAATGGCTACTGCATCACCCCCCAAGGTGGCCATGGATCGACCTACGAGGGCGGCGTGCCTGTTTCAGAGGGCTGGCAGGATCTGCGGGACCTCGCCCATGGCGAGACAGTGCCTCTTTTCGTGGAGGCGCTTCGCTTTGACCTATGGCCGCGGCACACGGACGGACCGGCCGTAAGTGAGTTTGCGGCCTGGAGCGGTAACCACATGGCTCGCTGCTGCATCAATCGCCACAATGGGGCGGTAAGCTGCCTCTTTGTGGACGGATCGGTGCGGCGGGTTGGCTTGAAGGAGTTCTGGACGTTGAAGTGGCACCGCAGCCATGAGACGGAAGGTCCGTGGACGAAGGCCGGCGGGGCGGTGGCCAGCGATTGGCCCCAGTGGATGAGGCAGTTCAAGGACTACTAAGTCGAAGCTTGCATTCCGGTCCCCTGGGATGTATGATAGTACCCGTACGGCTCGCCGGTTCTGAGCCTGGTTTCGATCATATGCAGAAGGGGTCCGTGATGCGCAAGGATCGAGGGTTTACGTTGATTGAACTGCTGGTGGTGGTGGCCATCATCGCTTTGCTGATGGCAATCCTGATGCCCAGTCTCCAGCGCGTCAAGAAGCAGGCGCAGGCCGTGAGTTGCATGTCCAACCTCAAGCAGTGGGGACTCATCTGGTATTTCTACACGCAGGACAGCGAGGGCAAGTTCAACATCGGCGCCTACAACGGCAACGCGGCGGCCAACGACTGGCCCGTCGTGTTGCTGCCCTATTACAAGGACAAGGGCAAGCTGGCGCTGTGTCCGTCGGCCACGCTGCCCCTGGCGGCGGGTGGGCGGTTCGAGCAGCGCGCCTGGAACTGGGACCAGCAGGGCTGGGGTGCGATCCGGGACAAGGACCCGGAAATCAAGGATCGGGGCAGCTACGGCCAGGACGAATGGCTCTGCAATCGCACCGGCGACAATTTCTGGCGCGAGACCACCAATATCAAGAAGCCGGACAACGTGCCGCTGTTCTTCGACTGCGCCTATCTCGATGCGTTCCCCAACCATACCTCGCCTCCGCCGGCGGTCAAGGGACAGTCGGATATCTCCAGCGAGATGAATCTCCTCTGTATCGACCGTCATGTCGGGTACGTCAACTATGTGTTCGCTGATTTCAATACGGTCCGAAAGGTGGGGCTCAAGGAGCTGTGGACGTTCAAGTGGCACCAGAATTTCGACATTACCGGCCACTGGACCACGGTCGGTGGCGTCCAGCCCTCCGACTGGCCCCAGTGGATGCGGTCGTACAAGGACTTTTGACGACTCCGAAGGTCTTTCCCGGCTCACGTTCATGACGGCGGCGATTCCGTCGGCGCCCGGTGCGGGTCCGCTCGCGCCGGACCCTGTTGAAACCTCTTGCCGATGAAACGTGCGATCAAGACAACGGTGGGTGTTGTTCTGATCGCGCTGGGTTTTCTGGCTCTGATTACCCCGCTATCCCCCGGCTCCTGGCTGATCCTGGTCGGGCTCGAGGTGCTGGGTCTGAGGATCCTGCTGGAGCGGAGGCTCCGCCTGTTCGCCGCCGCCCGGCCCGGCAGCGCCTCGGCGCGGATCATCCGCAAAGTCTTGCGGATCAGGCAGGGCGGACCCCGATCGAGGAAGCGCAGAAAGAGGTAGCCAGCGCCGCCGCACGCTTCGAATCTGACGGATCGCGCGAACGAGTCCAAAGGGCAGAGACGCTGGTATCAACCTTGTCGCTGTCTCGTCCCTCTGAACTGCGAACCGGCGATGCGCCCCGGCGCTCAGCCGCCGTCGCGCCAGAATGTCCCCTCATCCGTGTTGTGACATCTTGTTCGTGTTGTGTCGGGAAGGACGGGGCAGTGGTTCGGGTGAAAGTTCGTAGAAGGGGCGGGCACTTCCAAAAGCGGTCCGGTAAAAGCGCAGATTTTCTTGACAGGCCCGCGCCTTTTTTGCTATATTGGAGATGTCAGAATTGGGGGTTTTTGTACTTCGAGCCGTTTTCGATTGCCGGCGTGCCGGACACGGCTGCCACGCGACGGTCAGGACGATTCGCCGGGCTCGAAGGCGCAGCAATGGATGCGCGATGCATCAATGACCGGCTCATTTGTGAGCATACGGAAAGAAGGAGGTGGTCATGGATCTGAAGCATTGCATTTCAATCGGGGATCATTCTCCGTAGCACGAGACGCTTCCGCACTCCACGGAAGCCGTTCCAGACAGGTGGTGAGAGCGCACTAAGGAGGACATAGTGCCTGTTGAGGACGGTGCGCCTGCTCGCAACGCGAGACGGGCGCGACGCGTTAACTTCGTGTAGGAGACATATCATGTATCGAATAACGCAGTGTACCATCTGCTGTGTCGTGGTGACGGTCTGTTCCGGCGTCGCTCTGGGCTGGACCAACGTTGACGTCGGCGCGCCGACGCCCGGAAGCGCCCTCTTCGAGGAGGCGACGGGGACGTGGACCATCGCCGGCAACGGCAACGACATCTGGGGCAACTCGGATAATTTTCATTTCGTCTTCAAGTACCTGGTGGGCGACGGTTCCATCACGGCCCGCGTGGTGGCCTGGGGCGACGGCTCCAATGCCTGGGCCAAGGCCGGGGTCATGATGCGCGAGCAGCTCGTCGGCGGGTCCCGCCATGCCATGACGGTCATCACCGCCGGCAACGGCGGGGGCGGCTCTTTTCAGCGGCGCCTGACGGCCGACGGCGGCTCGTCGTCCGATTCCGATCCGTCGCCGGCCCCGCAGCCGCCGTGGTACGTCAAGATCGAGCGGACCGCCGACGAGTTTCGGGCGTATTTTTCCCAGGACGGTGTGAACTGGACGCAGCATGGTCCGGTCCTCACCATTGCCATGCGGACGCAAGCCGGCACCAAAGCGGGATGCTACATCGGCTTGTGCGTGACTTCTCACGTCGACGGCACGCTTCGCACCGCGACTTTCGACAGCGTAGTGGTTGAAGGTGACGTCTACGATGCGCCTCCGCCGCAACTGGAAGCGTACGGCCCGATTCCCGCCGACGGGACCACCGGCGTGGTGAGCCCGCTGTTGCAGTGGACCGCCGGCGACACGACCGTCGGGCACAGAGTGTACCTGGGTACCGGCGAAGAGCTTACCGAGGCCGATCTGGTTGCGCCGCTGCATCCGGTGGCCTTGTACTTCCACGCTCCGGGTCTGGTGCCGGGGGCCGCGTATCGCTGGCGCGTCGACGAGGTCGATGCGACCGGCGCGGTTCATACCGGCGCCGTTTGGAGTTTCACCGCCGCACCGCTGACGGCCTTCGAGCCGGCGCCGCCGCCGGGGGCGAAGTTCCAGGACGCCGACGTCGATCTTGCCTGGACCGGCGGCGCCAACGCCCTCACGCACGACGTCTACTTCAGCACCAGCGAAGACGAGGTCGCCAACGCTGCGCAGGCGGCCTTCCAGGGCAATCAGTTCGACACCGGTTTCGATCCGGGGACGCTCGCCCTGGATACCACTTACTACTGGCGCGTGGATGAGATCGACACGGCCGGCGTAAGGCACGTGGGCGCGGTCTGGAGCTTCACCACGACCATTCCCGGTCTGGGCGGTGTCGCGCGCGAGATATGGGAGAATATCGCCGGGACGGATCTCGACGCCCTGAGAAACGATCCCCGGTTCCCGGCGGCGCCGACGGTCAGCGATGAGCTTGCGGATTTCGACTCTCCGGATTACGGCGACAACTACGGCGGCCGCCTCCAGGCGTGGCTGCACGTCCCCGTCGCTGGCCCGTACACGTTTTGGGTCGCCGGCGACGACAATACCGAGCTGTACCTGGGCGCCGGTCCGGACAGCGCCGCGCTGATTGCCGAGGTGCCCGGCTGGACGGGAGCTCAGGCGTGGGATACCGTGCCCGAGCAGCAGTCGGTCCCCATCTCGCTGGAAGCGGGTCGCTACTACATCGCCGCGCTCTGGAAAGAAGGCGGCGGGGGCGACCATTGTTCGGCGGCCTGGCAGGGGCCCGCAGTGCCGCAGCGTACGCTGATCGGCGGCAGTTACCTCAAAGCCTTCGAGGCGGCGTGGGCCGCGGGGGAGGACCCGCAGGACGGCGCCGTCGATGTCACGCAGGCGCCGATGCTGAGCTGGTCCGCCGGCGTTCGCGCCGTCGAGCACGACGTCTACTTCGGTGACGACGAAGAGGCCGTGGCGAATGCCGATGCGACCACCGCCGGCATCTATCGGGGTCGACAGCCGCTGGACGCCGCCGCCTTTGAGCCCGGCCCGCTTGCCTGGAACGCGACCTATTACTGGCGGATCGACGAGGTCAACGAGGCCCATCCGGAGAGTCCCTGGAAGGGCGCCGTGTGGAGCTTTGCCACGGCCGATTTCCTTGCTGTGGACGATTTCGAGAGCTACACCAACGAGGTGGGCCAACGCGTCTTCCAAACCTGGCTCGACGGCCTCGGCTTCTCCGAGCCCGTGGCCGTGCCCGGCAACGGCTCCGGCGCGATCGTCGGGCACGATATCTGGAGCCCGGAGAGTCCCCATTTCGAGGGCTCGATCGCACAGACCGACATCGTGTACAGCGGCGCCCAGGCGATGCCTTTGTACTACGACAACACGGCTGCACCGGGCTACTCCGAGACGAATCGCATCTGGGTGGCGCCACAGGACTGGACGATCAACGGTGTCAAAGCCCTGACGTTGCAGTTCCGGGGCAATCCGCTCGCTTTTCTGGAGACGGCCCCGGGCCGCCTTACCATGAGCGCCGCCGGCAGCGATATCTGGGGTACCGCCGACCAGTTCCGCTACGCCCACAAGCAGCTCGATGCGGACGGCGTCATCGTCGCGCGCGTCGAGAGCCTGCGTGACACCGACGTCTGGGCCAAAGCGGGCGTCATGATCCGCGAGAGTCTGGACCCCGGCTCGAAGTTTGCCGCGGTCTATCTGACGGGCGACAACGGCGTTCGCTTTCAGGCCCGCGCCTTTGCCAACGCCACCAGCGACAGCCCCGTCGCCACGCCCGAGCAGATCGCGCTGCGCGAGCCGGTCTGGCTGCGATTGGAGCGGGTCGGCAACGAATTCAGCGCCTTCTACTCCGGGGATCCCGACGCGGAAGGCTGGACGCCGATGGTCTGGAATCCGCAGGAGATCTCAATGATCGGAAGCGTCACGGTCGGTCTGGCCCTGACCAGTCACAGCTCGGGCAATGTCACTATCGCGGAATTCTCGGGCGTATCCGTCGAAGGCGGCGTTTCCGGGACGTGGGAAGCCGCCGAAATCGGTGTGGCCCATGCGAGCAACACGCCGGGCCCGTTGTACGTGGCTCTCGAGGATGCGGCCGGTGCGGTCGGGATCGTGAATCACCCGGACCCGGATGCGGTGCTGCTGGATACGTGGCAGGAGTGGAACGTCGCGCTGGGTGACTTCGCGGCGGCCGGGGTGAACCTCGGCGCCGTCGAGGCCATGCACATCGGTATCGGTGACCGGAACGACCCGCAGCTCAACGGCGCCGGCACGGTCACCATCGACGAGATTCGCCTGTACAAGCCTCGGTGCGTGCCTTCTCTGGCCCGGCCCGAGGGCGACCTGAACGCCGATTGCCTCGTTGACTACCGCGACCTGGAGCTTCTGGCGGGGCAGTGGCTCCGCCTGGGCATCGCCGGTGACGGCCGCGTGGACCTTTTCGATTTCGGCCTTCTGGCCGGCTCCTGGCAGGAGGAATTGCTCTGGCCGTAAGATCCGAAGACTAACAGCACGAACCGTTCGTGCGGCACGATGGCAGGGCCTGTGACACGCGGCGCAGGCCCTGCGCGTGCCGAGTCTGCGAAAGCTCGCGGATGCTGGGCGAGCAATCTCCTTCTGGCGATAATCGGAAGACGTGCGCAATAAGGTGCTGTCAGGCCGGGTTTCTTCGGGGCACCGGCCAGGCCACGCCTTGCCAGCCGCTGATTTCCCCGTCGACGCCATGACTCGCCGTCAGGAGTACGAGGACACGCCGGCACTCATCAGCGCCGTCGTGAACAACGGCTCGGACCAGGCCGGACCGGCTGCTTTCAAGCACGCGTGAAAGCCGCTCCCGATCTACCGGACGGTCCCACAGGCACTCATGCGCGAATGGAGTCCCGACCACTTCTTCGCTCCGGTTCTTGTCGAACAAGCGTACGAAGGCGGGATTGACGTACGTGATCAAGCCCTCTTGATCGAGCAGAAAGATCGGCAGGTCCGAACGCACCAGCAGGAGCTGGTACTTCTCTTCTTCGGCGAGGTTCTTCTCAACGGCTTTGAGAATATCCGTTTGCGAGACGATGCCGCACACGCGCTTGGCGTCCTGGACCACGAGCCGGTGGATCTTCATCTTGTCCATGAGTCGGCTGGCGGTGAAGACGGAGTAGTGGGACGGGATGAAGAGGATGGGGGTGGACATGATGTCGGTCACGCACTGGGTGCTGAAGTCCTTGCCCTGCGAAACCACTCGCACCAGGACGTCTCGCTGGGAGACGAGTCCGACGGGTTCGTGGGCGTGCATGACCACCACGCACGAAATGTTTCGCGACCACATGAGACGCGCAGTGTCGGCCACGGTAGCTTCGGTGCTGACCGTGATGACGCGCGGGCTCATCACGTCCGAGACGCACTGCAACGGCGCCAGATGGATCAGACTGCGCGTGATATCCGTCTGCGTGACAATTCCCACCAACTGTCCGTCAACGACGACGGGCAGATGCTTGACGTGCTTGGATTTGAGCAGCCGGCTGGCTTCCAGAACCGGAAGGTCCGGCGGCGCCACCACGGTTGCGCTCGACATGTGATCGGCCACCGTGATGTGCCGTTGTGCGTCCGGCTCCACCGAGATGCCCAGGAGCAGGTCTTTCTGGGTAAGAACGCCGACGACGCCGTCGTCCATTACGACCAGGCAGGAGACGCCATGATTGCACATCCGACTGGCGGCGGTCGAGGCGCTCTCGGTTGGCGAAGCCGTGACCGCCGGCTCGCTCATGATGTCCCCAAGGGTCAACTGCGCCTGGGCGGGGCCCGCCGCCTCGCCGTCCCGCGGCTGCCTTTCCTCGCTGCTGATACAACATCCACTCTGGATCTGGCTACCTGTCATTCCTGTCCTCTGACTCTCGCTTGTGCGTTTCTCCGCCCGCCGGTCGCCCGGCGGAAACAAGATTGCGATCGCGATTCGGCGTCACGTATTCGGCCCCTTCCCGAGCAACGGTTCGCTGCGGATCGTTTCTCCGCCGCCGGCTTCCACCCTGGCCATCGCCTCGGACCGGTCGCCAACCATGTCAAATACATCGGTCAGTCCCGTGACAGAGAAGATGCGTTGCGTTACTTCCCTGACGCAGCAGAGGATAAGCTGGTGCCCGCAATCCTGAAGCAGCTTCTGGATGCGCAGCAGGCTCGCCAGATGATGCGAGCTCATGATGTCCAGGGCCGCACAATCCACGATGACGTCGCAGTCACCGCGCTGCCGGGAGAGTTGCAGGGCTTCGTACAATTCGCCGTCAATGTCGGCTTTCGTTGACGGATATACCAGAATCACTCCCCCCGGCTGTTCCTGCGTTACCATGTGCTGCTCCTTTCCCAACGTTCCTGTCATGCGTTTCGGTTCGTCCGCGTTTCCCGGACCGATAACGTCGCGCTCCTGCAGTTGAGTCGGGCGCATTCTTTTGAAACCCGTTGAAACCAACCATCACAGTCGTTTCGTCTCCGACTTGCGTACTATCGGCAGCCTGACCCGGTAACTTTCCGGAAAAACCCGGGGAATCACCGGGGCAACGGTTGTCGGCCCACGACGCGCACGAGCCCGCCCTTGCCAGGTCCGCGCCCGGCGCCGCGACGCGCATGCCAGGATGTTCTCGCTGCCCCCCGCACCGGCCCGACGCTTTTTCCGGTTGACGCGGGGCGTAACGATGCGGTAAGAAGAACGAGTCCGGTGTGGCTGGAGGCAGCCGCCGTGGGTGTGGTGTGCCCAATACGCGGGCACGCCGTGACGAGTCAATGGAAAGCATGGTTCTTTTGTCTTTAAGAGAGGGCGGAAAGATGACGCGAGTCGCAGGTAAAGTCGGATTGTTGGTGTTGGTCGTGGTTTCCCTGTTTGCCCTGGTGGGTTGCGAAGGCGGGCTGGGATTTCTTTCCGGCGGCAAGAAGACGGTGCTTTGGAACGGCGAGGACTTTACCGGCTGGGAGCGGTTTGTCCCCGACGCGACCGTCGATGTCAATGATGTCTGGCGCATCCGCGAAGGGGCGATCTACTGCAAGGGAGTCCCCAACGGCTATATCCGCACGCAGACCAAGCACAAGAACTACCACCTGCACCTCGAGTGGCGCTGGACGGAGGAGCCCACGAACAGCGGTGTGTTACTGCATGCCAGCGGTCCCGATAAGGTATGGCCCAACTGCATCGAGTGCCAGTTGAAGGCCGGCAGCGCCGGCGACTTCGTACTTATCGGAGGCACCGGCATCACGGTCGACGGCGTAGACCGCCAGAATCTGGAGAAGCAGTTCGTGGTTGCCGAGAAGATGGCGCCGACCAGCGAGAATCCCGCCGGGCAATGGAACAGCTACGACATTCACTGCAAGGGCGACACCATTCGTTGCTTCGTCAACGGCGTCCTCCAGAACGAAGGCACGGCGGCGACGGTGACGTCCGGCTGGATCTGCCTCCAGAGCGAGGGCAGCCCCATCGAGTTCCGCAACATCCACCTGCTCCCCGCCGAGTAGGCGATGGTCGGTGACAAAACGCTAAGAAGGGCAAACGCGGCCGAGCACCTCATTTCGCTGGCGGTGACGTGTGTGTACGTTTTGCCGCGCCTGGAGACCGTCCTTCGTGGGTTCCTGGGGTGGCAGCGCCAAGGCCGCAGCCCTTGGCGATGGCGCAACACCGGGGGAACCTTCATGGGCGCAAGAAGCGGAGACGTCCACCATTGCCAGGCCGGCCCTTGATGCTTCCACGCGCACGCCAGGATGTTATCACAGGCATCGGCGGTGCTTCCGCGGCGGCGGTTCCGGGATTGGGCCCGGGACGCATATCCGCTGCGCTTGACCGCGGGCTCATTTCAAAAACAACCGACAAATTGTGTATGACCGGGCTCTCTCAGGCATCTATATTGAGTAAAGACCGATATGAAGGCACAGAGAGAGCAGAACGAATGGGCATTGGCGTGTGCCGCCCGCCGGGGCGACCGGGAGGCCGTACGGGTGCTGCTTCTGCAGAACTGGACGTGGCTGCGGGGGCTGCTCTACGGTGTGCTGGGCGACGCCCATGACGTTGACGACGTCTTGCAGGATGTCTGCCTTCGTGTCCTTGCGAAGATTCACACGCTGCGCGAGCCGGAGCGTTTTCGGGGTTGGCTGGCGATTCTGGCGCGGCGCGAAGCGTTGAAGCACTGTCGGCGCCGGGTCAATCAGACCGCTCTATTCGATGGTCCCGCCGCGCCGTTGCCACGGCCGGGGTATGAGGAGATGCCACCGGACGTGGTGGAAAAGAACGAGCTTTGCACGCGAATCCTCGATGCGGCCCGGCGGTTGCCGCAGAAGTACCGGGAGGTCTTCATGCTGGCCCACTGCGGCGAGCTGACCTACGCCGAGATGGCGAAGATTCTCGACGTTCCGGTTACCACGATGCAGATTCGCCTCGTGCGGGCGCGACGCATGGTTCAAAATCAGGTCCTGGGCAGGACCGCTTGTAAGGTACAGGAAAGATGAGCGCGAGCGACGAAAAATTGGAGCTGCTGATCGGCGAGTTTCTCGACGGGGAGATCTCACCCGGCGAGCGACGACTCCTCGACCAGGAGCTGCAGGGCAATAGTGAAGCACAAGAACTGCTGGAGCAATTGCGGACCCTGCGGCGATGCAGCCGTGAAGCGGTACCCGCGGCGGTCCGCTCGGCAGTGCCAGCCGAGGACATCATCGGCCGCGCCTGGCAACAGAGCAAGCGATCTTCGTGGCGTCGAATCATCAGAGCAGATGGCCATCTGCGTTTTGTCGCCGGATTGGCGGCGGGTCTTGTTCTGGGCCTTCTCCTGCATGTTGTGCTGGTATGGGAGTCCGGCCCGCCGGCCGGCACGGGAGGGAGGCCGCCGGTAGCCGCCGGAGCTTCCGGCGAACCGGTCCGATCGACGCGGAGCCCGCGGTTGACCGGGCGTGACCCGGCCCAGCGCGTCACGCGCGAATTGGACTGGTACGTCGTGACCGACGGGACGGGCAACCAGTGGCTGATCGAGGGGGTGCGGGAAGGGATGGTCAGGCCTGCCGCCTACCACGGCGGCCTGTAAGCAACGCAAGAATCCATGAAAGGAAGACGATTATGAATAGAAGAACGATTCTACTGGGTTGTATCGCTCTGTTGGTCGGCGGCGTGCCTTCGTATGCCGGCGGGCAGCGCGGTTACATCGGTGTGCAACTGGCCCCGGAGCCGCTACCGGAGATTTTGGTAAAGCATCTGCGTTTGAACGCGGGGCAGGGGGTTCGAATCAGCAACGTCACCGTGGGCAGTGCCGCCGACAAAGCCGGACTGGAACGGGATGACATCATTACGGCCTTCCAGGGCCAGGACATCACCAGTTCGAGCCGGCTCGTCGAGGCGGTGCGCGGGCTCGATGCCGATACGGAAGTATCGCTCGAGATCATCCACCTGGGCGGGCGAAAGACCGTGAAGTTCGCCCTGGAGCCACTGCCGGCCGAAGGAAAGCTGAAATACCCGCCGGAGCCGAAGAGTGTGACATCCTGGCGGCCCGGGAAAGTCTTCAAGATCGGCCCGGAGAGTCAGGAATGGATGGAGGTCCCGTTCGATCAGGTTCCCGAGGTGAACTTCGACGTGAAACAGTTTTTCAAAGAGTTGTATACCTATCATCACTCCACGGACGGCGCAGATTTCACGGTCACCATCGAGGGGGACCCGGAGGCCGAGGACTCCCGGGTGATCGTGCGCTCGGGAGATACCGAGCACAGCACGACCGTGGGAAAGCTTGACGCGTTGCCGGAGGAATATCGCCGCCCCGCCGAGGAAGCTCTGGCAAACGCACGCGAGTCGTCGAAGGGACGGGTGGAGATCCGGCAGTTTCATCTGCCTGCGCCGCCGGCCCCCAATGTCTGGCGAAAGCACTTCGAAGACATCCGTGTGCCCCGGCCGGATCTCGAACGCTGGTCCGAGAAGAAGGATCAGGCGTTTGAGAAGCTTCAGGAGCAGATGGAGCGATTGCAGAAGCGCATGGAGGAGCTTGAGGAACGGAACCGCGAGACGCTTGACAGGTTGCTGGAGAAGAAAGAGAAAAGCGGCGAATCGACCGAGAAAACGCAGGGCGACCGCGCCGTTCGGCCCCCGAGCCGACAATCCGTGTGATTCACTTGTTGCTTCTCCTGACGTCTCCGTGCAGGGCCGGCTCATCGCAGAGTCCGGCCCTGTGCATTTTACAGGCTCGCCGGGGGTGCTCTTTTCGGACCTCTCGTTGTGGGTGCGGATTTGCCCTTTTGCCGAGGCGTACCACGCGTCGGTCGCAGGGACATGGGCCCTGCCCTAAACGCCGGCTCTCCCGGGGAATGACGCAAGTCGGGTCGTGACAGAGATTTGAAAGCGAGCGGCTGCGAAAGGCCGGTTGCGGTTTGCAGAATATATGGGCGAAATGGGCCTCCGGCGATTGACATTTTCCTTCCGCGGAGATATACTTTAGGTACAGCATGGAGGCGGTGCGCAGGTGGGGTCTACCTCGGGTGCCGGACCGATGTCCGGACGCGGGGGTGGGCACGTTGTGGATTTTCGCGATTGCCGTAATGGTTTCGGCGGGCGGAGGCCCGCAGAGATACGCCGCGTCAGAGGCGAGGAAGGACTCCTCCACAGGATGGGAACGGGAGGGCAGGAGGCCCGCAGGAGGTATGGGTGCGTCGGAGCGCGCCTGCATTTTCAGAGGATGGTGATGTCATGAGAACCATTGCGATGGTTAACCAGAAGGGTGGTTGCGGCAAAACCACCACGGCGATTAACGTCGCGGCCGCCCTAGCCGACTTGCAGAGACGCGTTCTGTTGATCGATCTCGATCCCCAGGCGCACGCGACGATCGGCCTGGGTCAGAACCCGGACTTCTTCGCCAGCACCGTTTACGATGTCCTGGCCGGGTCCCCCGACTCGATGGCCAAGACGATCGTGCAGACGGATATCCGGTATCTCGATCTGGTGCCCTGCAACGTGTTGCTGGCCAGCGCGGAGCTGGAACTGGCCGGCACGCCCGGCAAGGAGCTGCTGCTCGGTCGCGGGCTGCAGAACGTCCGCGAGACCTACGATTTCTGCGTGATCGATTGTCCCCCCTCGCTGGGCGTGCTGACGCTGAACGCCCTGGTTGCCAGCACCGACGTCATGGTGCCGGTCCAGGTGCACTACTACGCGCTGGAGGGGCTGCGGCGTCTGCTCGAAACGGTGCACATTATTCGAGACCGTTTTCATCCGTATTCAGTAGAGAACATCAGTCTGCTTCTGACCTTCGTCGACGAGCGGACGACGTTCAGCCGCCAGATCCAGCAGCAGATGCGAGAGATCTTCGGTGACCTCGTTTTCGATGCGGTCGTCCATCGCAGCGTTCGGCTGGCCGAGGCTCCCAGCGCCGGCGAGCCGATCCTGCGCTACGCGCCGGACAGCCGGGGAGCGGCCGACTACAAAGCGCTGGTCTCCGAGTTTCTCCATGAGACGCCTCGCCTCGAGGAGGTCTCCGCCGAGAAAACCAGACGCGGTATTCAGAAACGCCTCGCCACGATATTCGATGGGGTCTGGATGCCCAAGACCGGCCGACCCGGATCGAACTCGATCGAGTCCACCTGAGCCTCGGATCGCCGTCGCCTCGGCCCCGGTCACCGGGAATCGCAGCGCTGCTGCCCCGTCTGGCTTTTGCGTCGCCCTTGCTACAGGACGCCTTGGCGATTCTCGGCTGTTGCCGGCTTCAGGCATACCGAGCCCTTGCTTGTCTTGTCCTATCTTGCGTAGCTTTCCTATCTTCTGCGGGGCGGCATTCATCCGCGCCCGCCGTCGGTCATCTGGCAGGAGCTTTTTTCAATCCGCATTATCCAGCAATTCTCAGAACAAGCTTGCATTAATAGGAGTAAATACTATTTAGGTGTGAGCATAGATGTCCTGTAAGACACACGAGTATCACGCTTCTTTGAAAACCAACGGGGTCGTCAGTGGTGCTGACGCAGGGGAACAGTGTGCTTTTCGGTTCTTTCCGTCGCCGGGTACCACAGGCGCAACGCGCTGCGTTGTACCGGCCCCATTTCAATACGCTGGTAAGTCCGATCAGAAGGATTTTCCATGTGAATGTCTCGCCGAGACCTTGTGAGACTGACAGCCGTTGCGGGGGTATCAACGACCTTGCACGTAAGGTTCATTGAGATGGCACTTGCCGGGAACGGAAACCCACAGATGATGTGACTACAGGGGCAAGGCTGCAGCGGCTGTTCAGTTTCACTCTTCCACCTCGCCGTCCCACCCGACGGCGAACCACCCTCAAACAGGAGCCACGGCCAGCGCTGTCCCGCTGCGGGAAGAGCGTCGATGAACGCAGCGACATCAGTGGCAAACCACAGTGATGAATCGACTCATGGCCCGGGCGCTGGAGAGAACGCGTCTCGCCGATACTTTGGATGCCGGGTTCTGCCGGCATGCGTGCGGCGATTCGAGCTACACTCCCGCGCCGGCAACCAGCACTACGCCTGGCTTCGGAACCATGGAGGCCCTGAGGGGAGCGCTCGGGCACTGGGTCGAAAAAGTTCTTGCAAATACCGGCCGGGGTGTAGTAGAATATCGGTGAGTTGCGGAATGAAGGCGGGCTCTGGAGCCTTATCATTCTCTTAGCCGTCATCATATTCTCGTAGCACCTGTCATATCCGCCTGCCTTCGCCGACCAATGCGTGTGTGGCCGCTGTGCTGCGCTTGCAGTGCCGAGCCGCCCGAACCGGGAGAGTGGGTCCTTGGCCCACGCGGAAAAGTGCTTGGAAGGAAGCGGAAAATGGACAGCAGCGAGAAACCCGCCATCACAGCCGCCGTCTGCACCCTCATTCTGATCCTTGGCCCGGTGGCCCTCGGCCGGACCATCCGCGTCGCCAACGACGCCCCGGCCGATTTCCACACCATCCAGGCCGCCGTCGACGACGCCAACGACGGAGACACCGTCCTGGTAGCCCCCGGTACCTACACTGGCGACGGGAATCGGGATATCGACTTTCGGGGCAAGGGCATCACACTCAGGAGTGAACGAGGTACTGAATCATGCATCATCGACTGCGGAGGGTCTTATCCGGCTTATGTCTACTGGCCGGGACCCCGGGATGGGTCTGGGCGGAGGGGAGGCGATCCTGGGCCTCATGATTATCATCGGGCTTTCTACTTCCATTCACATCAAGCGGCGAACTCACTGGTACAAGGATTCACCGTGATCGGGGGTGTGGCAATGAACACCGCCTGGAACATGGAAAACGGAGGGGCGTTTCACTGTACAGACAGTCGTCTGACCATAAGGGACTGCGTCATTATGAGTAATGCCGCCAGTCGGGGAGGAGGAATCTACGCTCGGGACTCTCAGATCCTCATAGACAACTGCATCATAACCGAGAACAAGGCCTACGACGATTCGACTATTGGCGGTGAGGGAGGTGGCGCCTGGATATACGGAGGCGAGGTCTGCTTTTCCAATTGCCGGATTACCGGCAACGTCGCCAGGGGTGGCGGCGGGGGAGTATCGTGCCAGGGGAATCATCGGTTTGTCAACTGCGTCATTACAGGCAACCGAGCTAATCCGTACGGGAGGGGCGGCGGCATCTTATTGGGGCCGGGAAACGAGCCAGACATATCCTACGTGCTCAATTCCATTGTTTGGGGCAACATGGACTATGTCTCTTTCGTGGGGTTTGTCGCGGATGATGTCGTGATCCGCAGCGGAGTGATGCTGGGGACGATGAACGTCAAAGCGGCCCACAGCCTCATTGGCGCTGATGCCAATTCGGTGGATGATCGCATGGTCGGGCAGTGGCTCAATGGAGATCCTTTATTTGCGGCCCCTGGTTGTTGGGATCCTAACGGCACGCCTGACAATCCCAATGACGACTTCTGGATCAACGGGGATTACCATCTTAAAAGCCAGGGCGGCCGATGGGACCCGAGCAGCCAGACCTGGGTGCAGGACGACGTCACCAGCCCCTGCATCGACGCGGGCGACCCGAACAGTCCCATCGGATACGAGCCGTTTCCCAGCGGCGGGCGAATCAACATGGGCGCCTACGGTGGCACCACTGAGGCCAGCAAGTCGTACTTCGGCGAGCCGGTCTGCGAGACGATCATTGCCGGCGATCTGAACGGGGATTGCCGGGTTGATTTCGCCGATTTGGCGATTCTGCTGAAGCACTGGCTGGACCGCGGCGAGCAGGGGCACGAGTGAGGCGCAATCAAACGCTACCGGCTGCCCATAGAGCGCGGAGCTTACCCGATTCGGCAGCGTGCAATTGTGCCTGCGTCGGACGGTTTTTCGCGGCTGTTGTGACTGGTTCCCTTGTTACCTCTTGCGGCCGGGTTTGGGGATTTCGGGGACGTTGTCTTTCGGCAGCCAGCGGGCCAGGCGTTTCTTGACGTCGGCGAATTCCGGGTCGGAGGCGAGGTTGCGCCATTCCATTTCGTCTTTGTCGTGGTCGTAGAGCTCTTCGGTGCCGTCGCTGTAGCGGATGTAGCGCCATCGCTCGGTGCGCAACGAATGGTTGTTGCGCCCGTGGGTGGTCAGGGCGGGTCGATCCCACGCAGCCTGCGGGTCCTTCAACAGCGGCACGAGGCTTTGGCCCTGGAGTTCGGATTTCTCGGTCAGGTTGCACAACTCGATCAGCGTCGGGTAGATGTCCAGCATGGTGACCGGTCGGGAGCAGCGCTGTTGTGACTTTGTCACGCCCGGCGCGAGGACCATCAGAATGTTGTGCGTGGCCTCCTCCCAGAGCGAGAACTTGCGCCAGTGGAGCTTCTCGCCGAGGTGCCAGCCGTGGTCGCTCCAGAGCACGACGATCGTATTGTCCTTGTAGTCGCTTCGGTCGAAGGCGTCGAGGACGCGGCCGACGCAGGTATCGACGAAGCTGATCGAGGCCAGGTATCCCTGGACGGCCTTGCGCCATTGCTTGTTCTGAAGAACCTTGCGGTGGTCGCCGTCGGGCTTGGCCATCTTCTTGCCCAGTGCCGGGATGTCGTCCAGGTCATCGTCCTTGACGTTGGGCAGGGTCACCTTGTCGGCCGGATACATGTCGAAGTACTTCTGCGGGACGTACCAGGGCAGATGCGGCCGGAAGAAGCCGCAGCCCAGGAAGAAGGGCTTGTCGTGTTTCTTCTTCAATTCACCGATGGCCCAGTCGGCGACTTTCCAGTCGCCCATGGCCTCGTCCTTGACCGGGACCGGACCCCAGTCGAAATGGGCGGTCCTGGGAATTCCGTTGAGCGGCCGGCCTTCGGGCATGGGATCCTCGGGCTTGTTCTTCGTCTGCGACGGGAAATACTCCTGCCACGAAGGCGGATCGGGAAAGGCGCCGTGATAAATCTTCCCGCCGCCGACGGCGCGATAGCCGTGGGCCATGAAATGCTGCGGGATCGTCACGGCATTCTTCAACACGGGTGATTTCCGCCACGGATCGGGATTGGTGTACACGCCGGACGTCGAGGGCAGAATGCCCGTCATCAAGCTGGCCCGCGAGGGGTTGCAGGCCGGCGCCGAGCAGTGCGCGTTGGTAAAGAGCACGCCGCGACTGGCCAGGCGATCCAGGTTCGGGGTCTTCACGTCCGGGTGGCCCCCGAGACAACCGATCCAGTCGTTGAGGTCGTCGATGGCGATGAAGAGAACGTTGGGCCGGTTGCCCGCGCCGGCCTGTCCCGGTGTTGCGAATGTCGGTACGAGTGTCGTGGCGACGCCGGCGGTCGCCAGCCGCAGAAATGTGCGCCTGTTCATAGTAGTCCCTCGAATTATTGTTTCGGTTGCGTTTTCCATGTCAGAAGGAAGAAGATGGCGGCGGCACTCACGCAGAACACCACCACCAGATTGTACACGGTGGCGCTGAGCGAGCCGACGCCGAGGAACCCGTAGCGGACGGGCCCGGTGCGCCAGGCCTCCCGCCCGACGAGCAGCAGAATTCCCAGGAACATCCACAGGTTGCCGGCGATGAAGTATCTCAACATCTCTTGTGACCTTCCGATCTCGGGGACACCGGCCCCGACGGCTGCCATTTGACCTGCCGGCCAAAGTTCGGCACAATACGAGGAGATTATCCAGGGTCATGGGATCTTTGTCAAATGCCGGTCCGGCCTCGCGGTCGGGCCGGACGTGTACGGCATCCATGTGAGAAGGGTACTTCTTATGCAAAGACGCAGCGCATTGATTGGTGCAGTCGCCTTGGCGTTTCTTTCCGTATCCGGTTGGACGGTGGACCCGGCCGGTGGCGCCGAAGACTTGTCCGGATTGCGGGCCAACACGGTCGAGTGGTACACGCGCGGCGCGCCGGCGCAGGAGACTGTCCAGCGGTACGTGCAAGCGTTGCGGGACGACGGTTCGTGGCCGGACGTGGATTACGCCGACAGGACGCGCGGCGGTTGGCGGACCTACCGGCACCTCTCGCGAACGCTGGCCATGGCACAGGCGTACAAGAAGCCCGGCCATCCGCTGGCCGGCGATCCTTCGCTGCGGGCGGCCGTCACGAAGGCCCTGGCGAACTGGACGCAGAAGGATTACGTCAATCCGAACTGGTGGTATCCGCAAATCGGCGTGCCGATGACCGTGGCTCCGATCCTGGTTTTGATGGGGGATGATCTGCCGACTGATTTGTCCGACGCCACGATACAGCGCGTCCTGGGGCGCAGCAAGATGGGCATGACGGGACAGAACAAGGTCTGGCTGGCGGGCATTGCGTTGATGAAGGGCATGCTGGGGGAGGATTCCAGCTTGATGACGCAGGCTCACGACAAGATTTTCGAGGAGCTGCGCATCACCACGGCCGAAGGCGTCCAGCCCGACTATTCCTTTCATCAGCACGGTCCGCAGCAGCAGTGGGGTAACTACGGTGCGGCCTTCGGGGGCGACCTGATCAAGTGGGCCAGCATCTTTCGCGGAACGGACTATGCCCTCGATGCCAAACAGATCGCAATTCTGGGACACTACCTCTCGGACGGCTCGGCCTGGACGCTCTGGCGCGGGCAGATGGATGTAAGCGGCTGCGGTCGCCAGATCTTTCCCGGGTGCCAGGTGAGCAAGGGCAAGGGCATCCTGGGCCAACTGGAGCTGCTGACGAAGGTCGATCCCGACCGCGCCGATATCTACCGGGACATTCTCGCGTCGAATCGGCCGGACCGGGCCAACACGCTGATCGGGCACAGGCACTTCTGGCGATCCGACATCACCATACACCGCCGGCCCACGTGGTATGCCTCGGTGAAGATGTCCTCCACGCGCGTCATCGGCGCCGAGACCTGCAATAGCGAGAACATGATGGGTCTGCATCTCGGCGACGGCGCCACGTACTTCTACCGGGCCGGCACCGAGTACGAGGACCTCTTCCCCGTCTGGGATTGGCGCAGACTCCCTGGTACGACGTGCCTGCAGAACGCGCAATCGCTGGTGCCCGGTTCGAAGCGGTGCCGGGGAAAGAGCGACTTCGTCGGCGGTGTGTCCGACGGGACCGAGGGCGTCGCGGCCATGGAGTACATCCGAGGCAGCTTGCACGCGCGGAAGGCGTGGTTCTTCCTCGACGACGCGGTGGTCTGCCTGGGAGCGGGCATCGACTGCGACGATCCGGAAGCCGTGCTGACGTCGGTGAACCAGTGCGTCCTGAACGGTCCCGTCACGATCTCGGCCGGACGACAAACGCGCACGCTGCCCAGGGGAGAACGCTTCACGGACCGGCTCGATTGGGTCCACCACGACGGTATTGGATACGTGTTCCTTGAGCCTCAGACTGCGACCGCCGGCGCGACGACGCAGAGCGGGAACTGGCACGCGATTCACCGCCGCGAGTCGGATGCGAAGGTCGAACGAGACGTGTTCAATCTCTGGATCGATCACGGACCCAAACCTGGCGGCGCCCGCTACGCCTACGCCGTGCTTCCGGATGTTACCGTGGAAGACGCGCGGTCCTTCTCTGAGGCTCCCCGTCTAACCGTCCTGGCGCAGACGTCCTCTCTCCAGGCGGTCGCGAGTGCCGATGGCAGAAAAGTGCAGGCGGCATTCTTCGAGCCCGGCCGGCTGGCGTGCGGCGGGAATCTCGTTTTTGCGGTGGATAAACCGTGCGTGGTCATGTTGGATCGAACGACGCAGCCGGCTCGCTTGCACGTGGCCGACCCCACGCATCGTCACAAGACGATCGTGCTGCAACTTCCGGGAAAGCACGCTGGCCCCGGCGTACGCTACGAGGCACGCACGGCGCAGAGTGAGCTGACCATCGACTTGCCCGAAGAGGGCTTGGCGGGGCGAACCGTCTCCGTGGAATTGCGGCAATAGCGCTATCGAAGTCGCCGTCGGCCGCTTGGCTCAGTGCTCTGTCGTTTGTCATAGGATGATAGTCATCCTGATCGCAAGCGCAGGATCCGGCCATCGTACGTCCCTTCGGGTGCGATGCGGACTTCTCTTTCTCGGCCCGGATGCTTCACTTCGTTCAGCATGACAACCCTCTGATCAGTTGAGACGGAGCACTACGTCTGCTCCAGCAGGGCTTTCCAGCGGTTGATGTGGCCGTCTTCGTCGGCCTGGTCCTTCTCGATGACCTTGCGGGTCTCGTCGTCCCACTCGATGGTTTCCAACAGCTCGGCGTAGTGGTGGACCGCCTTGGACTCGACCCAGACGCCCGTTTTGAACATCGCCTTGGGGCCCAGGAGGCGCGAGCCGAAGCCGAACGCGAACCCGACCATCCAATAGGCCGGGCGCAGGATGCTCGGCCGGAATCCGTACTCGTAGAGCTTGACCTGGAAGTCCTGGTAGTGGCCCATTTCGTTGCACATCGCCGCGACAAGCTGGCGATTCACCTCGCTCTTGTCTCTGGTAAGCTGGAACTTGTAGATGGTCTGGGCCATCAGTTCCAGCGTGTGTAGTATCCGCAGCCCTTTCTTGATCGCGGCCAGCCGCTCGGGCGGGTAGCCCGCGCCGCGCATCTTGAAGTCGGCGTCCCGCATCTGCGGGCGAATGATCGAGATGTCGTATTGCGTTTCCGCCGGCGTTTCCTGGTTCTCAGCCATCGGTAGCTCCCCTTAATCCTTCGTCAGAGTCTGCGTGGACCACCTGCTCATCCACAGCCCTTCGCGCCGTCCTATACGCCGGTGGGCGGTCGTGGTTCAACAGGTTGCTGTTGTATTGTCGGTGCATACCGCTGCGGTGTCAAAGCCCGAATGGCACGGTATGCGGCCTGCCCCTAATGCGCCAACCCGTGCCCGAAACGGGTGCGTCTTCCGAAGACAGGGGTTGCCGACCGGACGGGTGGCTTGCGAAAAAACCTCTCGGAAAGCGGGTCAAACGGTTTTCAGTGCGGGCGAAGCGTTGTATATACGAGACGGAACGGTTGGCCACGGGCCGACCGACGGTTTGTTCCGTAATCGCCGGTGTGACTCTTGAAGGGATAGTACGATGCGTATGAAAGCGATCCTGATTTGTGCTGGACTGTGTGTTGCGTTGGGTGTTGTTTCATTGGCCGCTGGGGCCGAGGCGCTCACAGGCAAGACATACCATGTCTCCGTGAAAGGCGACGACGCCCACGACGGTTCGGCGTCTGATCCGCTGCGGACCATCTCGGCGGCGGTTCGACTGGCGCAGGGCGGTGATGTGATTACCGTGCATGAAGGTGTCTATCGCGAACGGATCGACCCGCCGCGTGGGGGCACGTCCGATCGAAAACGCATCGTCTACCAGGCCGCCTCGGGTGAGGAAGTCGTCATCAAGGGATCCGAAGTCATCAAAGGCTGGCAGAAGGTGCAGAACGACACCTGGAAGGTTACTGTTCCCAACAGGCTGTTCGGGGACTTCAACCCTTACAGTGACTTGATTCGAGGCGACTGGTTCGGGCCCCGAGGCCGGGAGCATCACACCGGCGCGGTCTATCTGAACGAGCACTGGCTGATCGAAGCGGTCAATCTGGACGATGTCCTCAAGCCCGTCGGCCAGGCAGCAGCGTCCTATGTCGCGGGGGGGCAGGGCACCTTGCTGAATGTGGCCTGGCTGCGGCCGGGCGCGGCCTCGGAAGACTCGAAGCGGGTCCCGGCGGCGCGCTTCGCCGCACAGCAGGGTGTGCAAACGGCGCCTTGCTCGGAAGGAGGAGAGTGTGTCGGCTGGATTGAGCAGGGCGACTGGATGCGATACGAGGGCGTCGATTTCGGTCGCCGCACGCGTCAGATCGAGATTCGGTCGGCCTCGGCAACACGCGGGGGGACCATCGAGGTTCGTCTGGACGCCCCGGATGGAGAGCTGCTGGGAACCTGCAAGGTCCCCAATACCGGCGGCTGGCAATCGTGGTCTTCGTTTAGCGTCGAGACCAAGCCGGTCAGCGGGGTCAAGACGATCTGCCTCACGTTTAAGGGACTCGATGCGGAGAGTGACGCCGATCCTCGCCTCTGGTTCGCTCAGGTGGATGCGTCGAATACCACGATCTGGGCGCAGTTCCAGGACGTCAATCCCAACGAAGCCGAGGTCGAAATCAACGTTCGCCAGGCGGTGTTCTATCCGGAGAAGCCGGGCGTCAACTACCTCACCGTGCGCGGCTTTACGATGATGCACGCGGCCACGCCCTGGGCGCCGCCCACGGCCGAGCAGATCGGACTGATCGGCACCCACTGGAGCAAAGGATGGATCATCGAACACTGCGATATCCGCTATTCGACGTGCGTGGGCATCACGCTCGGCAAGCACGGCGATCAGTATGACAACACCTCGGCCAATACCGCCGAGGGATACGTCAAGACGATCGAACGTGCCTTGGCACGAGGCTGGTCCAAGGAGAACATCGGCCACCATATCGTGCGGAACAACCACATCGCCCATTGCGAGCAGGCGGGGATCGTCGGCAGCATGGGGCCGGTCTTCTGCACCATCACCGACAACGTCATTCACGACATCCACATCCGCAAACTGTTCACCGGCGCCGAAATGGCCGGCATCAAGTTCCACGGCGCGATCGATACGGTCATCACGAGAAACCACATCTATCGGACGACTCTGGGGATCTGGCTGGACTGGATGACTCAGGGGACGCGCGTGACGCGGAACCTGCTGCATGACAACGGGCGCGACCTGTTCGTCGAAGTCAACCACGGGCCCTTCATGGTGGACAACAACGTGTTCCTCTCACCCGCCGGCATCCTGGTCAACTCGCAGGGCGGTGCGTACGTTCACAACCTGATCGCCGGCGATGTCCCGGTGGCGCACACTGAAGGCCGCGAGACGCCGTATCACCCGGCGCACTCCACCGAAGTGGCGGGGCTGGCCGGCAATCCCAGCGGCGATGACAAATACTACAACAACATCTTTGTCAATCGCGGTCTACCCTCGTACGATCCGGCCAAGATGCCGGTCTTCATGGCCGGCAACGTGTTCGTCAAGGGCGCCGAGCCCTCGAAGCACGAAGCCGATCCGCTCGTGCAGCCCGACGTCGATCCCGGTTTGAAGCTGACGGAAAGAGGCGATAGCCTGTATCTCGAAATGGAACTCGACCGGGCGTGGGCCCGGAAGAAGCGTCAACTGATGACGACGGAGAACCTGGGAAAGGCCAAGATCACCGATCTGCCCTACGAACAGGCCGACGGCACGCCGTACCGCTTCGATACCGACTATTTCGGCAAGAAGCGAAACACGGACAGTCCCTGCCCGGGCCCATTCGAGCTGCCGCAGGGCGGAAAGCAGCGCCTGAAAGTCTGGCCCCCGGCCACGCCGAACCGATGATGAGCGCCATGCCCGGTTCTCATCGCAGGGAGCGAGGTAGTTGTCATCGCGGCGCGCTGGCCCCGGTCTTTCGCCGATCCTGACCGCCATCGGCCCAAACGGCGGTCAGGCGGCTTCCGTACAGGCGCGGAAACGGCCGAGGCGAAGCCGGAGTCGGGCGAATCGTGCGTAAAGCACTGTTGCGAAAGGGGTTGCTGACGCTCGTTGGCGGCAGGTGGAGCATTCTGCGGCCCGGGGATTCTGCCTGATGGGCAAGAAATCCGTTTGTAGCGTAAGGAACAAATGGTCCCGCCTGACAACCAGAGACTGCGAGCGATCATTGCCAATCAATCGGAAGGGGGCCTTCATCGTGCCCAGCGACGCGCAGATCCCGGTCGGCTGGAGAAAGGGAAGGTCTTGCGGGCCATGAGCGGCGATTGCGCCAAAGAAAGCCAATCGGCATTCGGGGGCGAGAATGTCAAACCACGCGAATTCCCAGCCTTCGGGAGGGCGAGAAGATCAAGCACGGCCAATTCGGGCGGGGTCAGAATAATGGTAAGTCGCTTTTTAGAAATGGCTTACGAGGGAGAGCTGCGGTTGCAGCGTCCAAAGAACACAGCCAGATTGCCGGACCGGCCCAGACGGCGTGGGGAGATGCACCGGGACGCGCGGGCTTGGGAAAGGACTTGCCAGCGCGGGGGCGGGCTGGTATCCTGTCCCCTTCGTTTGCGTCGCGGAAACTGAATGCCAACAGAGAATTACGGGAAGGTGAAATGACTCATCCAGGTCTGTCGGAACTTGATGAATTATGCGTCAATACCATTCGTTTTCTGGCCGCCGATGGTGTGCAGAAGGCCAATTCGGGCCACCCGGGGATGCCGATCGGGATGGCGCCGGCCGCCTACGTCCTCTGGACACGGCACCTCAAATATAACCCGGCCAACCCGAAATGGCATAACCGGGACCGTTTCGTCCTTTCCGGCGGGCACGGCAGCATGCTGCTCTATTCCCTGCTCCACTTGACCGGCTTCGATATGAGCCTGGAGGATCTCCAGAACTTCCGCCAGTGGGAAAGCAAGACGCCCGGACACCCCGAATACGACCCCGAGCTCGGCGTGGAGGCCACGACGGGCCCGCTGGGGCAGGGGATTTCCAACGCCGTGGGCATGGCCATCGCGCAGAAGTATCTCGCGGCCCATTTCAACCGGGACGGTTTTCCCATCATCGACCACAAGGTCTACGTCTTCGCCGGTGACGGGGACCTCGAAGAGGGCGTTTCGGGCGAGGCCTGCTCGCTGGCCGGCCACCTGGGCCTGAACAACGTGATTGTGGTCTACGACGACAACCACATCAGCATCGACGGGCCGACCGAGCTGTCCTTCACCGAGGACCGGGCCCAGCGGTACGAGGCGTACGGCTGGTACGTCCAGGAGGTCGACGGCGACGGCAACGACATGGAGGCGTTCGAGCGGGCCCTGATCAACGCCAAGAGCGAAGTGCAGCGGCCCTGCATGATCAAGCTGCGGACGCATATCGCCTACGGCAGCCCCAATCTGCAGGACACCGCCGCGGCACACGGCACGCCGCTCGGCGAAGACGAAATCAAGCTCATGAAGAAGAAGTTCGGTTGTGATCCCGAAAAGACCTTCCACGTCCCAGAGGAAGTCGCCAACCACATGCGTGAGGCGCTGGAGAGGGGCAAGAACGCCGAGGACGAATGGAACAAGGCGTTCAAGGCCTATGCGAAGAAACATCCCGATCTGGCCAAGGCATTTACCGTCGCGGCCGAGGGGAACTTGCCGGTCGATCTCGACCAGGTTCTGCCAAGGTTCAAGGCCGGGGAGTCGATCGCCACGCGCAAGGCCTCGGGTAAGGTGTTGGACGCACTGATGCCGCACCTGCCGCTGGTCGTGGGCGGTTCGGCGGACCTGACTCCGTCCAACAACACGCGCTTTGCCGACGCGGCTGATTTCCAGAAAGACGTGCCCAACGGGCGATATATTCGCTTCGGCGTCCGCGAGCACGCGATGGGCGCCATCCTCAATGGCATTTCGGTTTCCGGATTGCTGCGTGCCTACGGCGGCACGTTTCTGGTCTTTTCCGATTACATGCGCGGCGCCGTTCGGGTCGCGGCCCTGTCGAAGTATCCGAGCATTTTCGTCTGGACGCACGACAGCATCGGGATCGGCGAAGACGGGCCGACCCATCAGCCGGTCGAGCATTTCGCGGCCCTGCGCTGCATGCCCAATCTGCTGGTCTTCCGTCCGGCCGACGCCAACGAGACGGCCCACGCCTGGAAATACGCCCTGGAGCATCGCGACGGTCCGGTGGCCCTGCTCCTGACCCGCCAGGGCCTTCCCGTGATCGACCAGAACAAGTTCGCCTCGGCGGCCAACGTCAGCCGGGGTGCCTATATCCTGACCAGCCGGGGCAAGCCCGACGTGATCCTCCTGGCCAGCGGTTCCGAGGTCGCCGTGGCCCTGGAAGCGGCCAGGCAGCTTGACGCCGACGGCCTCTCCACCCAGGTCGTCAGCATGCCCTGCTGGAAGCTGTTCGAGAAACAGGACGACAAGTACAAGAATTCGGTGATTCCGCGCGACGTCAAGGTGCGCGTGGGAATCGAAGCCGGCGTCGAGATGGGATGGCGCCAATGGCTCGGCGAGGACGGCGTCTTCGTCGGCATGTCCACCTTCGGCGCTTCGGCTCCCGGCAAGACCTGCTTCAAGGAGTTCGGCATCACCGCCGAGAACGTCGTCGCCGCCGCGAAAGAACTGCAGAAGAAGCTGCAGGAAGAAAGCTGAACGCGAGTTGTTCGTCTCCGCTCAGCAGGATCGTTTCTGTGTGACAGGCGACGGGGTGTCGGCTTCTGCGCTGCGCTTCGGAGGGCATTACGGTATGGAACGACGAACTGTCTTGAGAATGGCGTGGATCGTTCTGGCAACGTGGCTCGTGGGGACCGGCGCGGTGGTGCAGGCCGGACCCTATGCCCCGTGGCGTCACGGTCTCGCCGACGATCCGAACTTCTTTCCCATCGCCGTCTGGCTTCAGAATCCGACCCGGGCGCAGCGGTACAAGGAGGCCGGCATCAATCTGTACATCGGTCTCTGGAAGGGTCCTACCGCCGAGCAGCTAAAGCAACTGAAGCAGGCGGGCATGCCCGTGATCTGTCGCCAGAACGAGGTGGGCCTGGCGCATCGCGACGATCCCATCATCGTGGGCTGGATGCACGGGGACGAGCCCGACAACGCCCAGTCGCTGGGCTCCGGCAAGGGATACGGCCCGCCGATTCCGCCGCAGCGTATCGTCGCGGGCTACGAGCGCATGAAGGCCGCCGACCCGAGCCGGCCCGTGGTGCTCAATCTCGGGCAGGGTGTGGCCTGGGACGGCTGGCACGGCCGGGGCGTGCGCACGAACCACCCGGAGGACTATCCCGAGTACGTGCAAGGTTGTGACATCGCTTCGTTCGACATCTATCCCGCGGCGCACTCGAATGCGCAAGTGGCCGGCAAGCTCTGGTACGTCGCCCAGGGCGTCGAACGGCTCGTAAAGTGGACGCAAGGCAAAAAGATCGTCTGGAACTGCATCGAGTGCACGCGAATCAACAACCCGACGCAAAAGGCCACGCCGCACCAGGTGCGCTGCGAGGTGTGGATGTCCCTCATTCACGGCTCGACCGGCCTGATCTACTTCGTGCATGAGTGGCAGCCGCGGTTCAACGAATCGGCCCTGCTCAGCGACGCCGAAATGTGCGCGGCGGTGACGCGCATCAACCGGCAGATCGCGGAGCTCGCGCCGGTGCTGAACACCCCGACGGTGCCCGGCGGAGTCACTGTCACCTCGGGCAACCGTGAAGTCCCCGTGGCGGCTATGGTGAAGCGGTATGGCGGCAGTACATACGTCTTTGCGGTAGCCATGCGCGAAGGCGTCACGCAAGCGGGCTTTCGCGTGGCAGGCGTGCCCGGCCGGGGCGCGGTTGAAGTTTTGGGAGAGACGCGGAGGATCGCTTCGCGGGAGGGGGTGTTTCAAGATGAGTTTAAGTTGTGGGACGTCCACTTATACCGCCTCGGTTCTGAAGGCGAGAGGTGATTTTCGGGGCCGACGAGGCAAAAGAAAACGTTGCAGGATGGCCGGTATTGGCATAGAATCCCGCCTTTGACCGGTGATTTGAAAGGAGTGGTTTATGAAATACGACGTAGCGGATATGGCATTGGCTGCGGAAGGCAAGAGAAGGATTCTGTGGGCGGACAACGACATGCCCGTCCTGACGGCGATTCGCAACCGTTTTAGCAAGAACAAGCCGCTGAAGGGCATGAACGTTTCCGCCTGTTTGCATGTCACGGCCGAGACGGCCAACCTGATGCGGACGCTCAAGGCCGCCGGCGCCAACGCGGTCCTGTGCGCCTCGAATCCTCTGAGCACGCAGGACGACGTAGCCGCTTCGCTGGTGAAGGATTTCGGGATTGGGGTCTTTGCGATACGAGGGGAGAACCGCAAGACGTATTACGACCACATCAACGCGGCCATCGACCACGGGCCGGTCATCACGTTCGACGACGGAGCCGACCTGGTCAACGAGATGCACACCAAGCGCAAGAAGGACGCCGGGCGCATTGTCGCGAGCATGGAGGAGACGACGACGGGTGTGATCCGGCTGCGCGCCATGGCCAACGAAGGCAAGCTCAAGTTCCCCGTTATCGCCGTCAACGACGCCAAGAGCAAGCACCTGTTCGACAACCGGTACGGGACGGGCCAGTCCACCGTCGACGGGATCATTCGGGCCACGGATTATCTGTTGGCCGGCTCGCGCGTGGTGGTGGCCGGGTACGGGTGGTGCGGACGCGGCCTCGCCATGCGGGCCCGCGGGATGGGAGCCATCGTCATCATCACCGAGGTCGATCCGATCAAGGCGCTGGAAGCGGCCATGGACGGTTTCCAAGTCATGCCGATGGAAGATGCGGCCAAGGTCGGTGACTTGTTTGTCACGCTGACCGGGAACAAACACGTGCTTCGCCCGGAACATTTTCGTCGCATGAAGCATCGGGCCACGGTGGCCAACAGCGGACATTTCAACGTCGAGATCGACATCCCGGGCCTCAAGAAGATGAGCAAGAAGGTCAATCGCAACGTCCGCCGGCACGTCGACGAATACGTTATCAGCCAGACCAAGAGCATTTACCTGCTGGGGGAAGGGCGATTGATCAACCTGGCGGCGGCCGAAGGCCATCCGGCGTGCGTGATGGACATGAGTTTCGCTACCCAGGCCCTGCAGTCTGAGTGGGTCGCCAAGCGCAAGGGCAAGCTCGAAGTGGCGGTTCACGATGTTCCGCTGGAGATCGAGGAGCAGGTTTGCCGATTAAAGCTACGGACGATGTCGATTGCGATTGATAAATTGACACCGGAGCAGATTGCCTATCTCGCCAGTAGCGGCGAGGGCACGTAGCCGATCGAGTGTCTCTGGGATCGACGCCGGCGACGCGGTTGAGCCAAGACGCGGTCGCGCGGCGTCGTGGCGCTATGGAGAATAAAGAGACGGAAAAGACACCGAAGGTGTCCAAGTCCTTTCTGACCGTTGGGCCCACGTTGCACTACAGTCACAAGAACGTGCAACGGTGCTGGCTGCTGGCGGTCGTGGCGTTTTCGATTGCCTGTCTCGTGTGGTCGAGAATTGCAACGGGGACATTCTGGGCCTTCGATTTGGCCTCGCAGACGGTCCCCGATTTCTGGCGGCTCGATCAGGCGGCGGTCACCGGGGCGAGCATCTTCGAGTATCCCTGGCAGATCGTGGTGTTGGGGCTGCTGATGGGGATCATGGCGGTGGTCCCGGTGCTCATTTCTCAATTGATGAGCTTCGGACACGGTTTCATCTTCCTGCTGGCGGTGTTTTTCCTGGCGAATCTGCCGGGCTTTGCGATCTTCCTGTTGCTGAGCTGTTTTGCGGTGGCGGCGCGGCCGCTGCGGTTTCGGTCGCGCATTATTGCCATCGCCCTGTGCATGTCGCCGCAGTTGATCTACTGGGGCGTCTTCGGTTCGGCGCGCGGTGTGGAGCCGTTGGAGTGGAGCTTCTCGTTCGCCCCGTGGATCGGGGCCTGGATTGTGGGGCTGACGGTTGCCGGTCTGGTGCTTGGCATCGGCCATTACACGCGGTACCGACCGGGCTTGATATGGATCTTCACCACCACGACGCTGTTGCTGGCGCTGGGCGTGTTTGAATGGAAAATAGGTTTTGACGAGCTTGATTATCAGTTTTATGTAGCCAAGAACAACCCGGAGGCCGTGCCCGAATTTCGCGACCACAGCATTCGCGACCTGTTGGATCAGACCGTCGATATCGCCGTGGATCCCGAGAACGACGCCCGCGACAAGCAGAGAGTCTTGAGCATGCTCTTTGCGCCGACGGAGCGGATTCCGCTGCGCGAGATGATGAAGGAGCAGATTCAGATCAAGCTGCGCAAGGGCGATTGGCCCTCCTGGCTCGACGTTCCAGCCGAGCTGTTGTACCAGGAGAGAAGGAAGGGGCTGGAAAAGCAGTACGATCAGTTCATTCGGCCGCCCAAGCCCTGGTGGATTCCCGAGGTGATTCAGCAGGAAATTCTCGTGCGCCGCGCGCGCAGCGATCGCATGCCGATCGCGCTGTATTACAAGGGACTTCTCAACGAGTACAGTCCCGACCTGCGGCGCTTCGAGCGGGACGATCTGCTGCACTTTTACAGCGACCACCCGCACGAGCGGGCGCTGGGTACGTGGAATCGTCTGTATACCGTGGCCGATTATAACGACAGTCCGGAATCGATCGAGGCCCGCTGGCGGGTGGCCTGGCACACGGCGGCCCAGGGGGGCTTGCCCGAGCCGAAGCTTCTGGCCGCTCTCGATCGCGCCGAGCGCATTCTCGCCGACGCCAACGACATGCTCGCCGAGCAGTTGACCTTGTACGAAGAAGCCCGGCCCGTCTCCGACCGTTTGTTCAGCGCGTTTCGCCCGCCCGCCACGACGGTCATGACGGCCGTGAGGCTGACGGAACTGCAACGGCGCATCCACGAGCTGCGCACGTTGATCGGCCCGCAGAACCGCAACGGCGCCGACGGCGCCGTCCACCGCCTGGCCCGCCTGGTCCTGCTTGACCCCCACGGGACCGAATACGAACAGCAGCTTGAGACGCTCCTGGCCCGAACGGGCGAGCAGGACGGGCTGCGCGACAACATCCTGCTGGCCCAGGCCAAGCTCCTCGACGACGAACAAGGCCGCGGCGAGCGCCTCGCTGAGCTGCATCGAAAATTCCAGAAAACCGACGGCGGCATGCAGGCCCTCTACGAGCTGACCCGTCTCAAGATCCAGCTCTATCAGCGCAAAGCCGACAAGGAAAGCCTCATTAAGGCCCGCGACATGTTGGCCGGCTTCCTCAGCCTCTATCCCCGGAGCTTCTACGCCGAGCAAGTCGCCAAGAACCTCGAAGATCTTCCCCGCCCCGAATAGCCGGCCGGTTCATATCTCAGGGGTCAGCCTCCTGGGCCATGACGGCCGGCGATCTGCGGGTTGTCGCGCGCGGTCGGCGGCAAATGATTTTGACATCGGCGCAAGTTTTAGTAGACTAAAGGGTAATGGGGAGTGGTGTATGGCGCGGTGGGTGGCCGCGTTGCGGATAGGCAGGGTAATGGGATCATGGTGGCAGGTGATGCGCATCTTGGGCCGGGTGTGATAGTGGTGGGGCGGAAGTGCGCGCGCTTCGTCGCTGAGACTCTGCAATTGGCCGAAGAGTACGAGCTGGATGTGGTCCGGTGCGCGGATGTCTATTCGGCCGTGGTCGAATTGGCTCGCGGGGCCGGGCGTTGTCTGATGGTTATCGGCGCGCTGGGCGAGCTGACGCGGGAGCAGGGCCGGCTCTTCGCCCTGGCCGAAACCGGCGGGGCGCGATGTTGTTGTTTGTTGGACGAGGCCGATAGCACCGAGCAGCAGCAGGTTCTGCTGGCCGTACGCGGCGGCGCCTGCCTGGTGGGGAAGGTCGAAGAACTTCGCAACGCTTTCGAGACCTGGCTCGCGGCCGGGGGATGCCGCGCGAAACATGGCGAGGACGAGTTCCTGGACGAAGACTGTCGCGCGACGGAGGCCGAGATCGAAGCACTGTTAGGGCAGGAGAAAGATGAGTAACCCCCCGCATTTGCCCCCCTTGCAGGGAACGCCCGGCAAGGTTCTGTTCGTAGGAGATATCCGCAAGGTGTTTCTGGATGCCGACGCAGTGGGGCGCTACGCGTGCGAGGTGCGTGAGAACGTTCTCGATGCCATAGACGCGGCGGTCCAGGGTGGGTTTGGCACGATCGGCGTCGTGATGAACGGGGCCTCCGGCCGGTTGCCGGCCGTTCTGCGGGCCTTGCGAAAGGGTACCGACGCCCGGATTGTCCTGCTGGCGCAGATGTACGACGAGCCGATCGCGCGCCGCTTGACGGCGGGCGCGGCAGGCGAGGAGCGGCTCGCCGATGCGTACGTGGTCTGCCCGACCCGGGTGACGCGTGTCTGTGCGCCCGACGGCGGGACGCAAGCGCAGGCGGCAACCGGAGACGCCCCGACGGTCGGCGGGGAATTGGAAAGGACCCTCCGGCACCTCGAACGGCTGGCGACGACCGATGACCTGACGGGCCTGAGGAACCGGCGGTACATTTTGGAGTTCGCCCGGCAGGTCCTGGAGTACGCCCGGCGTGACAACGGGCGCGTGACGTTGCTCGTTTTTGACATCGACAATTTCAAGCACTACAACGACACGTACGGCCACCTGACGGGCGACGAGATCCTCAAGCAGGCGGCCCTTCTCATGCGGCGGTGCTGCCGGCCTCACGATGTGGTCGCGCGCATCGGGGGCGATGAGTTCGCCGTCGTCTTCTGGGACGATCCGCGCCGAAGCTGGGACGACTTCGAGGACGACCGACGCTCGCTCGATGCCGAGCATCCCGCCGGAGTGATCGAGGTGGCCACTCGCTTTCAGCAGGCGTTCGGTCACGCCGAGCTGCGCCATCTGGGCCCGAAGGGCGAGGGCGTCCTGACGATCAGCGGGGGGCTGGCCAGCTTCCCGCGCGACGGTGAAACCGTCCATGAGCTTCTCCGACGCGCTGATGAGGCCTTGTTGGACGCCAAACGCAGCGGCAAGAATCGCATCTACCTCGTCGGTGAGGCCCAAAACCACCGCGCCGACGTGCCCCGGTGACGAATCTCCTCTGAGCGATCCCATGGCAGCGACCGTGCTTTTCCCAATCCTTAGAAGTAGCTGCGGATGTTGTACGCGTTCTTCTCGTGCACGTACGGTTTTTCGGCTCCGTCTGAGTCGGGCTGGGTGAAGATCAGGATGGCTTTCCCGTTGTAGGGTTGGTAGAGGACAAGCTCTTGGCGCGGGTCTGCGCACAGATCGATGGCGAAGGCCTGCACGGCCAGGTGGCTCTTGGTTTCGCCCCAGTCGAGCGTCTCGGCTGCCAGTGGTTCGAAGGTCCCCAGCTCGGCGACGACAGTTCCGCGGCCGTCAACGAGCGTGCGGTCGATGGGGATCCACAGGGACTGCTCGTGGCCCGGCTTCCAGTTCACGACGCAGGGGAAGTCGGGGTAGCCCTGGTACGTTCGCTTGTGGCGAAAGGCCGCGATCTGCGTTCCGTCGGCGCCCCGGACCGTGATGAAGTCGCCGACGTGGCCGCTGCGCAGGATGATGACTTCCTGCCCCGGCTCGGCCTCGATGAAATCCCCCGCCCAGATCCCCTGTCCGTGGGGCACCTCCTGGCGGGTTTTCTCCCAGAGGACGCGGCCGTCGGCGGCGAGGCAATAGGCCGGCCCCGTCGAGCACACACTGACGAGCAGTTCCCGTCCCGGGGCCGGGTGGACGTCGGCAATCGCCGTGCAGTCGGCGTGCCGGTCCACCTCTTTTTGCCACACTTCTCTGCCCGATTCGTCCACCAGAAGCGTCCCGAAGATGATCTCGTCTCGCCCGTCGTCATCCACGTCGCCCACGCTCGGGATGTGTCCCATGGCGTGCTTGCTCGCCGGTAGGCGCCACATCTCGTGGAGCTGCGCGTCGAGCGCGACTGCGAGACACGGAACGTGGTTGCTGGCGCCGTACTTCAGCACGATTGCCGGCTTGCCCGCCTTGCCTCGGGGATAAGCGACGCGGCCCACCGGGTGACAACGACTGCGCCGTCCGCCGCGCACGTCCAGATCGAACGGTGACTCGCGCTGCTGCAGAATCTTGCCCGTGCCGCCTTCCAGCACGTACAGCATGGGCTTGCCGTTTTTCCAGAACTCGGTGACGACCTCCGCTTTGCCGTCCTGATCGAGGTCGTGGATGAACGCGATCCCGCGCAGGGCCGGCTCCTTCCATGCACCGTCGCTGCTGTGTTTTTCGATCGTGCGGTCGCCCAGTTCCCACAATCGCGTGCCTTCGTGGTCGACCGCCGCCAGGTATCCCGGCACCGTCATCGGCCCTTCGCGATAGAGCAGGAAATCCGCGCGACCATCGTCGTTCAAATCTCCGACACAGACAAACGAGCCTTGATACCGCTCGATGTCGATCTGCCGCCAAAGCTTCATCTGCGGCGCCGCCGCGCCGGTGACGCCGGCGATGCTCAGGCACGCGGCCACTGACGCTCGAACGAACTGTTTCATATCGGTCCTCCGGACATGCCTCGACGGGCGATTGTTCGACTTGTGCCCGTTCCGGCCGTTTTGAGAAAAGAGGCTTGCTGCATTGTACCGGAGCGCGACGATTGTTTGAAGACCCCAGATGTGGTTGAGGCATGAGTCTATGGTTCGGTCAGGATGGTGGTCTTGTGCGGGCTGTCGAGCCGGTAGCGGATGCCGCGCCAGCGGATGGTGCGTCCGAAGGCCGACGAGAGGAGGACGAACAACAGCAGAAGCGACCAGAGCCAGGAACCGAGGATGTCCGCCCAGGCCGTCGGTACGAGTTGCCGGCGATATGCGCTCAGGATTTTCACGGCCATTCGCTGGCGGAGAACCGCGCGGAGCAGTTGGCCGGCCAGGAAAATCACCGGCACGGCGGCATACAGCCACGGCATCTCCTGGTCCCGGGCCGCCCACAGGGCGACGGCGGCGCCTCCCCAGAGGCCGGCAACGGAGCCCAGACTGCTCAGAAAGCCCAGCCACCAGGTCGCGGGCGTGTAGACGCGGGTGATGAGAAACTGTCGCCGGGCGAACTCGTAGAACGCCGACCAGCTCATGGCTTCGAGGGAAGCGACGAGGCAGCCGGGGACGAAGGTGACTTTCATGCCGGCTTTGCGTACGGCCCGGCTCAGGGAGAGGTCGTCGCTCAGCGTGCCCTTCCAGGTCTGGCGGAGGTTGAGGCGGCGAAAATCCTCGGCGCGGACGGCCATGGAACCGCCCCAGGCCTGGTTGAAGCGGCTGTTGCCCAGGAGCTGCGCGACGCTGGCGTTGACGGCCGAGAGCACGAGGCTGGCGAGGTTGTTCCGGGTCGGGACGAACCAGCGGTAGCCGGTGGCCAGCCCACATTTGGACCGGCGCAGGGGCCAGACCAGCCGGCTGAGCCAGTCCCGATCCACGCAGATGTCCGAATCGGCGAAGGCCAGGACCTCCGTATCGGTCGGGACGCGCTGGATAGCGTGGAGCAGATTGTGAATCTTCTGGCTGCTGGACGTGGACGCGCCGGCGACGAGGATCTGCACGTCCAGGGCCTGGGATTCCCGGCGCAGGGCGTTTGCGATCCGGTCGAGTTCGGCGTAGGCCGGGTCCGAGGTGTCGCCGACGACGAAGAAAAGGCGGTAGTTGTTGTAGTCCTGTTGGAAGAACGAGCGGATATTGGAGTGGAACTGCGCCTCCAGACCCCTGCAGGGCACGATCAGCGCGGCCTTTGGACGGTACAGCAGGTGGTGTTCCTTCCTGAGCTTGGCCAGCGCATACCGATAATTGCGGACGGCGTGATATAGAAAGAGCGCTTGTGCCACGAGCGCCGCCCAGGCTATGTAGTCGTACCATTCCATGTCGAACGGCCGTAACGATACGCGAAATTGCCCCCGAACGCCAGAGCCTTCCCCGCAAACGCCCCGACGCCGAGATTCGCCCGGCGCGAAGGAGGAATGTGCCGTTGAAGGTTCTTTGCTCCTTTTGAAATTTCTTAGGTTTTCTTGGTTTTTTGCTTGACCTCTGTGGGGGGGGTGCAAAAGTGGAGTTGGTAAAGGCGCGAACAACATTGATGAAAGCCCCCTTGAGCGACGCGGATCTCGTGTAGCGGCAGTGGCGTTCTGTCGTGACGGAATAGAAGCGGAGAGTTCCTTCGGCAAGCGAGGAGCAAAAGCGATGGAACTCGAAGGCAGGCAAACAGAAAACGCCAAGACGGATGCGCGGCAGGCGCCGCGACGCTGTCATTCAATCGGCAACCAGCAATCAGCAGTCGTCGATTCGCATGGTTTCACGCTCATCGAGCTGCTGGTCGTCATCGCGGTGATTGCGTTGCTGATAGCGATCCTCATCCCGGTCATGAGTGCGGCGCGCGAACGGGCGCAGCGGGCGGTTTGTCTGAGCAACCTCAGGCAGCTCACCATGGCATGGATCACGTATGCCGATGAACACGATGGCAAGCTCGTTCTGGGCCTTGCCGGGGGAGAACGGGCCTCGAGGTCGAGAAGTATGAAAGGCTGGTTGGGGGCGGCATTCCTCTTCCCGGAGAACCGTTCCGCCATCATCGCGGACCGGAATAAAGGCCCCTTGTGGCCCTATCTGCGAGATATCGATATCTACCGTTGCCCGCGGGGCCGGGTCGGCCATGCTTGCACTTATAAGACTGTGTCCAGCGCCAACGGCGGCGCGGTCGAAGGAACGTATCTGCCCGAAAGCAGGATAAACAGCTCTGATGAGGTGATACCCTTCGGTAAGCGCGTAGGCAATACGGTTCTGCGGTTGACACGCCTGACCGACATTGGCAGTCCGGGGGCGGGTGCGCGGGCAGTCTTCATCGATGAAGGCGTCACATCAGGCGGGGGGGATTTCCGCGTCCACTATCTTCGTCCGAAATGGTGGCAGGCCAGCCCCCCTCCGATCCACCATGCGGACGGCGTAACCCTTTCCATGGCGGATGGTCATGCGGAATACTGGAAATGGAAGGGTCGTGAGACCGTGGCAGGCTTGCCTCTCAAGGTCGTGCCTACGCCTGCAATCCATGTGTTCATGGAGGTGCTGGACGGGGGGGACTACGAACCCACGACCGAAGACGGCTTGTATGACTTGCAGCGATTGCAGCGGGCCACGTGGGGCAGACTTGGCTACCAGCCAGCGGAGAGGAACCAATAGAAGGGAGGTGAGGCCCGCCGGGAGCTGGCGTTCGCTCGGCCGTGCTTCGGCGCGTATGTGCGTCTCGCCGAGGAGCCGGTGGAGGAGATTCTGGTCGAGCTGGGACGGATCGCGAAAGAGCTGAGAAGAGAATGGTCGGAAGAAGAGACACGCGATTTCGTGCTCCCCCTCCTTAGGCCATTGATAGACCCAAAGGTCTTTGCTGATCGTGAGTTTGTGAGGAACGCCGTTGTAAGGCGAATGCGACTCCAGGGGCGTAGCTTGTCGTGGTACGAACAACTCGTGCTTGAGACGATTCAGGAGGCGCAATCATGTGCAGAAGACGGGGGTTTACGCTGATCGAGCTGCTCGTGGTGATCGCCGTGGTATCGCTGCTGATGGCGATTTTGCTGCTGGTGCTCGGGAAGGTGCGCCGGCAGGCCCGGGCCGTTGCGTGCCGTGCGAATTTGAGGCAATGGGCCACGACACTGGCCTTGTACCTGGAGCACAACGACGGTCACTTGCCCCATGACCGTTGGAGCACGTGGTGGATTCTGACCGGACGAACCTTCCTGGGAGGCTATAGTCGCCGACAGGGCCCCGGTCAGCACCACTCCATTAACCCGACTTTCCCTATTCGCGGGTGAAATCATGAATTTGAGAAATATTTTCGGCGATAGCGGTCTATTATCGCGG
>JAFGCA010000274.1 GCA_016932895.1 Sedimentisphaerales bacterium | reverse complement strand
CCGCGATAATAGACCGCTATCGCCGAAAATATTTCTCAAATTCCTCATTTTGCCCGCGAATAGGGAAAGTCGGGCTAAAGGGCTTTCTTTCTGGGAGTCACAGTTCCCCAAGTACTTTCATCGCTTCAAGGTGGCCAGCCAGAAACTCTTGCATGTCAACGATTTATGGTTGAGTTGGGCGTTCCTTTCGCATCGTTGTCTCCATTTTGACTCCAGTTGCGGCTTCATCTGGAGTCGCTGTGGGACTGAGTGGCGAAAACTGCCGATAGAATGGAGGTTATGAGAAAGCCATGTCTGCCGCCTGTTACACAGACGCTCGATGTCGCAGGTCGAGGATGGAGACGTCAAAAGAACGGTCGCGTGGCTCACCGCTACTCCACCTGCGGAGATCATAGGGCCGTGCCCGCTGGCGGTCAATAAGGGGAAATACGTATTTTGGCGCGATCGTGTCTCTTGCTTGACAAGAGACTGTATCCTTTTCACCATTGAGATGGAATCTGACGGTGGAACCGTCACAGGTGATGGCCGCATGGGTCCACTCCCCGACGGTCATCTTGCTGTCGCTATTCCAGGAACCGCCGCCTACAGCTCCAGTCGGCGTACCCCAGTTGGCAGAGAACCTGAGGCTCCCGTCGCCCCAGAGCTGCATGGCATAGGAGGCCTGACTCGTGCCCTTCGTAACCAGCCCATCCCAGTCTTCAAAGATGTCGGTTTTCACCCAGGCGGCAACGGTGATCTCGCTCGTGATCTCGAGGCTCATGTCGCTGCCGCAGTCAACGTAGTCATCTCGACCGTCAAATACCAAGGCAACCCCATGGTATCCGGCTTCCCACTGGGGCTGGTCTTTGACGGCAGGAATGGCCGAATAGACGCCAAGAACAGTTGAAACTGAATGTGGCGTAGTGGTATCATAAGACATACAGCGTGCATCTGTACCGTTTGCAGGGTCATATGGGAAATCTCGGTGGATACGTAGGAGGCAGGCGTCATGAAGAGTCGCCATAGATGGCTTTTGGCTACGCTTCTGATGCTGGCTGAGGTTGGCTCCCTACACGCATCTCCGGTTAGAGAGGGCCTTCAGTTGCATCTAAGGGCCGACGGCATCATCGCCCTGAGAGACGGTGATCTGGTTGAGGTTTGGCCGGATCAATCCGGCCAACATCGTGACGCGGTTCAGAGTACGTCGAGCCAGAGACCAACATATAGGGCGGTAGCACTCAACGGCAGCGCCGCGGTGCGATTCGATGGCGTGGATGACTGGCTGAGCTTCCCGGAGATTGCCGGGGCGCGTACCATTTTTTGGGTCCTGAAGGAAGATGGGAACGCGACAACAAACTGGCGTTGCCTGCTGGGACACTCGAGCAGTTATGGCTTTCATCGCGGCCCCGGTCATATCTTTTGGTCAGAAATGTGGACCGATGCGGGAGTACTGGGGGGAGAAACCGCTGTCAATGGCGCAGTCGTGGATGGCACGGCGGTCCGAGTGCCGACGACCTACTCGATCGTGTCCCTCAGAACGACGCACGCAGCTGCGACCAACCAACTGACGCGGGACAGAGACTGGAACGACAGGAGCTGGGATGGTGATATTGCGGAGGTGCTGGTCTATGACCGGGTGCTGAGCGATGAAGAAATGAACATAGTGGGTTGGAGTCTGCAGACCCGGTATGGCTTACAAGGGACCTATCAACCGGTTACCAGACCCTACAATCCCGTCCCATACGACGGTCAGACAAACGTTGACCCCGGCGTCTCCCTGGAGTGGGGTGCTCCGGGCACCGAGATCAACCCCGTGTACAGGTTGTATCTGGGGAGCAGCCCAGACCTCGCCGGGGTGACCGGCGTTCTCATTGAGGCCGCAAGCAGCTATTGTCCCCGCCTTGAACATGACCGGGAGTACTACTGGCGTGTGGATGTCGTCGGCGGTGAACGAGGCGACGTGTGGCACTTTGCCACGGCCACGGCTCCGGTAGCCTGCCCCCGGGCCGACCTGAACGGAGACTGCCGGGTCGATTTTCAGGATATGGGACTCCTGGCCGACCGGTGGCTCGATCGCGGCAGCGATTTGCGTCTCGCGGACATGATCGGCACGGACCGCGTCGGCCTGGCGGATCTTGCCGTACTGGCTGACCAGTGGCACCAGCGTCTCGGTCCGTTGGTGATCAGCGAGTTTGTGGCAAGCAACGGAGACACCTTGTTGGACGAAGACGGCGCGTCGTCGGACTGGATCGAGGTGTACAATCCCACCAGCGCCGCCGTAGATCTGGACGGCTGGTCTTTGACGGATACGCCCGACAACCTGACCAGGTGGCGGTTTCCGTACGGAACGATGATCGAGGCGCGGGGCTATCTTATCGTGTTTGCCTCCAACAAGGATCGCCGCTATGCGGGCGCAGAGCTCCACACCAGTTTTCGGCTCGACAGCGATGGAGAATACCTCGCGCTGGTGGCACCTTTTGGTGAGATCGTAAGCGAGTATCGTGAATACAACGGAACGTTCCCGCCTCAGGCAAGGAATACGTCTTATGGTCTGATCCGCAACGAGAAACGGTACTTCGCCGTGGCGACACCCGGCAGGGCCAACAGCAGCGAATTCGTCGGTTTCGTGGATAGAGTACGCCTCAGTCACGAGCGAGGCTTCTATAGTTCTCCTTTCGATGTCACTTGTACCTGTGCGACCGAAGGAGCGACGATCTACTATACCACGGACGGCAGCGCACCGATCCAGGCTGATGGCACACCGGGCGCTGGTGCGCAGGCCTATGAGCAGATGTCCGACTGTCCCCGCATCGGCACGACGACCGTCCTTCGCGTAGCGGCCTCCAAAGCCGGATGGAGGCCGACGCCCGTGGATACCCACACGTACATCTTCCTGGAGGATGTTATCCATCAGCCGGCGATTCCGGCGGGATTTCCGAGCAGTTGGATTACGGGGCCCGGAGTAGTCAGCCCGGTGCCGGCCGAATCGGACTACGAGATGGACCCGTACGTGGTCGATCACCAAGCCTCACCTCGTGACGCGAACTACTACGATCATCACGGAGAACCGTTCGATGTCAAAGACGCCCTGCTTTCGATTCCCACGCTATCACTGGTGACCAACGTGCAGGACATGTTCGGTCTGGAGAGAGGCATTTATGCCAACGCCACGGGCAAAGGCATCGACTGGGAGCGCCCTGCATCGATTGAATACATCGACCCCAACGGCGGCGCGGGCTTCCAAGTGAATTGCGGGGTGCGCACGCACGGTGGCTGGAACCGATACCCGGAAATGCTCAAGAAGGCGTTTCGGCTGTACTTTCGCGAAAGATACGGCGCGTCGCGACTGGAGTTCCCGTTCTTTGCCGACTCGGATCTGAATAGCTACGACCAGATTGTCCTGCGGTCGGGCAACGGTCAGGCCTGGGCGAGCCCGTGGCGCAGTGATGCGCGCCTGCGAGCCACACAGTATCTCCGGGATCAGTTTGCCCGCGACAGCCTGCGCGACATGGGCCAGCTCACGATTCACGGTAATTTCGTGCACCTGTACATCAACGGTCTCTACTGGGGTCTCTACAACGCCGTGGAACGGCCGACCGCGGATTTCCTGGCATCGTACCAGAACGGCGACGAAGCCGACTACGACGCGGTCAAGTGGAACCGCGGCGAGTCGCCGAATCCAAGTGTCACGGACGGCAATCTAGAGGCGTGGAATGCCATGCTGCGTATCGCCGACCGCACGCTCGATGACGGCGTGACTCCCTACGTTTCCACCTCTCAGGGGTATGCGGACATCGACCGGTATTTGCATGTCGAAAGCCTTATCGATTATATGATCATGAACATCTTCATCAACAATGTGGACTGGCCGGACAACAATGCCTACGCGATCGACAATCGTCAGTCCGGCGATGGATTCCGATTCTTCAGTTGGGACGCGGAAGAATCTCTCAACAACCTCACCGGCAATCGCGTCGACGTCAGCAACTACAATACATCCGCGTGGCTGTATGACCGACTGCGGAGCAACGCGGAGTTCCGCATGCTATTTGCCGATCACGTGCACCGGCATTTCTTCCATGGCGGTGCCCTTACCGCCAAGGCCGTCGACACCAGGTGGATGACCTGGGCCGCACGGTTGGATCGGGCCGTTGTGGCAGAGTCCGCGCGCTGGGGCGATCTCTTTCGGATACCTCCCTACGGCCGGGAGGATTGGCTCACCGAACAGAACCGCTTGCGCTTCAACTTTTTCAGCGTCAGTGCCGGCGAGAATCGGTCCGAGGTCGTACTCGGTCAGTTCCGGAACGCCGGCCTCTACCCCGGCATCACGGCCCCTGAGTTCTGGATCGACAGCGCCCCGCAGCACGGGGGGCTTGTGTCACGCGGGGCATATCTCTCAGTGACGGTATCGGAAGGACGTAATATGCCCCGTATCTCTCCAACGATATGGTACACCACAGATGGTTCAGACCCAAGGCTTGCGGGAGGATCCATAGAGCCTGCGGCCGTCCCGTACGGCGGGCCTGTGCCCCTCACGAAACGCACGCGTGTGAAGGCTCGCGCACGTAGCAACGGGCAATGGTCCGCTCTGAACGAGGCGGTCTTCTCGGTCTTGGACGCTCAGCACCTGGCAGCACGGCCGAAGGGACCGTAGAGGCTTCGACGGGCCAGACAAAAGGAGCTTCGATGGGGCCTGTGCCGGAGAACGCCCAAGCACAGGCCCCCAAAACACGGCGAAACACCTTTGTCCACCACGCTGGCCTTGCGGCCATCCCCAACAGAAAGGGGCCGGCGTCAGTTGCCTGCAAGCTCGAGGATCTCAGCTTCGGACAAAGGCCGGTCGTAGATCCTGACATCGTCGATGCCGCCAGTCCAGTCACTGCGCCAGCCGTCCGAGCCGATGAGAACAGGGTCGGCGCTGCTGTGGATTTCACCCATGGGCGTCGAATCGGTCTCTTCTCCGTTGAGATAGCATTTCAGCGTCGCGCCGTCATGGGAGCACGCGATGTGGACCCACTCGAAGCGCTCCAGGTTGCGGTCAACGTAGGCCCAGGCCCTCGGCGACGTATTGAACTGGAATCCCATGTAAGGTGTTGCAGTATTCCAGCCGTATCGAACCTGCCAGCTCCAATCGCTCGTCGCCTTGGCCAGCGGCGCTGTCTCACCGCCGGCTGTGCCCTTTCCTTCCGGATCATCGGCGTCAGGTCGTATCCAGAGGGCGATGGAGATGTTGCTGGTAATGTCCAGGCTGGCGTCACTGCCGCAATCGAAGTAGTCCCCACCGGTACCTGCGACGCCGGTACCATGAAATTCCACGGCACCGCCGATGACGCCGGCAATCCACGTGGGATCATCCAGATCAGGATTGTCCATGAGGGTCCCATCGTTGCCGTTGCCGCTTGAATCATGTGCAATGGTCCCGGCGCCCTCATCAAGGGTCCAATGTCCCACCGGACCGGGCAGGACCAGCCGGATGTCGTCGATGTCGAGCATGCCGGAGCGGCCGGGGTCGGGGTCGTCGTCGCCACCGACGCCAATGCTCAGCCTGGTGACCGCGCTCAGGTCCGCACCTCCGTCGGCAAACGCCGCCAAGGGGATCAACCATTCGGTCCAGTCCGTAGCTCCGACGGCCTCGGGGCCATCCGGATGAAGGGCGACCGCGGTGTTCCCGGCGGCGTCCTCAACCGCAACGTAGAGCTGCTCGCGAGCGTTGAACGCGTCCCCAATCGCCGCAGACACAAAGGTCGGCGGTGCACCGTTGACGGTGACATTCGAGACGACCATCTGAGCCGATTGGTTGAGATTGCTGGAATTCAGCACCAAGCCGATCAGTACGTTCTCGTTCAACTCCACTTCCGTCTCCGTGGCCTCTGCATTCGGATCCCTGATGGACTCCCAGGTCACCGCGTCCAGCGAGTGCGACATGCGGAACACTCTACCCGTGCGGGTGAGCTTCAGCCAGATGGGGGCCTCTGACACACCCGTGGGACCTCGATGCGTCGCGTCCGGGGCCTCGCTGCCGCCGCCGGTCTCGGCGCGGTAGAGTCCCCAGACCATTTGCTGGAACGATTCGAGACACAGACCGACATGGCGTGAACCCGGATCGATGCTGTCACGGATCATCACGCCGCTGCGAACCCACTGGGGCAGGACTTCGCCCGTCTCCAGATTCTGCAGGCTCTCGATCTTGACGATGATCTCGCAATCGCCGGAGACCTCCTGGAAGGCGTAGTGCATCGTGTCATAACCGCCCCAGACATCCCCGCTATGCCACGAGGTCATCGTGTAGGTGTCGGACGTAGCGTCATAGGTGAGGCTGTCCTGGCCGAGATTCCTGCCCCGGTACCAGAGCGACAGCGTGTTCAACTCGTTGCCGGTCATATCCTGGGGCCCGTCGAACGACAGCGTAGCCTCGGAGAAACCGGCATCGGTGTTGTCATAGGCCAAAGGCATGGCTTGGGCTCCGCTGTGTCTGCTTTGGAACTGAGCATACGGCGGCTCGGCGTTGCCCACCATGGCCCCACCATCGGCCAGCCACGTCTCGAAGATGAGGTTGTCGGTGTCGTTGTAGGACTCGAAGTCCTCCACGATGACCTGGGGAATCGGCTCGGGACCGCAGGGCGCCAAAGCGGCCTCCGCCACAAGCTGCTCGATCTCGTCCGGCCCCAGGGTCCTGTCGTAGATCCGCACGTCGTCTATCAGGCCTTCGAAGAAGTCCTGGGCGGCATCGGCGGACCAGCCGATGTTGACGCGCTCCTGCCAGTCGAAGTTCGACTCGGCCTTAATGCCGTAGGCCTGCAGCACGCCGTCCACATACAGCTTCTGGCCCCCGACGGCGTCGCCGTAGGTATGTGCCAGGTGGTGCCAGCACCCGTCCGCCACGTCCAGACCTGCCGTGGTGATCACCTCCGTGTCCCAGATCCGCACGCCAATATTGCCGCCGGTCAGGTAGATCATGCGGTCGTAGCCACCGCCGCCGAGCGGATTCTGGACCACCGCATACAAACCGCAGTTGGGGTTGACGGTCTTGAACCAGAAGGCCGCCGCACCGCCGTTTTCCGGCACGTCCAGCACCACGTTCACATAGTCGTTCTGCCCGTCAAAGACCAGGGCCGGACCAATGACACCGTCGCTGTACAGGGGGCCATTGACCAGGGTTCCGTGGTTGCCGTAGCCCGAGGAATCGACGGCCGTCGTGTGCCCGCCTTCATCGAGCTTGAACCACGCGATAAGGTTCGGATCGTCCGTCATTGGCACCTCGGGCACGGTGCTGAAACTCCAGAGCGGGCCCTCGTTGGTTGCGACCCCCGTAAACTCATCGACCCGCCAGTAGTACGTCGTACCCGCCTCCAACGGCCCCGGATCGAAGGTCGTGTCCTGCAGGAACATGTTTGGGGTCAGAGCGCCCGGATCGGTGCCGAAGTACACGTTGTGCAGCATCACGGCCTTGCCGGCCGTCCAGCTCAACTGGGTATCGGTCAAGACATTCTCCTGGCCATCGTAGGGATTCGGGAAATGCGCCTCCAGCGGCAGCGTACCGAAACTCCAGAGATCGCCCTCGAAGACCACGCCCTCGGCATCAATCGCATCGACGCGCCAGTAGTACGTCAGCCCCGGTTCCAGCGTAACGGCGGCCTGGCTCGCGGCCCCGTCGCCCTCGGCGATCAGATCCATCGCATCGGGATCGGTGCCCAGATACACATTGTGGGCGACGGCCGTGTCGCCCGGCTTCCACTCCAGCAGCGTTGTGTCAACATCGATCGCGCCGTTCTTCGGGTGGATGCCGATGGCGGACGGGTATACCGTGTCCGCCCCCTCCATGACAACCTGAAGCTCCTGTTCGCTTAGGGCCCTGTCGTAGAGCCGAAAATCGTCGATCGAGCCCACGTAGAACTCCGTGAGGCGGGGCGCGCAGCCGATCGTGAAGGCGGTAACGTCGGCGCCCGTCATGGGCTTGGTCATTCCGGTACCGCTGTGCCAGAGGACCCCATTGAGGTAGATCTGCTGGTCGCCCGTTTCCACGTTTTTGACGAACGCCCAGTGGGTCCAGGTACCTTCATAGTCCGCGGCATCGGCCGCACGGTTGATCCTGTCGACATCCCACGCTCCTTCTCTGCCACTGGTATCGAAATACACAGTCCCGTTGCTCCAGGGCACATGGGCGGACATGACCCGCGCATTGTTGTCAGCGGGGTTCGTGAAGGCTCCAAATATGAAGTTGGCCTGTGGTTGGGCGTCCGGATCGCCGTAGGCCCAGAACGCCGCCGTGACTTGTGTATCGACGGTCGACCACGCTTCGGCGGGAACGTCCACATACGCTCCGCTACCGAACGCCAGGGCTGCGCCAAGCTGTCCGGGCTTCCAGGTCGCACCCACGACCGCTCCATCATAGCCGTTGCCGGACGAGTCGGTGGCAACAGAGCCCCGCGCGTCATCGAACTTCCACCAGCCGACCATGTTCGGGTCGAGCTCCTGCGCAAGTGCGGACCCTGCGGGTCCCACACACAACAGGAACAGAGAAACTGTAAGAATCGTTTTTTTCCGAAACATGAGTTATCTCCTTATCCAGAGAAGTAGTCTGCAACGCTACCTTGCCAAACACAACGCAAACCAGTTGCTTCACCCATGTCCTGCCGTGAGAATACCTCCTTCCTTTTTGCACGCGCCGAAGTGCGCCCTTGTCGGGAAGAGACATTGCGCGGGTATCACTTCGGAGCCCAGCGCAACTTTCCGCTCTCACACGATGTCGCCCAACTTTCGCGACGGCCCGTTACGGAGGGCATGACGACATAATCCCGCGCACTTGCCGCCGCCTGCATTGGCCTACATTTTCCCGGCAGCGGTCCGCGTTGAGCCGACCATGTCGGCTCGCGTCCGTCATGTCCGCAGCGGCACCGCGTTGAGAGGATCTCAATGAATGAATTTCCGCAACATGATCTTCCTCCTTTCCCGGCACCGGCGACGTCAAGAATCGCGTCTCATCGCCGCACGCGAATGAGTTTTTGCCTCATGGCAACGCCGCACATCCTTGCATCTCTCGGCCGGAACAATCCATGTCGATGGAGAACTGAGAATGACCGTCAACCGAAAACGCCCTTACGGCGTTTCACTACCGATTCCCCTGCGATAACGAACAGGATATGGCACCCTGTCCCTGCCTCCGAAGCCGGAGGCCCCGGAGGTTCACATATCGTCGTGCGAGCGCGGCAACAAGTCAATTGCCATTACCGCCCATTTCGTGTCATCAATTCCGATGACTCCGCGTCGCGGACAGCCGTATCCTCTTGCCCTTTCCCGGGCGAACGAATCAATCCGCAGAAGGAATTGCCGTCAACGCCGGAAAGCAGTTCTCGGCTTGCTTTACCACCGCAGGTCAAGGTCGGATCAGACGCATGTCATCGACGTACAACACACCGGTTTGGCCGCCTTCGATACCGATGGTCAGCGTGGTGACGTTGGTCAGGTTCACGCCGACCGAGGCCAGGTCGATCTCCCAGGCGATCCACGGACGGCTGGCGATGTCAGCCGGGTCGCCGTCATAGGGGACCCGGGCGTCATTGATTTCGACGTACAGCGCGCCCGTGTTGTCGGCCTCACCGCGGAAGTGTACGACCAATGTCGCGACACCTTCGACCGTCCAGTTTTGGCTTGGTGTAAACGTGCGATCGGCCTCGGAACGTTCAGGCGCGGCGGTGTTGTCGTAGTAGATCGGCATAGCTTGGTTACCGCCGTGGACGTCGCCCGTCTCCGTAAGCGTAGGGTACGCACCGCTCCAGACGTCGTGCCCGACCAGCGCGCCCGTACCGTTACCCGGAGTGTCCACCGGCTGCGTGAAGCCGACACCGTCAACCCAGACCTCGAAAACACGGGAGCCGACCTCGTTGCTGTAGCCCTCGAAGTCATCCACGATCAGGTACGGCGGCACCGTGAAGCTCCACACGTTGCCCGTCTGTACGGTCGCGTCGGCCTCGATTTCGTCGATGCGCCAGAAGTAGTCGCCGCCGCCGAACTCGACCAGGCCGGCCAGCGGAAAGCTCGTGCCCGGCTGATTGCCCTGCAATTCGAGGGCGGCCTTATCCGTGCCGAAGTACACGTCGTGCGAGGCCGCCGTATCGCCGGCGCTCCAGTTCAGCGACGTCGCGTCGCGGATATCCACCATCGCATCGCGCGATGGCTCCGGACTCCAGGCGAGAAGAGGATTGCCGCGCATGATCTGTTGGATTTCTTCGGCGGTCAGCGCCCTGTCGTAGAGTCGCACGTCGTCCATCATTCCACTGTAGGGAGAGCCGCCGGCGGGTTGGTCTCCCAGGGTAAAGGCCGTTATTCCGGTCATGACCCGTGTCATACCGGCAGCGCTATGCCACAGTTCTCCGTCCAGGTAGATCTCCTGGGCACCGGTTTCAGCATTCTTGACGAAGGCCCAATGGCGCCACTGCCCCTGATACTCGCCGGGTAGGACAGCCTGGTCGATGCGGTCGTACGTCTCGGCGGCACTGCCACCCGTGTCGAAGTACACCCTGCCACTCCAGGGAATGTGGGCGGAGAACACCCTCGTTTGGCCGACCGTGGGACTCTGAAAAGCGCCGAAAGTGAAGTTGTTCGGCACGCCGGCCGGATTGCCGTACAGCCAGAGCGCCAGCGTCGCCTGCGTGTCGATGGTAGACCACGATTCGGCAGGGATATCCACCGAGGCGCCGCCGGTCATGTCCAGAGCGTTGGCGTGATAGCCGGCGACCCATTGCGCATTGCCTCCGATCATGCCGTGGCTGCCGTGGCCCGACCAGTCCACTGCCGTTGTTCCCATCCCCTCGTCAAAGCTCCACCAACCGACCAGATTGGACTCCTCCACAGGGGCCACGACCGGCACCGTCGTGAAGCTCCAGACTTCACCTTTCTGGGTGGTCCCGGTCATTGCGAACTCATCGACCCGCCAGTAATAGGTCTTGTCGACCTCCAGCACCCCGGGATCGTACGTTGGGCTGGCGGTCATGTAGCCGCCACTCGCTGCCTCGTCGACCTCCTGGAAGCTCTCGCCGAAGTAGACAGTGTGGAATAGCGAGCCCATCCCGCCTTCCCAAGTCAGATCGGCGTCGGGCAACACATAGAGGACTCCGTCATCGGGGTAGGGGGCCCAGGCAATCGACGGGCGCACCCGGAAGCTCCAGACCTCGCCTTTCCACGGACTGTCCGGATGGTCCTCGTCCACCTCGTCGACCCGCCAGTAATAGGTGGCCCCTGAGGTCAGTTCCTGTACCGAGGCTGAGGTCTCGCTTCGGTTGCCCAGGAACGCGCCGTCCGCAGGCGTGGCCTGACTGACGCCTTCGAGACTTTCGCCAAAGTACACGTCGTGTGAGACCGCGTGATCTCCCGGTTTCCACTGAAGCATCTGTGTGGTTGCCTCGATCATGTCACCGTTGCCCGGTTCGGGAGCGTAGGCAAGTGGGAATTTGACCGTATCCCCTTGCTGAACAGTGCCAAGCTCTTGCTCGGTCAGTGCCTGGTCGTAGATCTGCACATCGTCTATGCTCCCGTTGAAGTAGTGAGAGCTGCCGTTACGGTGCCCAATTCGCAGAGGAAGTCCCGTAGGAACGAGCTGGCCCGTTCGAGGCAGTTCCAGCTCCATCACTCCGTTGACATAGATCCTTGCGGCAAAACCATCCCATGTCGCGGCGACGTGCACCCATTCATCCGGCTCCACAACGTCGTTGGGCGTCTGCTGCGTGACGTGTTCGCCCTCCATGGACAGCGTGAGATAGACGAAACGGCTCGTTCGGTTGACAAACAGCCCATAGTTTTCCCATGGTCCGTTCTGCTGCCCATTGGCCAGAACGCACAGCCAGCCGTCGCCGGCATCCGTCCAATTGATCCACGCAGAAACGGTTACCTTGTCATCCATTTCAAGACTGTCCGCGGTGGGCACTTCCACATAGTTGTCTGCGCCGTTGAAGTGAAGAGCTTTCCCATATTTGCCATCGCTCCACTCTGCGCCATGGATGGTTCCGTTATTACCGTTGCCGCTGGAATCGTACGCGGTCGCGCCCGCGCCTTCGTCGCACTTCCAGCGACCCACAAGACCAGCGTCAGCGGGCACAACGATCAGCCCCAGCGCCAACACCACAACCAAAGGAACAATCGATCTCTTAGTCATGACCAGCCTCCTTAGCACCAGTTTTGGCAATACCCCACGCCTTGGCTATACGTCAAAGCGTCTTGTGAATGCCACCAGATTGAACGATCTTGAGCCATGCTCTACGGTTCGGACTTGCGCTTGGGTCCTGAGATGTCAAGCCGGACCTCACTTGGGCGCGTGCTCAGTACCTTACGGACTCTGGTCGACGAGCCGTCCCCGTTCTACCCATCTTCCCGGAAAGAGGGGTATCGCCTGTCCTCCATAACACCTCTCATCTCTCGAGATACTCGATTGTGTGGCGACGCCCTGGTCAACTGCCCATCGGCCAAACCCTTTCATTATAACACCGCCGGGCCGACGTCACCCATTAGGGAAAATACGTATTTTTTCAAGGGCGGTGCCTCTTGCTTGATAAGGGGCCACGGTTACGCCAAAGAAACAAAGGCTGCGATACGATGATCGCAGCCCGTGCAAGTCCCAAGATGTCTGTCAGTGTGATTTACGTTGTTCTCCTGCGACGTCGCGTATTCAAGGCTTAGTCAGGATGATGTCATCGACGTACAGGACACCCGTTTGGCCGCCTTCGATACCGATGGTCAGCGTGGTAATGTTGGTCAGGCTCACGCCGACCGAGGCAAGGTCGATCTCCCACGCAATCCATTCCCCGCTCGCGATGTCTGTCGGGTCGCCGTCGTAGGGCACGTTCGCGCCGTTGATCTCGACGTACAAATTGCCCGTGTTGTCGGCTTCGCCGCGGATGTGCACCACCAGCGTGGTTACGCCCTCGACGGTCCAATTCTGGCCCGGCGTGAAGGTGCGGTCGACCTCGGAGATGCCGAGGGCCAAAGTGTTGTCGTAGTAGATCGGCATGGCCTGATTGCCACCATGGACGTTGCCGGTCTCCATGATCGTCGTATACGGGGTACCGATGGTCCAGATGTCGTGCCCGACCAACGCGCCCGTGTCATTGCCCGGAGTGTCCACCGGCTGCGTGAAGCCGATGCCGTCGATCCACTTCTCGAAGGCGCGGCTGCCGACCTCATTGCTGTAGCTCTCGAAGTCGTCGACGATCAGATGATCCGGAATCGTGAACTTCCAAACGTAGCCCGTTTGCACGGTCTCGTCGGCCTCGACCTCATCGATCCGCCAGAAGTAGTCGCCGCCGCCGAACTCGACCAGGCCGGCCAGCGAGAAACTCGTGCCTGGCTGGTTGCCCTGGAACTCGGGGGCATCGTTGCCGACGGCAGCTACAGCCGCCCGGTCGGCGCCGAAGTACACATCGTGCGAGGCCGCCGTATCGCCGGCCGTCCAGGTCAGCATGGTGGCGTCGCGGATGTCCACAATCGCGCCGGGGGCGGGGTTGGGACTGCCGGCCAGCAGCGGGTTGCCCCGCATGGCCTCGGCGATCTCGGCCTCGGTCAGGGCCTTCTTGTACACACGCACGTCGTCGATCACGCCGTCGAACGAGGTCCCGCTCCACAGACCGATCTGGAAGGTCCGGGTCGTGGGGTTCGTGTCCAGCTCGACGGTCTGGTTGCCCGCCACTTCGCCATTGACATAGAGGCGGCTGTCATCGCCGCCGCCGGCGCCGTCGTAGACGAGAGCGAAATGGGCCCACTCGTTCAGCGTCGG